>JAIXXZ010000028.1 GCA_027490465.1 Oxalobacteraceae bacterium
CACGCCGATACCTACCAGCAGCACGGTCGGTTCTGTCTGCACCATCAGTAGGTAGTAGAGCGCAGGTGCCTTCTCAGGATCGACCAACGAGCCGGCGAGCTTCAGTGTGCCGATCGCAGGTTCAGCGTAGGTAACACCAATACCCAGAAGGCCAGCTACTGCCAAAACGCCGACCAAGGGTAGTTTCTTGGGCAGCGTGTTGCCGATAATGTCACCAAAGGGCATGAGACCAAGCTTCAGACCTTCCATGAATATCATCAGGCCAACGATAACGGCGATCAGACCAGCCGTGATTTCGGTTGCACCCATGATCGAGCGCTGGAGCACAATGATCTGGAAAAGAATCAGATAAGCCGCCAGTGGAAATACGGCGGAAATCTGCTCCATGATCCGAACGCTCAGATACGGCTGCAGCAGATTGTAGATATCGGTACCAGCCAACTTCAGTTTTTCTGGCTTCATCGGGATTTCATTCCCGTTTTTATCCAGTTTTGGCTTCGGAATCAATTTCGAGTAGCTGATTGAGTCGGAATCGACCGTCACAGCCTGCACGTAATCACCGAAGCGTATGTTCTTAGCCATGCTCCCCCCTTAAACAATGAATGTTACTGCCGGGCAAGAATACTTGATGCGATGGCGGATTGACAATCGATAAATCGAAATTAATCACAATCTTTCTGGTTTCTTACAGATTTCTTGCAGTCCTTAAACCCATGAATTTTCGAAGGTTTTCGGAATTGTTCGGAAAAGGTCGGATTGCCGATGTTTCCGTTGTGAAAGTGGAAATTTATTTGTTGAGGTTTTTGCAAAATCGGCAAATAAATATATTTTTGATAATTGCAGTCTGATTTTGTGTGGTAGCAGAAATGTTTCCTGAGGTAAAAATTTTTTAATCCGGATTTCGCGCCGCACCTATAATCAGGCTCCAGATTTTTGGGCGGGAAGCTGAATTCATCCCGGTTTTTCGGCGAGCCAGCGCTCCTGTTCACCGCAGGGACCTGGAAAGCGAGGGCTCGATCGTATTTCTTGGCGCCGAGGGCCACCGGTGTTATCGAATCAGCGCTTACTGGTTTCAAAAAAGTGGTTGGTGTCGTTCAATCAGTGCTTCATTAAATTAGAACAATGAGAAAAGTCATTATCTTGGGCGCCGGTCAGGTCGGGTCTTCTGTCGCCTCTAGTCTCGTCTCCGAAGACAACGACATCACCATCATCGATCTCGATGCGAAAAAACTGAAAGAGCTGGCGGATCGATATGATCTGCGCACGCTGCAAGGAAATGCAGGGCATCCCTCGGTATTGATTGAGGCGGGGGTGCAGGACTGCGAGCTGCTGATCGCAGTCACCGAAGTCGATGAGGTCAACATGCTGGCCTGCCGTATCGCGCATGTGCTCTTCAATGTACCCAATCGCATCGCGCGGATCAAAGCCATCGAGTATCTGGAAAATGAGCAGCTCTCGGATGGCACGCTGTTCGATATCAGTCATGTGATTTGTCCTGAACAGGTGCTGACCGATTATTTGCTCAAGCTGGTGGCTTTCCCGGAAGCGCTGCAGGTGGTGGAGTTTGCGCATGGCCGCGTGATGCTGGTGGCAATTCGTGCGCGCGAAGATGGTCTGCTGGTGGGTCATCCTATTTCAGATTTGCCACGCCATTTACCCAATATTGATG
Organism: Oxalobacteraceae bacterium; assembly: GCA_027490465.1. GTDB lineage: Bacteria > Pseudomonadota > Gammaproteobacteria > Burkholderiales > Burkholderiaceae_D > Pernthalerella. The sequence goes on from JAIXXZ010000028.1 coordinate 1,670, forward strand.
CGCGCATTGTGGCGATTTTTCGCGAGAGCAGTGCGATTCGTCCGGATGGACAAACGATCGTGCGTACGGGTGATGAAGTTTTCTTTCTCTCCGAAACTGGCGACATGCGCAAGGTGATGGAAGAGCTACGCAAAATGGACCGTCCGGTCGAGCGGGTGATGATTGCGGGTGGCTCCGATATTGGTCTGCGACTGGCGATGGCACTGGAGAAAAAATTCAGCGTCAAACTGATCGAGCCTGATCGCGAGCGCGCGAAATACATTACCTCGCGTTTGGAAAAAACCCTGGTCTTCAATGCGAGCGAAAGTGATTCAGAGCTGCTGTCTGAAGAGGGTATCGATCAGATCGATCTTTTTGTCGCAGCCACCGCCAATGATGAACGCAATATCATCGCCGCCCTGCTGGCCAAGCGCATGGGAGCGCGCCGGGTGGTAACGCTGATTCATCAGAGTGCCTATGTCGATCTGCTGGAAGACAGCAAGATCGATATCGTGATTGGTCTGGCGGATGCGACGATTGGCACCATCTTGTCGCAGGTGCGACGGGCCGACGTGGATCAGGTGCACAGCTTGCGTCGTGGTGCATCCGAAGCACTGGAAGTGATTGTGCATGGTGACCGCGTGACGAGTCAGGTGGTGGGTCGCAAGGTGGATGAAATCAACTGGCCGGTCGGCGCATTTTTGGGTGCGATCGTGCGCGATGACAAAGTGATCATGGCGCACCACGATGAGATCATCATGGCCGAGGATCATTTGGTCATTTTCGTGAACGACAAAAAAATCATTCCACGTGTCGAGCGTCTGCTGCAGGTCAGCGGCTTGTTCCTCTAAGGGCCACTTATGTACATGGTCCGTCTGAATGCAGTTTTGCACGCGCTCTCGTTTGTGATCGTGGTGATCGCCGGCGTGCTGGTGATCCCCTGGCTGGTATCACTCGGCACCGATGATGGCGCGAGCGACAGCTTCTTCAAAGCAATCGGTTTGACGCTGATGTTTGGCTACATCTTCTGGCGCATGACGCGCAAGCGAGTGGGCGATCCGGAGCTACAGGTGCGTGATGGTTTTTTGCTGGCTGCGCTGACCTGGGCGGTGGCACCGGCCTTTGCAAGCCTGCCTTTGCTGTTTCAGATTCCGGGTTTGTCGATTACGGATGCGTATTTTGAATC
>JAIXXZ010000063.1 GCA_027490465.1 Oxalobacteraceae bacterium
ATTTTTGCTTCGTCAATGAACTTCATGAGTTTCTGCCGCTATAAAGTAAAAAGGCCCTACCTGCGGCAGAGCCTTTTCGCAGGATGTTCGCGTCGGTCAGGCCGGAACGACCATCACCATGTGACGCTTTTGTGCACCTTTGATCGCAAACTGGACTTTACCGTCTACGAGTGCAAACAGGGTGTGATCTTTGCCCATACCGACGTTCTCGCCCGCATGAAGCTTGGTGCCACGCTGACGAACGATGATGCCGCCGGCATTGATGACCTGGCCGCCGTAAACCTTTACGCCCAGTCGTTTCGATTCTGAATCGCGGCCGTTACGGGTGGTACCGCCGCCTTTTTTGTGTGCCATTTGGTGCTCCTGATGACGGGTTGAGTCAGATCAGCGGCTTAGCCGTTGATCGAGACAATCTGCAATTCGGTGTAGTTCTGACGATGCCCCTGACGCTTCTGATAATGCTTGCGTCGACGCATCTTGAAAATCTTCACCTTGTCGTGACGACCTTGCGCCACTACCGTAGCCAGCACCTTGGCACCCTGAACCAGTGGCGAACCAAATTTGATGGTTTCGCCGGCGCCCACTGCGAGCACCTGGTCCAGCGTGATTTCGGAGCCTATGTCTGCCGGTATCTGTTCTACTTTAAGTTTTTCACCAGCAGCAACCTTGTATTGTTTGCCACCGGTTTTTATGACCGCGTACATGGGAACCTCATTGATTAATCTATAGGGATACCGCTGCGACGCCTGTGCCGGCGCCCTTTCTTGCCCGGCCTGACGGAAAGCCGTTGCCAATTCGGGAAAACCCCAAATTATACATGGACTTAGCATGCTGGTCAAAGTGCAATTGCGACCCATTTTGGTGGGCTCGGCCCGTGGCAGCCGAGCAGCGGCCCGCACTTGGATACCGAGGCGCCGGCGTATAATCCGGCACTTTCACCGATTACCTGTCCATTTATCGTGTCCGCCCCCCAAACCGCGCCCCAGAATCAGCCCTTAAGCGTCATTGCGGCGGACATGCAGGCGGTCGACGCCGCCATCCGCGACCAGCTGCATTCCGACGTACCCCTGGTCAGCCAGATCGCCGACTACATCATCAGCGCCGGTGGCAAACGGATCAGGCCGGCGCTGGTGCTCCTGATGGCCAATGCCTGGGGCTACCGGGGTGACGCCCATTTCAAACTGGCCGCCGTCATCGAATTCATTCACACCGCCACCTTGCTGCATGATGACGTGGTCGATGAATCCGATCTCAGGCGCGGACGGCAGACCGCCAATGCCCTATTTGGTAACGCTGCCTCGGTGCTGGTGGGCGACTTTGTTTACTCGCGCGCATTCCAGATGATGGTCTCGGTGCAGAACATGCGAGTCATGCAGATTCTGGCGGACGCAACCAACGTCATCGCCGAAGGCGAAGTCTTGCAGCTGATGAACATGCATGATCCTGACGTAACCGAAGCGCGCTATCTGCAAGTCATACGCTCCAAGACGGCCAAGCTGTTCGAAGCGGCCACCGAGCTGGGCAGCCTGCTCGCCGGCGCAACGGAAGACCAGATCGCGGCGTCTGCCGAGTATGGTCGCTCGCTGGGCACTGCGTTTCAACTCATTGATGACGTGCTCGATTACTCTGGCAATCAAAACGATATCGGCAAAAATGTCGGTGATGATCTGCGCGAAGGCAAGCCAACGCTACCCCTGATCTATTTGATGCAGCATGGTAGCGAACAGCAACGCGAACTCGTGCGGCAATGCATTTCGCAAGGTGATGAAGCGCACTTTGACGAAATACTATCGGCCATTACCAGCTCCGGCGCGCTGGAATACACACGCCAGCAAGCCCAGATTGCTGCTCAGCGCGCCAAAGATTCGATACGCGACTTGCCACAGGGGCCCTACAAAGAGGCGCTGATTGCGCTGGCTAGTTTTGCAGTTGAGCGCAATTACTGAATCAGCGCCGGATCAAAATCAACCCGCCCTGCTGATGATTTTTGCTTTCAGCTCCTGATACTCGGCATCACTGATTACGCCGGTATCGAAAAGTTTTTTCGCTTTTTCAAGGCTGGCAAACAGATCTCCCTCGTCTGATTTTGGCACGCCCTGACCACCCACGTTCACCACGGAAGCACCACTCATCGCACGCTTTTCCTCGAGGTCACGAATGCGATTTTTCTCTTCCCACTCCTGCTCCTGAGCCTGAGCGTGAGAGTAAATAGTGGATGCAACGGGGCTGGGTAAGCCATCGATCGCGATATCTCCGGTACCGGAGCGGACGTTCAGATCCAACTTCGCACCAAAAATGTTCGGGATAATGTTTTCTGAAATATTTGCATCACGCAAGTCTTTCCACTGGTAGTCTTTCATGTCAAAACCGCCAAGCAGTGAGCGACGAATCTCAATCAATCGGCTGCTGGTAATCGCCACCAGCATACGGCGGCTAAATAAAGCAAACAAACGCTGCTGCAGTCCTGAAGCAATAACGACCTCATCTTTCATCAGCGTACTCTGCAATTTTACGTGCGCCTTCTGAGCGCGCGCCTCACCTCGCATAAAGACCAGAACGTAGTAAAGCGGAAAAAGAATCAGGCCATAACCTCGAGTTACGATTGCGAGCACGCTCCAAAAGACAATAAACTGAACTAATTTAATTACCCCACCCATCAAACTTCTCCTTTGTGATCGGAATTATTCGTATCGAATTGCATTTGACTGTAAAGAATACTGCCTCAGCGGCGAGGTCTGGCACAAAAAATTCAATGTACCCGCGAAACCAAGAGGTCCGCTATCTGTCAGATATTGCGAGTTTGGGTTGTGGCGACACCCTGACTTTATGTTCGAATCAATAAATCGAATTGCACAACGCGCCATGAGTCGCGGAGTATAACTTTAAAAGACTTGGAATTTATAATTGATTCCATTATTGAAAATACCTTTTGGAGTCCACGCCAATTGAATTGTTGTAGGAGTGCCGATCAACAACATGTTTAGTTAAGTTGGCAGCACAAGGACAGCATGGAGTTAGTGCAGCTTTCTGTGCGCCCGCAAACAATACCGGTGTGCGCCCGACAGCGCGCATTCGTGCTGGATTGCGATGAAACGTAGAGGTATTCGGCGCATCATCAATTACTCAAAAAGAAATATCACCAACCGCCTGGTCGGCGACCATGTCTCGCGCAGCAAACAAAGTACGCGCTCTTGAAAGGCCATTACCTCGCCGGTAAAATATTTCGCTCCAGTGAAATAAAGATCCGTATCTGGTTAGCCCAATGGCAGGCTTGTGGCAGGGAATACGTGCAGCTTGCCCCGCCCCCGCGAAAAGGAATTTACATACCAGCCAGTGTGCGTGCACTAGGCGGGTACCCCAGCGCAGCGAGTGGCCTACCGAAATAGACGTGTCAATCACTGATCGGGGTGTAGCTTAGCCTGGTAAAGTGCTAAGTTCGGGACGTAGAGACCGGAGGTTCGAATCCTCTCACCCCGACCATCCCTTATCCTGCTGTCACCCGTAGCTTTGCTTGTAAACGGTTCCGCTTGGCTGCCACAAGCCTTGCCTACAAGCCTTCCACTCGCAGTCCACTTGCTTGAATGCTTTTGTAGCTAACTTTTCAGTGTGCTACTGGTGCCAGCAATGTAATGGCAAGTTTGCGGTGTCAGCGTCAATATTTTTTATGCTGGCGATGTAGCAACACACTAGTATTACTGTGGCAGGGTTATGGCGCTATCAGCTGCCAGCTCAACTTAACGCGACCAAGTTAGCTACTTTTTTCGCGCTGCTTGCTCTGCTTGCGTGTTGAAAATAAGCTAGCGGTATGAGTACAGCGTGGTGGTACACAGCAGCTAACGACACTGACTTTGCTGCCACACGACACCGCAGTCTTCCTATTGCTACCAGCATCACACCCATCGTCAACTATCCCAGCAAGCTGCGCATCTTTCGTACTAACGCTTCACGCTACTGGCAGGTACGCTGCTACTTCAAAGGTAAGACCTACACACAAAGCCTACGCACCACCAATAAACAAAGTGCCATCAGTCTTGCCAAGCAGTTCTTTCACATTAAAACAGCAGAGCTTTATGGCGAGACAGTGACCAAGCAGGACGACGCAGTTAAGTTTGCTGACGTTGTCCAAGCCACTCTAGCCCAGCAACTAGCTCGCGCGGAGCGAGGGGAGATAACGCGAGAAGGCGTACAGATATTTCGTAATCGACTACACAAAAGCATCCTGCCGTTCTTCGGCAATCTGCCACTTCGGCAAATCACCTATTCGCAGATTTGTGATTTTGTCAGTGAGCTTAGCAATCGCAAGCTCACCGCCGACACCATTCAGCAGCACTTGGTCGCAGTGCGTCGTGTGTTTAACTACGCACACGGCGTGAACTTAATTGCTGCCTTGCCCAAGTTCCCCACAATCAAAGTCACTGCCAAACCACGCGGACACTTTGATGTTAGCGAGTACCGCAGATTAGTTAGTACAGCCCGCAGCCTAATTGGGCATACAGCTGATTTAGGTACGGTTGCTCAGCTCAAACGTGGTCGCATACGGCAAGCAGCCAACTTGGTGATTACTGCTGAGCTAGCTTGGCTTATACGCTTTATGGTCAACAGTTTTATCAGACCCAGCGATATTAAAAATCTTCAGCACCAGCACGTCACCGTAGACTTCCCCAAACTTGAGACAAGGTATAAATAGAGACTTCCGGCTATTAGGGAGGTCAAGCAGTGAAGAAATCACGATTTACGGAGAGTCAGATTTTGGCAATCCTGACGGAGGGTGGCTCCGGTATTCCTGTGGCGGAGGTCTGCCGCAAACACGGGATCAGTTCACCGACGTACTACCAGTGGAAGAGCAAATACGCCGGCATGTCCCTCCCGGAGCTAAAGCGGGTCAAGGAGCTAGAGGCTGAGAATGCCAAGCTCAAGCGAATGTATGCCGAGCTGGCCTTGGAGAATACGGCGATCAAGGACGTTCTCTCCCGAAAGCTCTAGCGCCGTCGGCGAAGCGATCGGCAGTCGAGATGATGGTGCAAGAACATCGACTGTCGAAAGCCAAGGCCTGTCGTATTGCGGGCCTGTCGCGGGCGGCGCTATATCGAGAGCCAACGGACGTTATCGAGCGCGATGCGCCGGTGGTGACTGCGTTAAATGACACGGTCGAGCGGCATGGTCGCTGGGGCTTCTGGAAGTGCTTCCAGCGGCTACGCGATCAAGGTCATGCCTGGAATCACAAACGTGTGCATCGGGTGTATTGCAGCATGAAACTGAACCTGCCGCGCAGAACAAAGAAGCGGGTCATCACGCGCGAGCGTCAACCGCTAGTGGCACCTGATAGTGTTAACCAGATGTGGGCATTGGACTTCATGCACGACACGCTGTACGACGGCCGGAAGTTTCGGCTATTGAATGTGATCGATGAAGGCAATCGGGAAGCACTGCGAATTGAGTGCGGTAGTTCAATTCCCTCATCGCGATTGTTGCAGGTGATGGAGGAGTTGATTGAGTTTTATGGCAAGCCTAAGGCGATTCGAATGGATAACGGCCCGGAGATGACCTCGGCGAAGTTCGTTAGCTGGGCTGAGCGGCACGGGATTGAACTGCGCTATATCCAGCCGGGCAAGCCGAACCAAAATGCCTTTGTTGAGCGGTTTAACCGCAGCGTTCGACAGGAAGTCCTGAATGCCTGGCTATTTGATTCATTGGCTCAGGCGCAGCAGATTCTGGAAGGTTGGCGCATCGAATACAACACGGTGCGCTCTCATGAGTCCCTTGGAAAGAAGACGCCGCTGGCGTATCTGCCGAGGGTGGTCAATGCGGAAATCTCTACTTTTAAATTGTCTACTTGACGGGGAAGTCTACG
>JAIXXZ010000065.1 GCA_027490465.1 Oxalobacteraceae bacterium
GAAAATCCGTACAGCCTGAAAAGTCCGGGTGGCCGGGTCTTTGCCTTTTTCGCGGGTCTTGACGGCGCCAGCCACGAGCGCGGCAAGTTGTCCTGTGCTGGTGATGGGCTCGACTGCCCGGCGAGCAACAATCGCCTTTGCAATCTGAAAAGCAAACCGTTCTTCCCCATAGTCGCGAATCACTTTCTCCAGGTTGTCCTGTGTTTCTGTTGCCAGCCACGCCGACGCCGGCATGCCGCGCGTGGTATCCATACGCATATCCAGTGGACCATCAGCGCGAAAGCTGAATCCGCGCTCTGACTGATCGACCTGCGGTGACGACAAACCCAGATCCATCAGTACGCCATCGACCCGTGACATACCTTGCGAAGACAGGGCTCCCTCCATCGTCGCAAAGCTGTCATGCACGATGGAAAAGCGCTGATCTTCAGCAGCCAGTTGCTCTGCAACGGCAACGGCCTGTGTGTCCTTGTCGAAGGCGATCAGGCGCCCCTGCGTCGACAAATGTCCCAATATTTTTTTACTGTGCCCGCCACGGCCAAAAGTGCCGTCAACGAAAATCCCGTCGCGACGCGCATCTCGAATCTCGAGCGCGTCGATCGCCTCATCCAGCAGCACCGTGCGGTGCGTGTACTCGGGCACCGTGACGTCATTCATGGGGTGCCGTCAGAAAGAAAAGTTGTTCAACACGTCGGGCATGCCGGCGGCAATCGCCTGGGATTCGCTCTCATCGAGCTTCGCGGCGTCCCAGACTTCAAAATGACTGCCCATGCCCAGCAACATCACCTCGCGCGTCATACCCACGGCTGCGCGCAACTCGGGCGAAATCAGAATGCGGCCCGCGCTGTCCATCTCGACATCGCTGGCATTACCCAGAAAAATGCGCTGCCACGCCCGTGCCGACATCGGCCAGGCAGCAATCTGCTCACGGTGGATTTCCCAGACGGGACGGGGGAATAACAAAAGACAACCATGCGGGTGTTTGGTCAGCGTGACGCGGCCTTCGCTCTGCAGCGCGAGCGCGTCACGATGCCGGGCCGGAATCGACATCCGTCCCTTTGCATCCATGCTCAATGCGGACGCTCCCTGATACACCTCGCCTGCCTCCCCGATCGCCAAAAAATTCCGAACACCCGTGATGCCTCTTTGCTGGAAAAAGAGAAACTTTTTTCCCCACAAAAAGACACTTTTTCACACTGGCGCCCACTTTAGAGGATCGCGAATTGTCGGTCAAGGAATATCCCGTACTGAAAGTGAGATTTTTTTCAATAAAGTCAAGGACTTAGCGCAACTACTTGAGATTGGTCTGAAGAAGAATAGCCTTGATAAATGAAGGACTTAGATGCACAAGTGAAAGTAGAACCTGAGTAATACACATGTGTTTATGCGAGCGCGGCTTCTTGTTCAGATGCGACATGGTTCGGACGGCGTGAGGGAACCGGCGCGAAACAATCGGCACCAACGAGCGCATTGAAGATTGACATCTTTCCGAAAACGAATAGCCGACAACCCCTGCGCGAACAAAGGAATCCACCCATGAAACGAAGTGCATCAGATGCTGGCCTGCCGCCAGCCCCTCGGCAGTTACACCCACCCGCGATACCGATCCTCAACCCACCGGCCATTCAACCACCGCCGCCACCCGCGCCATTGCCGCCGACCATGGCAACGACACAGCGGTCTCCGGTCGCTATCTGGCCTCAACCGCACCCGGCGTTCTTCACATTTTCGTCAAACCAAGCCAACCCTCCCGGACCACGTGACCTGCCCGCCACACCGGTGCCGGCATCCCAAGACATGCGGGTTGCCAACCGGCCTCCGAGTGGCAATTCGTCGTCAGCATCACTACCAAGTTCGCCTGGACGTTACACGCGGAACCAGGTGGCTGAACAAACTCAGCTGACTGTCAAACTCGCCACACCAGCCGATCTGAGCGAACTTGCCGACACGCTGCGCCAGCCAACAAAGGTGAGCAAAATCATCATCGTTACCTGTGACCCGCAAGAGTTGAAAGGCGCCTTTGATGCAATTCGTACGAGCCTGTCTGTTCTTGATGTGGAGGTTTATTTCCAAGGGCAGATGCCTGAGCAGCGTGTGCTGAATAACGTATTTTCATGTCTTCATGAACAACAAGCTCCTATCAAATCTTTCCAATGGGTCAGCACCGAACCTTGTATGAAGCCGCAGCATATTGATCAATTCATTTTCGACGCACTGCTGGCATCACAACTTCTTGAAAAGATTCATTTTTCAGTACCACGAGGCAATCATGCAGCATCCGTGATTATCAATAATCCTGACCGTTTAACACTTTGCGTGGCAAAACACCAATCGCTCAGGTCTCTGTCTTTTAAACAGATCGATGGAAGGGAATTCATTGACGCCATTTTGCAAGGTGTCGCCCGCAGCCCAATCATTGAAGAAATACATTTCAATCAGACCAATCTGACGCAGAACACAACGGCACTGCAATCTTCGGTTAGCAATAACAAGCAATTACGCTCGATATCAATAAAAGACTGCCAACTTGAGTTGGGTTCGATGAGCGAAATTCTCAAGCGTATGCAAGATCATCCCACATTGGAATGGCTAGATTTTAGAACGGCAAGAATACCTTTCGAGGGATTGCGATTGATCAGTGAACACATGGGGGAATTGCGATCGATCGGCGAACCCATCGCAGAATTGCTTCTGACGAATTCACAGATAAAAACCCTCCACTTTCGATGCACCTTATCACCCGCCAATATCGCATCCCTGACGGTCGGACTTGCTGCGAACACGCATCTGACATCTCTGATAATGGATGCGATACAAGACGCCACATCCTACTCAACTCAGATCACAACCGCCTTAGCTCATGTTACGGAGACCAATACCAGCAAGGATCTTGAAAACATGTTCGAGGCGAACAAAGGGTTACGGGAGATTGTCATCGAGCTGCCTGGTTCACAAAATGGTACGGACAACCAATTATTGAAAGCAATAGCGAAGTGTCCTTCGATCAAATCATTGACTATCGAAAATATTTTGAACATTCAGCTGGTTAGCGATGTACTCGCAGACATTGCGCATATCAAGCATCTGAACTTAAAAATGCGGGCAATCGACATTGGGAAAAGAGCTGCGTTTATACAAACCGTGCATCAGATTGCCAATAACCTGAGCCAAAACAAAAATCTGTTGAGCTTCAGCCTCACTCTTCATCCCATGGCTGATCAGCACAAGATGCTAAGGGGTGAGTTTGGCGATCTCGATAAGGCTATTCTCAGAATTCAAGATATCACGACCCACAACCGGCTACGGATCAAGAACATACAAGCTGCTATGGGAATGTCCATCATGCAAGAGCTGCAGCAGCATGAGCCGAGAGCCCTGCCGATCCTGCCAGTCGAAATCAACCAGATGCTATTTGAAGCGGCGATAGAAAATCTCTCGCTTGAAGACGCCAAGAGGGTTTACGAAGCAATATCGCCCTTCATGCATCCAGCCTCGAATCAGTGAAGTGAAGCAGACCGATAGGCCGGATTCTGTTTCCCTGTCGGGCAAGCCCGGCAGGGACGACAGTCATTCCTCTAGGCCCCAAATTACTCGGGGGCTCAAGCTCTCTACCCGCACGCTCAGCGAGCAGCATCAACGCGTGCCTATTTGAGATTGCTCCAGGTGGAGGTTACCGCGTTTCACCCTTTGGGCAACGAGTGGCTTTCGCCAATCGCTGGTCCCAAAGACTCGTCTCTGTGGCCCTATTCCGCGCCTCACGGCGGACGGTCGTTAGCCGTCAC
>JAIXXZ010000106.1 GCA_027490465.1 Oxalobacteraceae bacterium
GATTAAAATCAGCGAAGCGCCCATGTGGCAAGCCACGCGCAATGTGATCCCGGTGGGTAAGGTAGTGGCGCTCGATACCGCTGCATCGAACAACCGCGTGATTGCGAGCGCTTCTTTCGAGATTGTTGATGGTTTTGCCTCAGGTATGACAACGATTGAAGTCGGTGGTGGTCAGGCAGTACCAGCCAACGTCGACAACAACAGCGGTAAGGTCACGCTCAATGGGGCACGGTCGGTGGGGGATTACGACAAAGCGATTCGCGACATCAGGCTGCGCATGGGGGCTGATGTGCCACCGAATGCCGTGTTCCGCATCAAGATCACGCTGACCGATCAGAGCGGCAAGACCGAGTCCAAGACCGTGACCTTGCAGGTGAATCAGCCTGAGGTGGTATCGCGTAATCCGTAACTTTGTGGTGATGCATTTACCGTTGGCTGGGGTTTTGTGTCCTGGCTTTGAGATCAGGATAAAGTACGCTGCATACCAATACGATTACTGAGGGAGACCATCATGCGCCATTACATCGCCATCGCGTTTTTTTGTCTTGCCCAGGCGGTTGCAGGATTCGCCCACGCTGCTGCTTGCGATCCGGTGACTGAGGCGCAAGTCCAGGCCGCCGAGGATGCTCGCTACGCAGCACAAACCACCCTGGACTACACTGCGCTGGAAAGTCTTCTCGCTGATGATCTGATCTACATTCACAGCTCGGCGGCCGTTGATACCAAACAGTCCTACATTGCCTCAATGCGCGATGGCAGTGTGCGATATCTTGCGATGAAGCGTTCGGAGGTGCAGGTGCGGACGTATGGCTGTGTCGCAGTGATGACTGGTGTTGGTCAATTCGATGTGCAGATCAAGGACAAGCTGCTGAACGTCGAGCTACGTTTTCATAGCCTGTGGATCCGTCGCGAGGGCAGGCTGCAATTCGTTTCTTGGCAGTCGACGCGGCTACCTCAGAAATAGGTATGAACAGGTTCGGTATCAAGTTGTTATTTGCCTGACACCTCAATCAGAATTTCATTGCGCCGGCGCCAGGGCAGCGTGAACGGATCGTTGTAGCGAGCGACCTGCGGCACACCCGCTAGCGTCAAGTTTCGTGCGCTGGCCCATTGCTGCAGCTTTTCGGTGTTTTCTCGTATGGAGGCCGCTGTAGTCCAGCCACTGAACCGTATCGCTACAACCTCGTGTTCGCCCACCTTGCGCAGATTGATTTGGGCATTGTTGGGGCGGGGCAGCGTGTCCAGTTTTTCCTGACTGGGCATCACGAAATGTAGTTTCCATCCTGATTCGGCGGGTGACACCGTCACCGGCGCTGTCATGGAAATCTTGCGACTCTTGCCTGCATCTGCGGTGTTGTCACCAAAAATATAAGCAGCAATACGACGAAAACCCGTCTGGCTGGCAGAATCAAAATCACCGCTGAGTATCGTCTCGGCAACCACAAACCCTGAGTAGCGTCGGTGTTCGAATGGCGCGTCGGAGACAAGTACTTGATAGGCGGGTTCTTCGATAGCCATTACATCTCCGGCAGTAAACAGAGTAAACAGAAAAATCATGCCAACGATTTGCGTTGCATGACGTACGCGATTCTTGATGCAATCTGATACGCGATAGCGCTGTGGTGTGAGGATGGGCATCTGATTTTCAGTTTAAGTGTTTCTGCATCCACTGCCATAGTGCTGCGAAAATTTCATGCCGATTGGTCTCATTGAAGTTTTCATGAAAATTCTCCGGAAAATAATGCAGCGTACGATATTGCTCAGGAATGGTACCCAGCATTTGACGGCTCACATTTGCATCGGCCAGCTTGTCGTCACCGGCGACAACAGCAAACACCGGATGTCGCCATTGACTTAAATCGCTACCAAGCGCCGACTGCGCATCAAGCAAACTCCGTCCAAAGCGCATGCTGGCCTCAGTGCCGCGCCTGTGCATACGCTCATCCTCGTGGTGCCGTTGGATAATGGCCTCATCATGCGTGAGCCATTCGGTGAGTGAAGTCATTGGTACCTTCGCCGTGGGGAACAGCTTGGCCAGCAAACCTGAGAGATGTACCACCAGTGCCGGCACCGGAATCGCATTTGCATAGTAGGGCGAGGACAGTATGACGCCGCGAATATCAAAAGATTCAAGCCTTCTCGTGATTTCCAAGTGTGTGGCGATCAGCGCACCCATCGAATGCCCCATCACAAAAATCGGCAGGTTAGGATATTCGGCGCGCGTCCACGCCAGCATGTGCTCTGCATCATCCAGAAAAACACCAAAATGCGGAATATCGATGCGCGACTTCTTGCCATGACCGGTAAGATCAAAGCTGATTGTCGTTACCCCCTGCTCGCGAAAATACGCACCCACAGTCGCATAATCACCCGAGTGCGACATGCCGCCGTGAATGGCGACGATCACGGCGCGGGGATGGGCTGCTTCCCAAAAGCGAACGATGCGATCGCCGTTTGGGAATGGCAGTTGCAGTACCCGGTCTTCCTGATAAATGCTCGCTGTCATGGTTTCATCACTCAATATTTGGGGAAGCGCCTAAGGAACCCACGTTTTGTGGCGAGCCAGCTTGGCTCTGCGACGCGGGACCATGAAAAACGAGGGGTTTGTCGCGATGAATGTAGCCAACAACCTCTCCGATTTTATTCAATCAGTGCTTCTCTCAGTCACCACATCAAGTATCGCTATGCCCGTGACAGAGCGTAAGCCTTCAGGCGTGGTGTCATGACCCATTTGTAGAGGGGCGGCAGCATCGCCAGTACCGACATGCCTGCATAACCGGTTGGCATTTGAGGCGAGCCCGGAGAGCGGTAGAGCTCGTCGCAAGCCAGCGAAGGCTCGGTGTGATGCGCTGCATGGCGCGGCAGATTGAACAGCATGGCATCGGCGACGAGATTGGCGCAGTCCCAAGTGTGAGCAATTCCCATGCGCTCGGGCTTGCCGTTGATTTCGGTGCGCTGCAATCCCCAATGTTCTACATAGTCGATACTGCCGACCAGCAGCAGCGCGAATGCCGCCTGTATCCCGCAAAACACCAACGTCTTGATGCCGCCCATCGCAAACATCAGCGCATACAGCAGGCAAGTCGCCATGAGCAGCGCGAGTGCCTCATTCCATCGGCCGGGCTGTGCGCGAGAGAGGCGCACAGCATCCGTGAATACACCGTAAAAATAACGCGGCAGGAAAGTCCATAGTCCTTCGTGCAGCCGCGCGGTGGCAGGATCGTTGTACGTAGCAGCAGCCCGGTGATGACCGCGATTGTGCTCGATGGCGTAGTGCCCATAAGCGACCGAGAGCAGCAGCAGCCGCGCCAACACGCGATCGGGCAGCGCACGCCGATGGCCCAGCTCGTGGGCCAGTACGATGCCAATACCACCCAGGATATAACCGCACGACAGCGCAAGCCACACCAGACCCCACCAATCCAGCGTCGGCGCTTGCGTGGCCAGCCCGAGGCTGATGAGGATGACAAGCGCCAGAATCAGTCGGGGAAAACCCTGGCCCCAGCGCAGGTTTCGATTGGCGTTTGTGCCGGGACCTACCCACCATTCCGCAATGGGCAGTACGACCGCTGCAATAACGACGGTCAGCCCAAACCAGCCCGAGACCCAAGCAAGGAGCGGCGAGATCGTGAATGCGAGAGGCAGGATCAGGTGCATGGGGGTGAAGGGTTGGGTGGAGTACCGGGTAAGTGCACGAGGTTTTTGTTAGGCGGGCAGATGTCGCACTGATCTTACACTGTTAGGCGGCTGTGCTTCAGATAGGGGCAGTGGTACGCCCAGACCAGGCGACGACTGATCGCTCTCGACAAATTTACTTATTTGATAACTTCGACGGCAAAATCTATTTGGTGCTACATTTTATAAATAGTAAAAAACACCTCTTAAAACATGAGCGGCAAATCGATCGCGTCTTCGGGCAGCACGAACGAGACGGGTTCCAGGAAAAGCCATCCAAAAATCAGGTTTAAGTAAACACCAACGGAATCATTTCGATGAAAATAACAAGAATTTTTTTTCGGTGCACGCTACTTTTAATTTCTCTGAGTTTGGCCGGTTGCGCCGGCATGTCGAATGACAGTAAAAACCAGCTACTGAAGCTGCGTGCTGAGTCGAATTTCGAGGGCGCCGCGCAGCTTTATCTGACCAAAGATCAAAAGCCCAACTACAACGCGAATGATTTGCAGCAGACGCTCGAGGCTGCCAAGGCTTTCCATGACGCCGGACGATGGAAAGACAGTAATGATGCATTCACGCGCGCGCACAACCTGATGCCCTGGAAAGAAGATACGGTCGATACACCAAAAGAGGTCGTTGATCTCATTGCAACGACAATGACGAGCAGTAGTTTTGGGCCTTATCAGGGGAAAGTTTTTGAAGGCGGCATGATTGATTTTTACCGGGCGCTCAATCATTTGATGCTGAAAAATGAAAATGCTCGCGTATCCTTCAATCGTCTTCAGGAGCGCCAAAGGAATGCTGTAGCGCAGCTTGGTGCCTTCTCTCGTGCCTCGGCCAACGGCGCTGCAGCCGGTGTGCAGGAAGCGCAAAAGACGGGTGCCGGTGTGGGTACGGATAAAATCCAAAACGAGCTTGCGCGTGGCACGAGCAAGATCAAACCGGGCATCATGATGTCCGAAATACGCAATTCGGCGGGTGATGTCATGTCGGCATTGTTCCGTTCGACTTCCGCTGATCCGCAAGACCATCAGGATCCCAGAATCCAGTCCATGTTGGCTGCTGCTGGCGAGAGCGCGGCGTCGCAAGAGGGCAAGGCGCTTGTCACGAAGCTCAAGCAGGACCTCGCAACTAAAAACGGCAGTATGAACAACTTTGTCATCGTCTTGTACGAGGATGGCAACGGTCCTGGTTTTGATGAATTCAGGCTGGACCTGCCGCTGTATCTGGTATCGGACAAGGTGCTGTACAGTGGCATTGCGCTACCGGAGTTTCGGGAGGGGCAGAGTGCCGGTGGACGGCTTCTGGTGGGCGAAACAGCGGTCCCGACGTCTCTTCTGACTGACATGAACCGTATCGCTGGCCTGGAGTTCGACAAGTCTTACGAAGGCGTGGTTACCAAGGCGATTGTGTCAACCATGATCAAAACGGCTGCTCAGTACGCGGCTAACGAGGCAATCGATCAGCAAGTGGAGAAGAATAAGCTGGATCCACTGGCGGGTGCATTGCTGCAGATTGGTACGGCAGCAACGCAGGCGGCGACCACCCAAGCAGACACTCGGGCCTGGCGCAATCTTCCCAATACGATACAAATTGCGATTGTCAACCGCCCTGCATCAGGTAGTCTGCCGCTGTTTACCGCAACGCGTGAGCTGGTCGGTAACGCGTCGGTAGCGGAGGAGGGTAATTACCTGGTGCTCGTCAAGGCGGCCAGTCCTCAAGCCAAACCTGTTTTTTATGTAGCAAAGCTTTGATTATTTGAACGGATAACACATCATGGAAAAATTCATCAGAAGAGTCTGTCTGCTGGCCCTGCCGCTTTTGCTCACTGCGTGCGCGTCGAACGTAGTGACATCGAACCCCCGGGCAAGCAAGGACGGTATAAATACCTTTGGTCTAACGACGGTTGATTTCGAGTTCGCTGCCAAAAAGTCGCTCGACGAGTTCATGATGTCTCCCTGGCTGGCAAAAAAAGAGGGTCGCTGGCTCGTTCAAATCGGTAATGTTCGTAACGAAACGACGCAGGAGGTCGATACCAAACGCCTCACGCAGCGGATGATGAGTCACATGACGCGTAACGGTAAATTCGCCTTCTCCTCGGTCGGCGGAAGTCTGGCAGACAGCAACGTAAAAGATTACCGGCAGCTCGAGAATTCTGATCTCTACGATCAGGATACTGGCGCAAAAGGAAAAGCAATTAAGCCTGACCTCTCTATGGTTGGCGAGATATCTCAAACCACCAACGTCAGCGCTGATCGCTCAAAGCAGCAGTTGGAGTATGAATTTCGGTTGCGGGTGACCGATCTTGCCTTGGGGGTGATTGTCTTTGATTCGCTGGTACCTATCGATAAGCTGGGCTCCAACCAGAATTTTTCCTGGTAAGCCCGCCGTTTAAAGCTTTTGGAAATCGATACGGCCATGGAAACTTCTGTCCGCTCTTGTGTTACGCGCTTTCTGATGTTGTGGTGTCTCGCCTGTGGTTTGGCTAACGCCCAGGTTCAGGAGGCGGAGATGAGTGCCGAAGGGCGAGGGGCAACCCGGGCACTGGCGATTCTCGATGGTTTGTCCAATGCGACCGCACAGGCATTCGGTTTTACCCTGCAGTCGTCCACGCGGCAGAGCGTAGCCTCCGCAGAGCTACTGGTCGATGACATGCAGTCCTCTGCTTTGCTCGAGCAGTTCAACAAGGCGATTGCCAAGCAGGTCAGCACCGACAGGTCTCGTCCTGTCACAGGTTATCGGGTCAACTCGGCAGAGGAATCAGCGAACGGTCGATGGATCGCCAATGTCACGATTCGCTATGCCACTTATGCGAAACCCGGTGCTGACTCCAACCGTCGTACCCTCATTATTGCGAGTACTTCGAAACAGTATCCTCAGGCGGCACTTGAGGCAGTCGAGCAGGCAGTGGTGGCATCTCGTCGTTTCGATGTACTCACGCGCAGTCACAACGCAGTATTCGAGCAGGAAAAGTTGTTCATCACCGGGCCAGACGCTTCGCGTGTCGAGGTGGCGCGGCTCTCAGGCGCGAGTGGAGCAGATTATGTGCTGATCATCGATCTGCAGGATCTCGAGGTACAAAACAACATCCGCGAAGTTATCAAGATGTCGGATGAAGTCATTGTCTCTAGCAAAGTGTCGGGTACGCTTCGTCTGCGCATCATGGAATTCACCAGCCGCAAGATCAAGTGGGTGGGTACTCAGGCCTTTGCCGAAACTCTGAAAGGCCGCACACAGATCACCAGCGACGTGCTTGCAAAAAATTTATCAACTGCTGCACGCAAGCTGGTGTCGGGTATGGTGGAGACGATTTTTCCGATTCGCGTGGTTCGACGCGATGGCAACATGCTCGTGCTGAACCGGGGTGAGGGATCCATTGATCAAGGCGAGCAGCTGTCGGTGTTCGTGCTGGGAGAGGATTTGCGTGACCCGCAGTCCGGCGAGTCGCTCGGACGCATGGAGACCCACGTAGCGACCGGGACTGTTATCGAAGTAAAGCCGAAGTACGCCATCTTGCGACTGACCTCGGCGTTATCAGCTGCTGACAGCGCTGAACTTCTGGTGAGATCACAACTGAGCAAAGAGACTACGCCAGCACCCAATCGCAAGCGGGATGCTACCGCCGAGGGCAGGGAGCGGGGTCGCTCACTGCTCAATGACTACTAACAAGAACTTTCGAGTCGTATGCCATGAATCCCAAAATCATTAGTCGCGTCGCGACGTTTTTCGCGATCACACCGCTCTTCTTGCTGCAGCCCGCGCTGGCGCAAGACGCACCTTCAGAATCGCAGGTTTCAGCCGCCGAGGCAGACAATGCACTCAATCGCCTCAGCTTTGGTCAGTGGGTTAAGGATTTCGAAAAGCAGTTCGCACCGATAGGGCGTCCGGATCCGGCAACTGGCCGGATATTTTATAAATCCAAGGCAGTCGTGCGCGTGCCTACCAACCACCCTGGCTATGCGAAGGAACTGGTACTGGCCTACGAAAAAGCCATGCTGGAGTTGCAGGTCGCATTCATTTTGCAGAATTACGGCACGATTACAACCAAGCGAATCTCCGAATTCATGTCCGACGATTCGGAGAATGCGCGTAAGTTCGATGACAATAAAGCAGTCAGTCCAGCGCCGCCTAAGCGTAGCGGAACAAAAATGGACATGGACAAGCTGCTCGCCGACATCGACGCTCGGGTCGATCAGTATCTTGTGCAACAAGGGGAGTCGCGTGACAAAGTATCACGCATGTCGATACCCGAGAAAAAACAGTTATTCCGGAATAATCTGATCCGGGAAACCGTGAAAACTGCGGTACAGAACATGCAGGGACTGGTGCCCGTTCAGACCCGTCTGTTCACGCTGTCGACCCCGAATGGTGAACGTACACAGATTGGTATCATCGCCGTTCAATCTGAAAAAACCCGGCAGTTTGCAGAAGATATCCGCATGCAAAGGACCTCAATGGTCAAGGGGTCTGGTAAAGCCATTGACGAGTATTTGCCCAAGACTGATGCCGAGTTGCTCAATGAATTTGGTTTTCG
Organism: Oxalobacteraceae bacterium; assembly: GCA_027490465.1. GTDB lineage: Bacteria > Pseudomonadota > Gammaproteobacteria > Burkholderiales > Burkholderiaceae_D > Pernthalerella. The sequence continues at coordinate 8,210 of JAIXXZ010000106.1, forward strand.
TTTCGCCTACGACGAGAATGGACACCCCATGCTGATCTCATACGGCCGCTGGGGAGTTGCGTCAGAAAACCCGAATCCCACGCGACATTTGATGAACGTTGAAAATGCACAGAGAACGGCCCAGACGCTGGCAGAAGCGTGGATTGCTGAATTTGCCGGTACGCGATTGCAAGTACTTGATGCACGCATGCAGGGATCAGTGATGGAAGAAATTGCCACTCGCATTACACACTACGAAAACTCGGAAAAAATCGGTACGGAGGATGCGATTGAAGATATCGGTAATACGATAGACAAGAGTCTTCGTTCGGCTAAATCGGATACCACGATCAGCCTCAAAGGTACTTCCGAGATCAAAGTCTGGGAAGAAAAAGATTCGTCTGGTCAGATCCATGTGGGCTCCATCATTACCTGGACGGCGGCCCAATTGAACAATGCACAGAATATCGAGCGAAACGGTACGGCTACGAACACGAACACCAACAACGGACCCACCGTGAAAGACAATCGCGGATCGCGTGTTGTAAATTCCAAGGATGACTTTTGAGTAGCGGCACCCGCATGTACCGATTTAGCCAGGTACCAGTTTTGGCAAGAATGATCTTGCTCGCTCTGGCGCTGACATCTGTTTCCGCAATCGCGCAGAGCACTCTGCCCGCGTGTACGGGGAAAAATTCATCCAGCTGGAGCGGCTGTACAGGCACGCTGGCAAGCGGCAGCACGATTCTATATTCCGGCGAATTCTTGAACGGTAAAAAACATGGCTATGGTGAGGAGATCATCCCCGAGGCCAACGGGAGCGATCGTTATGTAGGGCAGTTTCGCGAGGGACGTCGGCACGGCAGAGGCATTTACTATTTTGCGAATGGTGGCAAGTACGAAGGTGAACTTGTACGCGATCAGTTTACTGGGGACGGCAGCTTCGAGAGTCCTAATGGTGACCGCTATGTCGGGCAGTTTAGAAATGGGCAGTTTGCTGGTGAGGGTATCTTCACGTTTGCGAATGGCAATGTGGTGCAGGAAGGCGTTTTCGAGAACGGCAAATTTGTTCGCGCAGCCAAAATACAGCAGCGAAGCATCACGCCGGACACAACAAGCCAGTTCAATGAAGCGAGCCGGCTCAATCCGGGTGCGCTCAAGGCTCTTCCTGAGCGCGATGCCGTTGCCATCATCATTGGTATTCAGTCTTACAAGCATTTACCGCCGGCGCGGTTTGCAAATTCCGATGCCCGACTGTTTTCCGAGTATGCGCAGCGTCTCTTGGGTGTCAGACCAGACAAGATACGCTTGCTAACCGATGGCGATGCGGGCGAAATTGACATTGCGCGTGCATTCAGAAGCTGGCTGATGCGCAATGTGAACAAAGGCAAGACTGACGTGTATATTTTTTACAGCGGTCACGGTCTGCCATCTGACGATGGAAAATCCTTGTATCTGCTGCCGCACAATGCTGATCGAGATTTCATAGATAAGACCGCGATCAATCAAGCAGAGTTGATTAGTCTGACCGAAGCGACAGGGGCCAAGACCGTTACCATGTTTATTGATAGCTGCTACAGCGGTCAAACTCGTAATGGCGATGCTTTATTGGCAAATGCCAGACCGGTAAGCTTGAAATCCAAAAGCTCGGGCTACCCCGCGACGTTTACTGTGCTAACCGCATCGGCACCCGATCAGATTTCCTGGTCCAGCGATGAATTGGGACACGGCATTTTCAGTTACTATCTGATGAAGGGCATGGGAGGCGAGGCGGATGGAAATCAGGATGGCAGGCTGACTTCCGGCGAGTTGCATGCCTATCTGCTGGACAAGGTCAATCGGCAAGCAGCCATTCTGAACAGAAAACAGCAGCCACAGCTAGTTGGTGATCCCGATCAGATTTTGATCAGCAAGTAATCAGATAGCCAGTCCTGCTGCATACACAGCGCGGTCTTCGATCGTGTGTCGTAGATTCGGGCCTAACTCTCCCATCAGGAAAATTATGAGAACGGTAACAGCGCTTGTTTCCTTAGCCGTCTTTCCGACACTTGCACTCTTGTCTTCACCAGCATGGTCGGAGCAAAAAAATCCCTACAAGCGACCGCTTTGTACAAAGGCTGATTATCCGCGCAAGCTGGGTGAAGAGCGCGCTGCAAACGGTTACGCATGCTGGGGTCGCTACATAGTGTCCTCGGACCCGATATATAAAAACGGTGTCTACGAGGGAGAATTCCTGAATGGTAAGTTTCACGGTCTCGGTACTTATCAGTTCAAGGCAGGGAAGGGAAATCGTGGTGATCGCTATGTCGGCCAGTTCAATGAGGGTCAGATGACGTCCAAAGGTACGTATTACTTCGCGAATGGCGAGAAGTACATTGGAGATTTTCAAGGTAGTCAGCGCAGCGGTTTTGGTACTCAGTACATTAAAAACGGAGATCGTTTTTCAGGGGAATGGTTGAACGATCAGTTTCATGGCCAAGGAAAACTGACGTTTCCGTTTGGTGAGGTTTACGAAGGTGCTTTTGCATTCGGTATGCGTAACGGTGAGGGCGTAATGAAATTTGCAGATGGATCCCTCTTCACCGGGACCTTCATAGCGGACCAACGTCATGGAATCGGCGTAGAGGTTCGCCGAGATGGCACGCAATTCGAGGGACTCTGGGTCGCTGACAAGCGAGAGGGTACTTTTATCGTAAAGCCCAAAAATGGTGGCAGCAGAGAGGTTCGGTTTGTTAAGGATAGAGTAGTCGAATAGACATTTGACCAGTTCGTTCCATGGCGATCATATGGCAGGGGATTAACACGCTGTACCGCCAAACTGCGAAACGATACTGGCGCATCAGCTAGTATGCGGTCTGCGAGGAATACGCATTGCACAAGCGGCACCCTGTCCCCAAGAACAGGCTGCGCCCAACCATGCATCGAATAATGAAAAAAATAGACCTTTCACCCTGGCGCATCCGGCATGGATCAGCGTGTGATTTACATGATTTCAGCACGCAGCCTGAAGGCCCATTGTCGCTCAATGAAGACGAAGTCAGGCAGCAGACACAAAAGCTATCTGCCCGCTTGAACAAGCTGCAGTCCAAATTGCATGCGGCGAACAGTCATGCTGTTCTGCTTGTCTTGCAGGGTATGGATACCTCGGGCAAGGACGGCGTGATACGCCATGTATTTGCAAACGTGAGTCCACTAGGTGTTCGCGCTGTGCCATTTTCCGCACCGGCCGAGGCAGAATTGAAACACGATTTTTTGTGGCGCATTCATGGCAAGGTGCCGGCACGGGGTGAGCTCGTGATTTTCAATCGCAGTCATTACGAAGATGTGCTGGTCACTCGCGTTCACAAGCTCATCGACAAGACTACCTGCAGCAAGCGCTATGAGCATATTTCACATTTTGAGTCGCTATTGCATGACAGCGGTACGACGGTAGTCAAGTGTTATCTGCACATCTCGAAGAGTGAGCAGAAAAAGCGACTGCAACAACGTATCGATGATCCCGACAAGCACTGGAAACTGCAGCCTTCAGATTTTTCAGATCGCAAGCTGTGGCCCAAATTTATCAGTGCTTACGAGGACACTATCTCGGCGACCAGTACCAAAAACGCGCCCTGGTACATCGTCCCGGCAGATTCCAAACCGCACCGGGATCTCTTCATTGCCACGCTGCTGGTACAAACACTGGAATTGATGGATCTCACAATGCCCAAGCCGAATTTCTCGTTGGACGATGTGATATTGACGTGAGGCCGCATCTGACGCGCGCATGCACTTGCATTTCTGTTTGATGCGTTCAGTGATTCTTTGCCCAGCCAGTTGCGCGTGTAATGGCTTCTTGCCAGCGCTCGAGGCGAGTTTGGCGTTCATCATCCGACATGCGCGGTTCGAATCGTTTTTCGCATTGCCAGTGTTGTGCCAGCGCGCTTTCGTTTTCCCAAAGTCCGATGGCCAAACCCGCGAGGCTGGCAGCGCCAAGCGCCGTTGTCTCGGTGATCTCAGGACGCAGCACCGGCACGCCGAGTATGTCTGACTGAAACTGCATCAGCAAATCATTGCGTGATGCGCCGCCGTCCACGCGCAGCTCGCGTATCGGCATGCCGGCGTCGGCTTGCATGGCCTGCATGACATCGGCGTTCTGGAGTGCGATACCTTCCAGTGCCGCACGCGCAATATGCGCTGCGCCAGTACCGCGCGAGATGCCGACCAGCGTGCCGCGCGCATACGGATCCCAATGAGGCGCACCCAATCCCGAAAAGGCAGGCACGAAAACCACCCCACCGGTATCCGGCACGCTCGCTGCCAGCGGCTCAATGTCTGCCGCACTGCGTATCAGCCCCAAACCGTCGCGCAGCCATTGCACCGCAGCGCCTGCGGCAAAGACGCTACCTTCGAGCAGATGATCTGTCGTCAGGTGCGATGTGCCGTGTACATCCCGCTGCAGTGTCCAGCCCACAGTGGTGAGCATCTGGTTGTGAGAGACCACCGGCGCACCCGTGTTCATCAGGATGAAGCAGCCCGTGCCGTAGGTAGCCTTGACCATGCCGCGCTCAAAGCAGGCCTGACCAAAGGTTGCCGCCTGCTGATCACCCGCGATGCCAGCGATTGGTATGGCGGCACCAAACAGCGATACATCCGTATAGGCAGCGATACCACTGCTGGGGACCACGGTCGGCAGGACGGCGCGAGGCACATCAAAGAGCGCAAGCAGCTCATCATCCCAGCAAAGCGTATGCACATTGAAGAGCATGGTGCGCGAGGCATTACTGGGATCGGTGAGGTGCGCACCGGAGAGTTTGAAAATCAGCCAGCTGTCTACAGTGCCAAACGCGAGTTCGCCGCGCTCGGCACGTTCGCGAATGACGGGGTCTTGATCCAGCAGCCAGCGTAGCTTGGTCGCAGAAAAATAGGCGTCTATCACGAGCCCGGTTTTTTGACGAATGAGTTCAGCCTTGCCTTGCTCGCGCAGCAGATCACAGGCACCGGCAGTACGACGGTCTTGCCAGACGATGGCATTGCTGACAGGTTCACCGGTCTTGCGATCCCAGAGCAGGGTGGTTTCGCGCTGATTGGTGATCCCGATGGCGGCGATGTCGTCCGGCGCAAGATGCTGCTCTCGCATGAGCTGCCGCGTGACGGTCCACTGGGAATGCCAGAGGTCATAGGGATCATGCTCGACCCATCCCGGTTGCGGGAATAATTGCCGGAATTCCTGCTGCGCGATATGCCGCATACGGCCTTCGCGATCGAACAGCACGGCGCGGGAGCTGGTGGTGCCCTGATCCAGAGCGAGCAGGAATTTTTCTGGCATGTGAGTTTATGATGGCAAGAGCAAGAACGTAATCCACAGTATATAGCGCCCCATAATTCGACTCATTCTCAAGGGCTTGCACCGTGAACTTCTCACAGCCGTGACATTCGGTGCAGTCTATGGCGGTACTAATTAAATGAAACCAGACATTTTTTGGTTGAATGAATAGCGGCAAGCTCTTGATTGTTCCATGCCCCGCATCGCGCAGCTGCGCTGGCTGGTCATTTCATGTGGACTTATTCAGCGTCGATCTATATCAGTTGAAATAGCTTGGCTTTGTTTATCAATTATCAATGTCGGCCTTTTGAGGTATTGCAAGATGTGTTTGCGACATCCCTGAATGGACATGCTGCTGGCGATGGCAGGTAGCGGTCAATTTCTGCGGGTATAAGCGCCTTTTCGGAAAGTCAATGCTGACCCATATAGGCATCGATGACTGATCAGGTCCCGTCGTATAGCCCCGATTCCTGCGAATCCGGGGCTATTTTTTTGTTTGTTGAATATGTTTTTGATTTAGATCAGACACTTTGGATGTCAAGTGTTTCTATTCACAGTTTGGTAAAAACTTTGCGTTATTGGTATACCAAGCCGCTCACAAATCGATACTTTTGTCGCCAAAAAGACTACCTTCGGTGCTTTCATCGAGGGAGTGGATCATGGCAAAAACTTTACTGCAGGTTGATCCAGGTGATCTGCTCGACTGGGCGAGATGGAAGCTGCGGATTTTTTCGGATTTTGACTTGGCCCGCAAGCTGGACACTTCGGCATCTGCCATTTCGAAAATACGCCGAGGGCACGCGCCATTAGGATCGACGCTGCTACTTAGAGTCTTAGTACTGACTGATGCTAAATTCCATGATCTTCCACTGCTGATTGAAAACACTCGGCCCCTTTGGCGATATTGATTGATTTGCAGATTGCCCGAACCATCAAGAGTCAAGAACCATCCTGCAATTCTTTCATTTTCCAGGGGGCTGATAATGCAAAAAGCACGTGTGAAGTTTAAAGAAAAAAACTTCGTCTATGAAGGATTGATTGGAGAATTTCCTGAATTGACAGATCATGATGAGGTTGAAGAGACTTATATCGCTATCTTTGATGATTCAAAAGTGTTTTTATACGGCAGTGAATCACAGCTCGTGGCTTGGTTAAATACGAATGAGTTAGTAAGGTTGATCGAGCAGGGGAAAGTTCAGGTACTCCCCTGATTTTGAGATGGCTAATTTGAGTTTTTAGAGGAAATCATGACCATGCTGCGTACGTGCTTTATGAGTGGTCTGTGTCTTTCAGGATTTCATGCGTTCTGGGCTTTTCTGGTGTTTATGGGTTGGGCTCAACCACTCATCAATTTCATTTTGGAGCTGCATATGATGGACTTGCCCTTGACTGTGCAGCCATTCCAGCTATTGAGAGCACTGGAATTAGTTGTATTTGCATTTCTGGCAGGCTGCTCTTACGGGTTAGTTTTTTATCATATTGGAAAGCGGGTTTTATGAGGCATCCTCGAACCCAGCAGGTGGCTATTGTCCTGCCAGTGGCCTCTTGAAATAGCGTGATGCATCCCTATTTTTGGTGCAGGCCGGATGCTTCCGGGGTCCGGCCCACACCTTCAACTTGCTCAATAGGAGATGAATCATGAACTATCCATTCGGACGCAATATTCTGCTCAGCACCGTGGGTTTTGACCGCTTGCTGGATGCTTTCAGCGACCTCGAAAATACGCTGCCGGAAAACAAGGCCGCCAGTTATCCACCCTATAACATCATCAAGCGCGGCGAACATGATTACGTGATCGAGGTTGCAGTGGCCGGTTTCCGCCGCGACGAACTCGACATCACTTTTGAAGGCCGCAAGTTGACTGTGACCGGCAAGGTCGGCGTCGAACGTGGCGGCGAGTACCTGCATCGTGGCGTTGCCATGCGCGAGTTCACGCACAGCTTCACGCTGGCTGAGACAGTGGTGGTGAATTCCGCCGATCTGGAAGACGGCATGCTGGTCGTGCGCCTGCAAAACGTCATCCCCGAAGAGAAAAAGCCTCGCAAGATATTGATTGGTGGCGATGCGAAGTATCTGGTCGAGGAGCCGGCTGAGCGCGTTGCGGCTTAATGCGTGTAGTGGCAGCTGGTGGCGGCTAGTGGTCGTCCAACCGTTGCCGGGCCCCAGCTTTCGCTGGGGCGACGGTTTTGGGGCTAGTGGCGGCTGCTCGCTGCATCCGGGCAAGCTCGTTTATGGATCAGAGGGGAGGCTTCCCAAGCACATTTCGATGTGCATGCATCATCTCTTCTGCAGCGTCTATTTGGGCGGTGAAGTCCGGGGGGCGGGCGGTGAGTTCAATGCCGTGGTGCATCTCTAACCGCTGCCAGTTACTTGAGTGCTCCGGGCATTCATGTTGCTATTATTTCGGCATGTCCTGGAGAAAGAAGCGGGCAGTCATTTCTTTCGTGATGTCCAGAGCCCGCTTGAGGCTCATGTCGATGTGTTCGGTTAGCTGTTTCAGTGCCGCCTCTTTGTCGCGAGAAGCGATGAGCTCAACGATACGCGCATGCGAATTGAAAGCTCGCTCATTCCAGTCGGACTGCTGGACATCGATGTGGCGTGCGATGTGAATACGACGTACTACTTGCTCCAGGAAGGCTGAAAGCTCGCGATTGTGAGATAGCGCTACGAGTCGAGAGTGAAATTCCTCATCGGCCTGCAACATTTCTTCCGGGCTCATCACTTTGGCCTGGCTCATGACGTCCGCCCAGTATTGCCCTACCGCCGCGATTTCTTCATCCGTGGCCCGATCAATGGCGAGAAAAACGGCGCGTCGCTCAAGCGCCACTCGTACCTGGTATAGGTCGAACACTTCATCCACACTAATCGGTTTTCGGAAAAATCCTTTGTTCATCACGAACTGGAGGAAACCCTCCGACTCCAGTCTGTTCAGTGCTTCGCGTAGCGGGGGCCGGCTGACGCCCAATTCCCGACCAAGTTCTTGTTCATTGACTCGCTCTCCGGGGCGCAGGTCGTAGCGCATTGCACGGTCGCGCAACTCGAGATACAGGCGATTCACGCTGCTCTCGTCGCGGGTACGACGCACGATTCGACCGCCAACGACCGAAGCCGGTGCGCGAGGAGGCCGGTTGCGCAGCTTAGGGACGACTTTCTTGGCTGCTCGTATTGGTTTCATGGGCTAGTGCTTAAAAAAACATCAGTTTACCCGTATGCCCGGTCGCAAGCACCTCCTAGGAGAGTTGCCGGGGGGGATTGACGGCCACTTTTAAACTGTCTACAGTTGTGTCGGCACTATTACAACACAAGGGCGTCCGGCAGCAAATCGAAGTGCATCACGTTGCCACTGGCTCGCAGGCGGAGGTCCTTTTTCCTGGGGGGAGCTTATGTCGATAGATTCGCAACTAGACTCGCAGAGTCGCAGGGAAGCACTCGAAAGAATGTTCAAGGGGTCCCTTGCGGCGGGATCGCTGAGTGTTATTCCACCAGTACAAGCGGCAGATTCCGGCTTTACGGATGCTGAGCGCGCCATGCTCGAGGCAGTGGCCTACACGCTCTTCCCGCACGCATCACTCGACAAATCTCATTACGCGGCTGTTGCCACGGCTCTGCAGGGTGCGCTTGCTGCGGATGCGGCCAAACTGGCAAATGCCCGCGAGACACTAGCCACCCTTCAGCAGAGGGGGTTCCTATCAGCGTCTCAGTCAGAGCGAGAAAGCCAGTTGAGAGCTGTTGAGAAATCGGACTTCTTCGGTGTGGCCTATGGCACCACGCTCAATACCTTGTATTCAGATAAGGTGGTCTGGGCGAAGTTTGGCTACGAGGGCTCGGCAGTTGAACATGGGGGCTACATCAAGCGTGGCTTTAACAACATCAACTGGCTCCCACGCCGCAAGTAACCGGAGACTCGCTATGGCAACGACTTTTGCACACAACGATGATTCAGTGGTGGTGGTGATTGGCTCGGGCGCGGGCGGCGGTACGCTCTCGCACGATCTAACCCGACGTGGCATTAATGTGGTCTGTCTGGAGGCAGGCCCACGACTGGAAGCCAACACATTTGTGAATGATTACAACACCATGTTCATGCGTTTGTCGTGGTTGGACAAGCGCATTGGCGAGGGCGAACTGCTGGCGGGTCTTCCGGCCTGGATTTGCAAGGTGGTTGGGGGCACCAGTGTTCACTGGAACGCGGTTGCGCTTCGCTTCCGGAGTCAGGATTTCCGAACTAAGACGCTATTCGGGAACATCGAGGGCGCCAATTTGGCTGACTGGCCAATCAGCTATGCGGAACTCGATCCCTACTACGCGATGGCAGAGCGACGCATGGGTGTGACCGGCATTAATGGCAATCCGCCCATGCCCCAAAATAACGCGGGTCTGGTGATGGAGCATGGTGCGCGCAAGCTCGGGTTCAAGAAGGTTGGCGCCAGCCGGATGGCGATTAATTCCAAGAACCGAGACGGCAGACCGGCGTGCAAGCAGATTGGCTTTTGCGACACGGGTTGTGTGATTGGGGCGAAGTGGTCGACGCTCTACGTTGATGTGCCCAAAGCAGAGAAGACGGGTCACTTCGAATTGCGGCCCGAGTGCATGGCGCTCAAACTCAATCACGATGCTACCGGTCGTGTGGTCAGCGTAACTTACGTAGACAAGGACAAGAAAATTCATGAGCAAAAATGCCGGGCAGTAGCGGTCGCTGGTAATGCGATCGAAACGCCTCGCCTATTGCTCAACTCCGCCTCTTCCATGTTCCCCAACGGCATGGCGAACTCTTCGGGTCAGGTCGGTAAGAACTACATGACCCACGTGTCGGCGGGAATTTACGCATTCATGCCGGGCGAGGTGTACGGAGATCGCGGTACGCAGATGAACGGTATCATCAGCGACATGGAAGCGAATAACGAGAAACGGGGTTTCGTGGGTGGCTACCATCTCGAGCGTCTCCCGGTGTTTGGTTTCCCATGGTTCCCATCGTTTCTCAAGCCGGGCGCTTGGGGTCAGGAGTACGCTGGTTGGGTCGAGCAATATCGCAATGCGGTCAATATGTGGGTGTGTGGTGAAGACTTGCCGCAGCAGGCCAACGGTGTCACGCTGCATGCCACTGAAAAAGACCAGCATGATATGCCAGTACCGGTGGTGCGCTACAACTCCCATGCCAACGACAAGGCCATGCAGCAGCACGCAATCAAGACGGGTACTGATGTGTGGAACGCCGCTGGCGCCAAAAAAGTGTTTGAGCGTGGTCCGTGGCCAGCATCGCACAATATGGGTACCGCGCGAATGAGTGCAAAAGCAGCGGACGGTGTGGTGAATAAATATGGTCGGGCACATGACATACCCAACCTTTTCATTTCCGATGGCAGCCAGTTTACGACGAGCTCGGCGAACAATCCGACGCTAACCATTGTGGCACTGGCTATTCGGCAGGCTGAGCACATCGCAGGGCTCATGTCGCGCAAGGAGTTGTAGCAACTCGCGAGCATTGCGGGGTAATTTACTCCCGCGAACAAAGGCCCAGCAGTAATACTGGGCCTTTGTTCATTTGGGTTTGACGCGCAGACGTGTAAACGTGATTTCAATGCGATCAGTGGCGTACTGCTCGAGATTGACGCTCCTCGTTTGCACTGCCGGTATTCAGCGCGGCACGTAGCTGCGGTACCAGTCCGCCCAGTGCTGCAGACCTTGACTGAGTGGTGTCGAGGGCGCGAAACCCACATCGCGGCGCAGATCATCGGTGTCTGCGTAAGTGACAGGTACATCGCCTGGCTGCATGGGCATAAAGTTTTTCTTCGCTTCTACACCCAACACGCGCTCGAGCGTGCCAATGAAATCCATCAGCTCGACGGGTTGGTGGTTACCGATGTTGTAGAGGTGATAGGGCGGTGCGCCGGTCGGCGCCTGATCAAGCACGCGCAGCGTTCCTTCGACGATGTCGTCGATGTAGGTGAAGTCGCGCTGCATCTTGCCGTGGTTGAAGACATCAATCGTGCGACCTTCGAGAATCGCACTAGTGAACAGCCAGGGTGACATATCCGGACGACCCCAGGGGCCATACACGGTGAAGAAGCGCAGACCTGTCGTGGGTAGGCCGTAGAGATGGCTGTAGCTGTAGGCCATCAACTCATTCGATTTTTTGGTGGCCGCATACAAGCTGACCGGATGATCGACCGGATCTCCTACGGCAAAAGGTACCTTGGTGTTCGCGCCATAGACACTTGATGAACTCGCATAGACAAGATGCTGCACACCATGATGCCGGCATCCTTCGAGAATATTCACGAAACCCACCAGATTACTCTGCACATAAGCATGCGGATTTTTCAGTGAATAGCGCACGCCGGCTTGTGCGGCGAGGTGAAGCACGCGTTCCGGGCGCACTTCGGTGAACAGCTTCTCAAGCGCATCGCGGTTGGCGATGTCCGTCTCAATAAATCTGAAACCGGGGTGGGAGGTGAGCTGCGCGAGCCGGGCCTGCTTTAGGCGCGGGTCGTAGTAATCATTCAGGTTGTCGATGCCGATCACCTGATGGCCTTGTGCCAGCAGTCTTGCGCTGCAATGCATGCCGATAAAGCCAGCGGCGCCTGTGACAAGGATGGGTGAAGTGTTCATGATTGTGCGGCTTGGTTGGATTCGCCAGCGTCGGCGTCGTCACGTGGAGATCGAAGCATCAGACTGGCGAGGATCGCAGAGCTTAAATAGACCACCCAGAAAGCGAAAACGATATCGGAAAAAAAATGTCCGCCCTGAATCATGCGGCCCAATCCTACCAGGCTGCCGAGTGCGATACCCGCGATCAGCCAGCGACGTCGTCGCGTGGTCCAGTAGAGGCCGATCAGCGCAAAACCTGCAGCGGCATGGCCGCTGACGAAAGAGCAGTTGCGGTCGCATTGAGCGGCGGGATGCAGAGGCGGTGAATAGCTGCGATCACCGCCAAATTGCGTGACTTGTGAAGGTCGAGCGCGGCCCCAGTGATCTTTCAGGCCGCTGTTGACGAGTAATACGGGCCCAGCCACGATCATCGCCAGCAAAAACAAGGCAGCATTGCGCTTGGCCGGTACCGGAACGCGTCGCGTCATCGCGTAGGCGAGATAGGCCAGCAGCGCGACAACCACCCAGCCAACGGAGCGAGCCTTGAACAATTCGTAAGAGAGCAGTACCGGCGGCAGCTGGCTCCAGTGAAAGCCGGTGTCGGGCTCGTAAAACCAGGAGGCGACGTGAAGATCAAGATCAGGAAAGACGGCAAACATCAGCACGCTTGCGGCGAACATCAGCAGACCGGTGCCGAAAGGCAGCATTGAGGACGTTGTCGGTCTCTGGTCAGGCAAGATCGTCATCGGGGTGTGCCGTCAGCGAGAACTGGCAGCAGGTGCGGGAGAGGGCGTTCAAAACTGCCGAATTGTACTTGTTTAATGGTACCTTTACCCGTTTTTTGGGCGGCGCACGCCCTGCTGACGGGGGGGTGCCCCCAAGCCTATCCCGTATGACATTGAATCACCCACGCATGAAGTACTTTGTAATGATCTCGCTCACTGGGGCGTTTGCCCTATGGCTGGTCGTGTCGGGGCAGGGCGCGCAGGTAATGACCGCATTGGGCACGCTGTCCGCGCCGCTGTTGCTGCTGTTGTTCGCCGGGATGATCGTGACCTACCTCTTGCGCGCGCTGCGGGTGTACTACGAATTCGGTGATGCCACGCGGGGTCGGTTTGGTGCCTGCCTGAAGCTGGTGCTAACGCATAACGCGCTGGTGAATGTGCTGCCCATGCGTGCGGGCGAGCTCTCGTTTCCGGTGCTGCTCAAACGCGAATTCGCGGTGCCCATGATGCGCTCGGGCGGCTCGCTGCTGTGGTTGCGTGCGCAGGATGCGATCATTCTGGCGACGCTCTCGGTGTTGGTCTGGCCGGGTCTTGCGTTGGCGCTGCGTATGGCGGGTGTGTCCTTGCTGATTATCGGTGGCATATTGCTGCCACATGTCGCGCAGCGTCTGCTGGCAAAATTCAGTACCGGCAAGCTGGGCGATGCGTGCGCTGCGCTGGCGGACTCGGCACATCATGCGCGTATTGGCTGGTTGTGGACCATCGCCAATTGGGTCGTGAAGCTGATGGTCTTGTCGCTGGTGTTTGCCCAATTGCTGGCTGCGGACTGGCAGGTCGGTGCTGCGGGTGCGGTGGGTGGCGAACTGGCGGCGATACTGCCGGTACAAGGTGTGGCGGGGATTGGCAGTTATGAAGCGGGTGCTGCCGCCGCACTGGCGCTGTCGGATATCGCGTGGGCCGATGGCCTCAAGGCCGCGTTTTCGCTGCACTTGCTGGTGCTCGCCAGTGCGCTGGTCTCCGCCGGTATGGCGCTGTTGGCATCGGCAATTTTCAGAAACCGCGTTGCATCAGACGATGCGCGCACAGATAAATCATCACAGGAATCATGAGCACTGCCGATATGAAGTCCCACGATATGCCTGCGCACACACTGTCGCTGGTCATCCCCATGTATAACGAGGTCGACAATGTCGTGCCGATGCTCGATCGCGTTCATGAAGCGCTGGGCAATTATCCGCATCCATGGGAACTGGTGCTGGTGGATGATGGCAGCAGCGATGGCACTGCTGAAGCGATTCGGCGCGAGTCGGCCCTGCGCGGTGCGCATGTACGTTTGATCGAGCTTGTGCGCAATTTCAAGCAAACGGCCGCGATGCAGGCGGGTATTGATGCGGCGCGCGGTGATGTGATTGCCACGCTGGATGGTGATCTGCAAAATGATCCTATCGATATTCCCCGTATGGTCGGCCGTCTGCTGAACGAGAACCTGGACCTGGTGGCGGGCTGGCGCAAAGACCGTAAAGACGGACTGTGGTTGCGCAAGATCCCGTCGCGCATCGCGAACCGACTGATCGCACGGCTCACGGGAGTGCATCTGCGCGACTATGGTTGCAGTCTTAAAGTCTTCCGTGCATCGGTGCTTAAAAAATTGCGCTTGTACGGTGAGATGCATCGATTCATTCCAGCCTGGCTGTCAACCGTCACGCAGCCACGCCGCATTGCGCAGGAAGTGGTGCAACATCATCCGCGTGTACACGGCGTTTCCAAGTACGGTATCTCGCGCACCTTCCGTGTGCTGCTTGATTTGGTGTTTGTGTATTTTTTCATGCGCTTTCGCAGCCGTCCCGGTCATTTTTTTGGTGGCATCGGCATTGCTCTGGGTGCACTGGGTGGCGTGATCCTGTCGTATCTGTTCGCGCTCAAGCTGGTGTTCGGTGAATCCATCGGCGGCCGGCCCTTGCTGTTTGCGGGCTTCTTTCTGGTGATCGCTGCAGTGCAGATGGTGACGGCCGGTGTGCTGGCCGAAGTGCTGGCGCGGGTGCTGTTTGAATCGGGCGGGACACGTTCTTATTTTCTGCGCGATGAGTCTGCGCCATCTGCCGATGAGGGCTGGCATCACGCATCCGATGCGAAAACCCATCATGCGGGGACTTCCCGATGACAGTCACTGACGCGACGGCACAAAGCCGTTCGCGCAGCGCACTGCTGACCTTGCTGGCGCTGATCGTGTTGCTTGCGGGATGGCGCGCGATGGTCGCCGCCGGTGTGTCCTTGTCCGTGGACGAATCCTATTACGTTGCCTGGTCGAAGTCGCCGGACTTTGGTTACTGGACCAAGCCACCCATGATCGCCTGGACTATCGGTGCAGCGCGCCTGTTGTGTGGTGAAAGCGCGGGTTGTGTGCGGCTGGTACCGGTGATTGCATTTCCGCTGTCGACGCTGCTGATGTTTGTGCTGGCGCGTCGCTTGGCCTTTACCGAGTGGCAGGCCTGTGTTGCAGCACTGGCATTCGCGACGCTGCCGATGACGTCTTTCTATGGCGTGGCAGCGACCACCGATGGATTGCTGCTGCTGTACTGGATCGCGGCGATGCTGTTCTTGCGCATCGCGCTGGAGGGCAATCGTATTGCCTGGCTGGTTGCGGGTGTCTTCATGGGACTGGCACTGCTCTCGAAATATTCTGCCGGTGTTTTTGCAGCCTCGGCTGCACTGGCGATGCTGCATCCGAGCTGGCGGCATTGGTGGCGCAGCCCCTGGCCCTGGTTTGCGGGACTGACGGCACTGCTGGTTTTCTCCCCTAATTTGTGGTGGAACTTTACGCACGGCTCGCCCACCTTTGCACATACCGCAGAGATATCCGAGCATGGTGGTTATTCTGCGCATCCTGCCGCCATGCTGGAATTCTTGTTGGCGCAATTTCTGGTCGCTGGCCCCATCATCTTTGGCGGTTTTTTGGCGTGGTTGATCTCGCGCGAATGGCTGCCCAATCGCGCGGTCTCTGCAGACAGTTGGTTTCTGCTTTCTCTCTCATTACCTTTTCTCGCGGTGATCTCACTGCAGGCGCTGCTCTCGCGTGCGCATGCGAACTGGGCTGCACCGGCGATGGCGGCAGCCTGTCTGGCGGCCGTACATTTTTTGCTGCAGCGACGACGCTGGCTGGTGGCCTCTTTTGCTGTGAATGTGCTGCTGGCAGTGCTGCTGTATCACTTCGATGTACTGGTGCGTGAACCTTTGGGTTTGCAGCACACAGTGCGCACGGATCCTTTCTGGGCCACACGCAGCTGGCCGAATATTCATGCGCAGGTGAGGGAGGTGCTGCGCAATCCACCGTCGGGTAATGCGAATGTCAGAGTCGCGTCTGATGATCGCGCAGTGCTCGCACAATTACAGTGGGGGTTGGTGTTACCGCCGGGTTCTGCACTGGGTTGGCAGCGCGGCCCACGACCGGCTAATCACTTCGATCAGCATTTTCCGTTGCCTGCCAAGCTGGATGCGCCCGTGCTACTGGTGACGACTGCATCTGCGGCTGATGTGCTGGCCGCGTTTCCAACCGCGCAATCGGCAGGCACGGCGCGTTCCGAGGTGCTGCAAGGCAGACCGCTGAGTTTGCCAATGTGGTGGCTGCTGCCTGAAGCGCACTAAGTAGCGTCGTATCTTTGATTGTCAGAGTCTGCTGCTGCGCGACGAAAGACACTGGATCCCCCCTTGCAGGGCGCGCCATGGCGAGTACGCCATGACCGTTGCGCGGGCAGACCGCATGCGGTCTGAAACCCCCGCGACACCTTTCGCCGGGAGCGAGTGGGGAATTCAGATCGCATGCGATCCGCCCACGCAGAAGTCATCACATGCAGGTGATGTCGGTAGTGTTTGAGGTGACCGTCATATCGAAAGAAACTGGATCCCCCCTTGCAGGGCGCGCACTGGCTTGCAAGCCAGTGCCGTTGCGCGGGCAGACCGCATGCGGTCTGAAACCCCCGCTCCACCTTTCGCCGGGAGCGAGTGGGGAATTCAGATCGCATGCGATCCGCCCACGCAGCAGTCATCACATGCAGGTGATGACGGTAGTGGTTGAGGCGACCGTCATATTCCCACCGTCATCCCGGCGAAAGCCGGGATCCAGTCTTTGTTTTATCTACGGACATCAGGCTGTGAGACGCTGCTCTTCGTTGCTTCGGATGTCGGTGCTGAATTCAGCGTTGGCTTCCGTGCTGGGTTCAGCATCGTGGTCAGTGCGTTGACTCGAGTAGTTCTCCATCGCTTTTTTCAGTTCCTCACGATACCGCTCCACTGACGCGGCCTTCACATGACCAAAGCCTCTGATTTTTTCAGGGAGCGATGCGATGGTGATCGCCGCTGACAAGCGCTCTGCAGTCAGTGTCGGTAGCAAGTTCGTGATCAGTTCCCGATAGTCGACGATCAGCTGCCGCTCCATCTTGCGCTCGGCAGTCCAACCGAACGGATCAAGCCGGGTACCACGCAGTGCTTTGAGCTTTGCGAGCAGCTTAAACATAGGCCAGACCCAGCTGCCGTACTCGGCCTTTTGCGGCTGGCCTTGTGCATCCTTCTTCGCGAACAGGGGTGGCGCGAGATTGAACGACAGTGTGAGCTTGCCATCAAATTGCTGCTTCAGGCCCTTCATGAAAGCAGGATCAGTATAGAGCCGCGCGACTTCGTATTCGTCCTTGTAAGCCATCAGCTTGAACAGTGATTTCGCCACGGCCTTGGACAGCTTGTCGCCTTGTCCGAGCTTTGCTTCGGCTTGTTTCACGTCATCGACCAGTGTCTGATACTGGTGCGCATAGTCTGCATTCTGATACGAGGTCAGGGATGCAACCCGGCGGGCTACGATAGCCGTCAGTGTCTCCGGCATGTTCAGCACCACGGGTTGTGACGGCAGCGCGATTTTCTCGACTGCTTTCTGATCGACTGCCGCACGACGACCCCAGCGGAAGGCTTCCTGATTGAAGGCGATGGCCACACCATTGAGTTCAATCGCACGCATCAGCGAGCATTCTGACAGGGGCAGCAAGCCTTTCTGATAGGCATAACCCAGCATGAACAGATTGGTTGCAATCGCATCACCCGTCAGCGCCGTCGCTAGTTGGGTGGCATCGATATAGTCTGCAGCGCCAGCCACGGATGCATCGATCAAGGTCTTGACTTCATCGGCCGGAAACTGCCAGTCAGGCTGACGAGCAAACGGGCCTATGGGCTGTTGGTGACTATTGATCACGGCGCGCGTGCGGCCGGGTCGCATTTTGGCGATGGCATCATGCGTACCGGCGGTGAGCATGTCGCAGCCGAGCACAAGATCGGCTTCGCCAGTCGCGATACGCTGCGCACGTATGGCATCTGGTGTGGCAGCGATTCGCACATGCGAGGTCACTGAGCCATTCTTTTGCGACATGCCGGTCATGTCGAGCACGGATACGCCTTTGCCTTCGAGATGACCCGCCATGCCGAGCAGTGCACCGATGGTAATCACGCCCGTGCCGCCAATACCGTTGATCAGAACGTTATAAGAGGTTTCGCAAGAAGCGGGTACGGGTTCGGGTAGTGCGCTGTCATTGTCGTAAGTGCTGCCTTTGGCAGTCGTGACCGATTTCATTTTTTTCAGTGTGCCACCAGTGACGGTGACGAAGCTCGGGCAGAAGCCCTTCACGCAAGAATAATCCTGATTGCATGAGGATTGATCGATGGTCCGCTTGCGACCGAATTCTGTCTCCAAAGGCATGATCGAGGTGCAGTTGGATTGCATGCCGCAGTCACCACAGCCTTCGCACACCGCCTCGTTAATGAAGAGTCGCTTGGATAGCTTGGGCAATTCGCCTTTCTTGCGACGACGGCGTTTTTCCGCAGCGCACACCTGATCGTAAATCAGGACGGATACGCCCTGAATTTCACGCAGCTCGCGCTGTACTTTGTCCATGTCGGCGCGATCATGCAGAGTGACGTGTGAGGGCAAACCGGCAGGGTCATCGTAGCGACTCAGATCTTCGGTCACGAGTGCGATACGTTGAATCCCTTCGGCTGCCATTTGCTGCGCAATTTGTCGCACCGAGATCGTGCCATCGACTGCCTGACCGCCGGTCATTGCAACCGCGTCGTTATAAAGAATTTTGTAGGTGACATTCACCTTGGCGGCAACAGCGGCGCGTATGGCCAGATAACCCGAATGAAAATACGTGCCATCACCAAGATTTTGAAACACATGCGGTACTTTGGAGAAAGCGGCCTGACCGATCCATGGCGCGCCTTCGCCACCCATTTGCGTGGTGAGCTTGTTGAATTCGGGATAAATCGCCGTGGCCATCACATGACAGCCGATGCCGGCCAGCGCGAGACTGCCCTCGGGAACTTTGGTGGAGGTGTTGTGCGGACAGCCCGAGCAGTAGTAGGCGGGGCGGGGTGGGGTGTTGACGGCCTTGTTGAGTACTTGTTCTTTGGCTTCGAGAAAGGCGAGGCGTGCCTTGATCAGATCGCTGGTGTGAAAACGCGCGATGCGTGATGCAATCACACGGGCAATCTGCGCGACAGAAAAATCCGCCTTCGAAGTCAGCAGCCAATCGCCGCGCGGTGCAACCCATTCACCTTTTTCATCGAACTTGCCGATCACGCGTGGTCTTACGTTTTCCTGCCAGTTGTAGAGCTGCTCTTTGAGCTGGTATTCAACGATCTGTCGCTTTTCTTCGACCACCAGAATTTCATCCAGCCCTCGCGCGAAATCACGAATGCCTTCGGGCTCCAGCGGCCAGGGCATGGAGACCTTGTGTACGCGCAGACCGATCTCGGCAGCTCGAGTTTCATCAATGCCCAGCTCTTCCAGCGCTTCGAGTACATCGAGATAGGATTTGCCGGAGGCGATGATGCCCAGCTTCGCATTCGGACTGTCTATCATCGTGCGGTTGAGTTTGTTGGCTCTGGCGTAGGCGATCGCTGCATAGATCTTGTAGTCCTGCATCAGCGCTTCCTGTTTGCGCGCTTGTACGCCGAGCGTGTCGGTCGAGAGGCGCGTATTCAGGCCGCCTTCGGGTATTTTCACATCGTCCGGATAGACGATCTTCAGGCGAAACGGATCGGCATCGACCGAGGCGGTGGATTCGACCGTATCGGCCAGCGCTTTGAAACCAACAGCACAGCCGGAGTAGCGTGACATCGCCCAGGCATGCAAGCCGAGGTCGAGATATTCCTGCACATTGCACGGATAAAGCACCGGGATCATGCAAGCGGAGAACATGTGTTCTGACTGATGCGGCAGCGTGGATGAATACGCACCATGATCATCGCCGGCGACCAGCAGCACACCGCCATGTTGCGCGGTACCGGCATGATTCATGTGCTTGAACACGTCACCGCAGCGATCAACGCCGGGGCCTTTGCCGTACCAGAGCGCGAACACACCATCGTATTTGGCAGGACCAACCAGTCCCACGGTTTGTGTGCCCCAGACTGCGGTGGCGGCGAGGTCTTCGTTGACACCGGGGACGAACTTCACATGGTGCGCGTCGAGATGTTTTTGTGCCTTCCAGAGTGCTTCGTCCAGCATGCCGAGTGGTGAGCCGCGATAGCCGCTGACAAAGCCGGCGGTGTTCAGGCCGGCGGCGGCATCGCGCAGTCGCTGCATCATGGGCAGACGTACCAGCGCCTGAATACCCGAGAGATAAATACGCCCGTCGACTTTGCTGTACTTGTCGTCCAGCGTGACGTCAGGTCGACGAATGGCGGTGACGGTGGTCGTGGCGGCGGCGGGCCCGCGCTCTGTCTCGGTCGGCATGAAAGTCTCCTCCTTCAGGTTTTGGGGTTGCGCTGCGGCCTTTGCTCGTCCGGTAAGACGGTGTCGGGTCACAGGGCGGGGTGCCGCGGTAGCGGCTGAAACACAGGGATTTCAGTGAAATGCCATACCGAAAATATAGGGGTTTGTTTACGGAAAATGTTTCCGAATTTTTGCCGAAATGCGGTTGATTCAGAAAATTCGTCTGAAATGGGAGGATTTTTCAGATCGTTTGTATGCTCCCGGTCCGCGCCCGTGCTGATGCGGGTGGACCGGGCGTTGGCCGGGGATACGCTCTGGCCCGGGTGATGGGTCCAAGTTCAGCGCGCGATGAAGATGTCGTACTTCACATAGGCCTCGGTACTGGTGCGCTTGAGCTCGATCATCTTGCCGATTCCCTGCACCTTGTTCAGCCAACTGTATTTTTCTGCGGATGTCTGGAACAGCGGCGTGTTGATGAAATACGGCACGCTCTTGTCGTTCAAGACTTCGCCGCGACCCAGTGTCTCAGCCGCTTCTTTGCTCATGGCGACGACGCCGACATAGCTCATGTGAATGAATGCGCCGTCATCGGTTTCAATCGTCAGCTTGGCTTCCTGACGTAAGGCGCCCGAAGGCATCGTGCGTATCCAGTCGCCGCCAGGCGCGATGATCTTGCCGTTGATGCCTGGCCCTTTGACCCAGCCGCCGGGCAGGATGTTGACGATGGTGAGCGTGGGATCAATCGCCTTGCGCTCGGTGGGCAGGTAGATCGTCATCAGATACTCGGTGCTGACTTGTGTGGTTTGCGCGTGACTGGTGAGCGGCAATGCGAACAGCGATAGCAGCAGGGCAAGGGCAGTGGTGAAGGTTTTCATGTTGGTGTCTCGTGGTTGATGGATAAACGGGTCATCGAAGGTCTGCGCGCGGTGCGCGAGGCAGAGCGATAACAGGGGCCGGCTTGGCGCGTTATCGCAGACTCTCGCATATGAGGCAAGCGAAATGCCTTTCGCGTTATTGAATTGAAAACGTCAAAGCTCACCATCACATGTCTGGGCTGTCACCGGCGAATACCCGGCAATTGCTCTGATACCGCGAGCGGCATTTTGTTGGCGCTTCGCGGGCACAGTAGTACAGTGCGAATCAACAACCCTGATCGCCGGAGACGCAGATGCCTTCCATTCTTGATCCCGTCCAGCGCGCCGAATTCGAGCGCGACGGTTTTGTACTCGTGCCCTCGTTGTTCAATGCGGATGAAATTGCGCTACTGAGCGCGGCGATAGAGACGGATCCTCAATTAAAGGCGAGTCTTTACGACCGCCATGACGCTAGCGGCAAGAGCACACGCATGGCGACCTGGAACCATCCGGGTGACAGCGTCTACGGTCTGGCAGCGCGCTCGCGCCGTGTGGTCGATACGATGGAAGAACTGCTGGGTGGCGAGGTGTATCACTATCATTCCAAACTCACCGCCAAGGAGCCACGCGAGGGCGGTGCGTGGGAATGGCATCAGGACTACGGCTACTGGTATCACAATGGCTGTGTGTATCCGTTCATGGCCAGTGTGATGGTGGCGCTGGACAAAACCAATCGCGACAACGGCTGCCTGCAGTTGATACGCGGCTCTCATCATGCGGGTCGCGTCGAGCATGGCATTCTGCCCGGCGAGCAGGTGGGTGCCGATCCACGGCGTGTCGAAGAAATGCTCAAGCAGCTGGAGTTGGTATACGCCGAGATGGCGCCGGGTGATGGTTTATTTTTTCATGCGAACGTGATGCACCGATCTGATCAGAATCGTTCACCAAACCGACGCTGGACGGTGCTGTTTTGCTATAACGCGGCGCGCAACAATCCCTACATCGAACATCATCATCCGCAATACACACCGCTGCACAAGGTTGATGATGACGCCATCCTGCAAGCGGGTATGCGTCACGCGCCCGAGTCTGATGATTATTTCCGGAAGAATTTTGCAAATCCACCCGAGTTGAAGAAACGACTCTGATCTTTTCGTCGCGGCCTGCGAATAATAATTAGTTGAATTTTGAGAGCAATATATTCTTTTCATCAGCCGATAACTCACCGAAGAACTTCATATTGCCTTCGAGGACATACAGGCCGCGTACCAAACCACTGCGGGGATCGTAGATGGTAAAAAATGCATGGGTACAATTGTGCGGCTCGCACGCGAACAACAGGAAACGAGTCCCAGCGTCATTCTGCAAAAGTTCGGCAGGCGAGGCTGTGCTGCGGCTCAGCCAGCTCGGTTTGCGTATGCCGGCGCGCCGTATCGTTTCGTCGAATGTGGTACGAAACGCCTTGTTCTTTGGATAGAGATCGAAAAAGAAAGGGCACTCCACCGCTCCGGTACTGCATTTCTGCCACCGATCGACCTCGGCAAAGCTGGTGCCTGTGATCATGCTGACGAAAAGGATCAGGCTGGCTGCAAGACTACGTCGGGATATTTTCATGATGTTGGGTCGTTATGGTTTTGGCAATTAATGATCTGGTAGCACGAGCATCGGATGTGCAGCGCTCCAACGATAACGTACTTTCCAATGGGTGACGACAAGTTAGCGTCCCCGCGTTCTGCATTGATCAGGTACCCTCATAACAGGCAAGACAATCAACCAGACTTCAAATTTTCGATGCACGCACTCCCGGACGAGATTACTGGCCTGAGCGCCCAGGCACTATCGGCTGCAATACACGATCGCACGCTGTCGTGCCGTGAGGTGATGCAGGCCTATCTGGCGCGCATTCATCGTTTGAACCCCGGATATAACGCACTCATCCATCTTGCGACAGATGATCAACTGCTTGAACAGGCGGAGGCGCGTGACGCGCAGCTGGCGCGCGGTGAATCCATGGGCTGGCTGCACGGTCTACCGCATGCGATTAAAAACACCGCGCATGTGATGGGTTTTCCAAGCGACTTTGGATGCCCTTTGCTGCAGGGGGTGATGCCACACCACGACCAGATCATCGCGGAGCGTATCAAGGCGGCCGGCGCCATCATCATAGGCAAGACCAATATTCCCGAACTGGGTTTGGGCTCGCATACCTTTAACAAGATTCACGGCACGACCCGCAATGCATGGGATACCAGCGTGAGCGCGGGCGGTAGCAGTGGTGGTGCGGCGGTAGCGCTCGCGCATCACATGCTCCCTGTGGCGGATGGTTCGGATTTCATGGGTAGCCTGCGTAATCCCGCAGGTTGGAACAATGTATTTGGCCTGCGACCCAGTCAGGGTCTCGTGCCGCGCTGGCCTCGTGCTGAATTCTGGTTGCATCAATTGGCGATCGAAGGCCCGATGGCGCGCAACGTGCGCGATCTGGCGCAGCTGCTGGCTACACAGGCAGGCGCGGATCTACGTGATCCGATGTCGCTTGGCTCGGCGTATGCCATGCCTGCGCGCTGGCCCGAGGCATCTTCGCTTAAAGGTTTGCGCGTGGGCTGGCTGGGCAGCCTCAATGGTCATCTGGCGCTCGAACCTGGCGTGCTTGAGGTGTGTGAACAAGGTCTGAGCAGGATGGCGGCGGCAGGTGCGCTGGTAGAACCTCTGTCATCCGACTTGGGCTTTGATCCCGAAGCCGTCTGGGAGGCCTGGCTGGTGTGGCGGCGCGCGCTGACGGCAGCGAATGTGCGTGGGCTGATCAAGCTGCCGCGCGCGCGTGAATTGCTTGAGACTAAAACGCTCTGGGAATATGAACAGGCTGAGGGTTTGCTCTACACGGAATTCGAAAGGGCGAGTGAGGTACGCAGCGCGTTTTACAACGCCATGTTGAGTCTATTGTCGCGATTTGATGTGTTGGCTCTGCCGGTCACCCAAGTCTGGCCTTTCCCTGCCGAGCAGGCATGGCCAACACAGATTGCGGGTCGCACGATGGACACCTATCATCGTTGGATGGAGTGCACGATTTACGCGACGATGGCTGGCTTGCCGGCGATTAGCGTGCCGGCCGGATTTGATGCATCGGGACGGTGGCCCATGGGCTTGCAGTTGATTGGCCAGCCCAAGGGAGATGGCGCTTTGCTGGAGGTGGCAGCTGCCTATGAGGTGATCGCTATGGATATCCTGAATCGTCGGCCACCTGTACCGGGTCTGTGAAGCTTTTGATTCACCGCGTTTGCCCGAAACTATCTTTTCTTATATTCATCAGCGATTCGCTACATTCAAAGCAAGAATTTTTTGAGAATCACATTTGATGTTGCGATGAAAGGCCGTAGAAAAACTTTTCGCTAATCGGAACAGTAACCGCAAAGGTACGCCATTTTCGTATGAAAAGGATTTTTCCATCAGAAGAAATGGCCAGTCATCGTCATCCTCAATAGCTTTCATCTGGAAGAGCGGGTACCTTTCTTTTGCTATCTCCGCAATTTCCTCTACATCTTTTAGCAAAGAATTTTCAACGGACACGGCTTTGCCGATCAAAACGATGGATTTGTCTTTGGGCCGTATTTTGACAATGATCGGAATATCAATGCCACTCTCGATGCTGACTTCGTTTTTGCCGGCAAGCTTTGCGTCAAACTTGAATCGCTTGAATAGCTGAAGCAGACTGTCCTGAGTCACATCTTCCATATTCAGCACCATCATCATGGTGTCGCTGAATTGAGCGCGAGATTCTTCGACTATTTCGAGGATTTCAAAAGATAATCTCGGTATATGGTCATCGCTAATATTCTGATCTCTCAAAATTTGTACCAGAATTTTGTGAACCTCTTCGAACACCGTCGACGTGACTTGAATGGCGGGCATTGAACTTTTTTGAGCGCGGATTGGATCCCGATAGTGATTCTCGGGTTGCTCCATCACGAAGTGGCTAAACTTGTGGACATCCGCGATCAATGCGTCCATGTGAACGCTTATGAAAAAATGCGAGATAGTCCGATTGCCGGTGACCTGAGTATAAAGTTCCTGCAAAACGGAATTCAATATCAGCCTTGGATTTTTATAACTTTCCAATTGTGAAAACATGGCGTCCTCCTGTTGATATCGTGGATATCCCGATTACAAGCAACTCAGGCCAATGAGCACCAGCAACCGCGCGTACTGCCCGTGCGCATGCAGCAGGGGCATTTGGCTCTGGCGCAGGGTCTCTCGCTGGTTTCGTTATCGTCCTCCTCGGGCAGCGCGGGAAATTCGTCGATGCGCACGTATCCAGCGCTTTCAGAATGTGGTTCCCAGTGATTGGGAAATTCGGATGCCAGATAACGGCTCAGCTGATCAAGGGTGAGGATGGTTTCGACCTCGCTCAGCTCACAGTAGCGCCATACCGTTCCTTCGCTTTCGACGTCCTCGCCCTGACAGGCTGCCACGACTCGCTTCCAGGTACTACCCCTGTGGGAGGCGATGTGCCATTTGAATAAAGTGTGATGCCATTTATTCATGCGACATTCCTATGGACGGTAACGAATAACAAAGGGGTAGGGTAAACCAATTTCGCCATATACCTAGAAAAATCAGGGACTTATGGCGATTTATTTGGCCGAAAAAGTGTGCGGGTTTGCTCATCAGCGCTTCCCTGACAGCAGGAGTATGGCTTACATCGTCTGAAGTTGGCGGAGCTGAAGTCGGAACTGGCCTGCCTGCTTATCGGCGATCAGAAGGCCGAACTCAAGGGCTTCAGAAAAAACGAGGGGTTTTGCATCTACCGGTCGGCCGCGAAATGCTGCCTCGAAATCCTCTGGTTTGAATTGATGTGTCTTCCAGTCTTTTGAAGAAACGAAATTGCTTTTGTAGATAGGCGCCGTGGTGGATACCTCGGTGCGGATGATGAGCTGATATTGCTTGCCATCGCCGCGGGTGGTCAGTTGCAAGCCTGAGGTCTTGTGCTGAAAACGGACCGGGCATCTTACGGAGGCGAAGCCGCCATTGTTTTCCAGCGAGACCGTACCTTCGAAGAGCACGCCCTCCGGGTCGATGGCAAAGCGGGAATTGGATCGCCCGCCCATGACGTCGTCATTGACGATTCTCATCTGCTGGGCGAATTCGGGATCTCTGAAGTCCATGATGGCGGCACCGTCTCGGGCATGCCCCTGAGTGTGAATCAAAAATGAAGGTCCAAGTGCCAGATGCATGAGCATGGCTCTTCGTGTAAAACGCATTGGTATGCTCCCTGGTGCGACGGCGGTACCCGTCCCTACGGCCATTACTCTGTGAGTGGCATTCGTGTTGATTTCAAAAACGATGTTGCAAGCGCGTCGCCTTACATACGCCAGCCATAGCCAAGGTACATCAGAGGCGTGTAGCTCCGCTCTGCAATGGGACTGTTGGCTTGGGCATTGGACAGTCGGTTGACACTGACCCCAAAAAAGACGGCGCCGCTGTCACCGATCGTGTAGAGGCCAGTGAGGCCCGCCGAGAAGCTCACGCCGGCACCCACGTTGCGCGGCAGCCCGTCGCTTGTCTCCGAGGCTCGCATACCCCAGTAATAGTCATTCATTGCGGCATTCTGCCAGGAGGCACCCGCCAGACCATTCAAGCGAAATCCTTGTCCGGTGATGAGTGGACGGATGAATTGCATCTGCGCCGCCTGGCCGTTGCTGCGGCCTGTCACATCAAAGCCATACTCGAGGTTCACCACGCCAGCGGGAGTAGTCCAGCGCATGCTGGGTCCGGCGTCGATTGCGAATTCCCGATCGGCCATGCCGGCGGTGCGTGCATTGTCGCTGGCGTCATAACCGAACCGCGGCTCGGCATACAAACCAATGCGCAGCGATCTGTCTTCGGTAGTAAAGCCCCAGACGCCGGCTTTCAGGCCCGAGACGTAAGCGATGTTCCGCCAGCTGTACTGAACTACGGGCAGGGCCATCACGCGCAAATCACTGCTGCCTGAGGTTTTGGGGAAAGCTCCGATACCAAGGCCAAGGAAATTGCTCCCGGCGGGTATCGGTAGCTGAGCCTGCTTCTCGGCCGTAGACTGAGCCACCGCAATCGATGTGGGTATGAGACAACCCAACAGCATGCGCAACATCGAATTTTGAAAAAGAGTCATGTCGGATCCCTATACCAGTTGCTTTCAACACATGACTCTATTATCTATGGCTTTTACGAAAGCCGTCGCTTTCGCTTCGCCAGCACCCAAGCCGTGTTGACCCCTGTGAGCACCATGATTGGCCACAGAAATGTGCAAACCATGGTCCAGAA
>JAIXXZ010000008.1 GCA_027490465.1 Oxalobacteraceae bacterium
CAATGCCGTTATCCGACTGCCGGATCTTCCAGCGAGGAAGAGGCGCAGCCGTTTTATGTGAACGCGCCCTTTGGCATTACGCTGGCGCACAACGGCAATCTCACCAATGCCGATCAGCTCAAGATCGAAATGTTCAAGAAAGACCGCCGGCACATCAACACGGATTCCGATTCTGAAGTGCTGTTGAATGTACTGGCGCATGAGATACAGCAGGGCACCAGCAGTTTCTCTCTTGATCCATCGATTCTGTTCAAAGCGGTCGCCGCGCTGCACCGGCGGGTGCGCGGCTCCTACGCCGTGGTTGCCCAGATTGCGGGCTACGGGCTGCTGGCATTTCGTGATCCTTATGGCATTCGTCCGCTGTGCATTGGCTTCAATGACACCGAAAACGGCCCCGAGTATCTGGTGGCGAGTGAATCTGTTGCGCTCGAAGGTCTGGGTTTTCACTTCCTGCGGGACGTGATGCCGGGCGAAGCGATTTTCATCGACAACGAAGGCAAGCTCTACAACGAGCAATGCGCTGACAATCCGGTTCTGAATCCCTGTGCTTTTGAGTTCGTCTATCTCGCACGTCCCGATTCGGTGATTGATGGTGCCTCGGTTTATGCGACTCGACTGAAAATGGGCGAGTATCTGGCCGAAAAAATACGGCGCGAATTCTCCGCCGGGGATATCGATGTGGTCATGCCCATTCCTGATTCTTCGCGTCCTTCCGCGATGGAGTTGGCCATGACCCTGAACCTTGATTATCGTGAAGGCTTCATCAAGAACCGCTACATCGGTCGTACCTTCCTGATGCCGGGGCAGGCGATACGTCGCAAATCCGTGCGCCAAAAGCTCAATGCCATCAGTGCTGAATTCAAGGGCAAGAGCGTCTTGCTGGTGGATGATTCCATCGTGCGTGGCACGACCAGTCGCGAGATCGTGCAGATGGCGCGTGACTCCGGTGCCAAGCGCGTGATCTTTGCATCAGCCGCGCCACCGGTAAAGTTTCCGAATGTGTACGGCATTGACATGCCCACGCGCAGTGAGCTGATCGCGCATGGCCGTACCGACGAACAAGTGTGCCGCGAGATCACCGCTGATGCGCTGGTGTATCAGGATATCGAGGCATTGAAGCGCTCGATTACCGATGTCAATCCCATGCTCAAGAAATTCGAGGCCTCCTGTTTTGATGGCGACTACATCACCGGTGATATCTCCCGCGATTATCTCGATCGTATCGAATTCGCTCGTGAAAATCCCAAGGCTGTGATCGAAGATGCTGTACGTACCCAGCTGAATCTGAATCTTGCTCAGATCGAATGATCGCTGCCTGCTCCTGATGAACGATCAAAAGAAATTCGGTTTTACCACCACTATTCTGCATAGCGACCGGCAGAAACCCATCGAGCATGGATCGCTCCATAAGCCAATTCATACCGCTGTCGCTTATGGTTATCGCGATGCGCGTGAGCTGGCCGATGTGTTTCAAGGTAAACGCCCAGGCTATCGCTACGGCAGGCAGGGTAATCCTACTGTCTCCGCGCTCGAAGAAAAAATCACGCGCATGGAAGATGGTCTGGCCACGCTGTGTTTTTCTACGGGCATGGCGGCCGTGGGCGCACTGGTGCAGGCCTTGTTGCGCCATGGTGATCACGTTATCTCGTCTTCCTATTTGTTCGGCAATACCAACAGCCTGTGGCAGACCGTTGAGCTACAGGGTATGCCTGTCAGCTTTGTGGATGCGACGAAGGTAGATGCTATTGAGCAGGCGATTACGCCCGCCACGCGGATGGTATTTGTCGAGACGATTGCCAATCCGCGCACGCAGATCGCGGATTTAGAGAAGATAGGTGCGCTGTGTCGAGCGCGCGGTATTCTTTACGTGGTCGACAACACGATTACTTCGCCTTATTTATTTCGGCCCAAAAAAGTCGGTGCCAGTATCGTCATCAATGCGCTGACCAAATCCATCGGTGGTCATGGCAATGCGCTCGGGGGTAGTCTGACCGACACGGGTCTCTTTGACTGGACCAATTACCCGAATATTGCAGAGACCTACAAGCGCTTCGCGCCAGCACAATGGGGCCTGGCTCAGTTGCGTGCCAAGGCCTTGCGCGATTTCGGTGGTGCACTTGGTCCCGAGGCCGCCCATCATCTGGCGGTGGGTGCGGAGACCATGGCGCTGCGCATCGAGCGCGAATCCGCGAGTGCGTTGGCCTTGGCAACGATGTTGTCCGGCGACGAGCGTGTGGCGGCCGTGTATTACCCAGGACTGTCGTCTCATCCACAGCATGCAATTGCGACTTCGCTGTTTCGGGCCTACGGTGGCTTGCTGAGTTTCGAGCTAAAAGAAGGCATGGATTGTTTTGACTATCTCAATCGCCTCCGGCTGGCCGTACCTGCCAGCAATCTGGGTGATACGCGGACCCTGGTCATTCCGGTAGCGCACACGATTTACCACGAGATGGGACCGTCGCGTCGCGCCAACATGGGCATTGCAGAGTCCTTGATTCGTGTTTCTGTCGGTATTGAGGATACCGATGATTTGCTCGAAGACTTCCGACAGGCGCTCGACGCCTGAAAACGGATCTTTCACGTCATCTCAAGGCCCCAGTGTTCGTGCCGCCAGGCGACTCAGCCAGCTGACACCTTCGGGCATTTCGAAAGACTGTAACTGCTCGATCAGCACTGATGCATCGTTTTCATTGAACAGCAATCGTGCATGTTCTTCGCGCACGAAACCTTCTCGTACCTGATGCGCGAGAAAATCCACCAGACCGTCATAGAAGCCGTTCACATTCAGAAGCCCAATCGGCTTCTCATGAAAACCCAGTTGCGCCCAAGTCAGCGTTTCGAATAATTCTTCCAGTGTGCCCAGTCCACCGGGCAGGGCGATGAAAGCATCGGCATGCTCGGCCATCAGCGCCTTTCTTTCATGCATATCTTTAACGACCAGCAGTTGGCTGATGTGCTGATGACCCACCTCGGTATCCATCAACGCTTTGGGTATCACGCCAATGACCTGGCCGCCAGCGTTCATCACCGCGTCTGCAACGATACCCATCAGGCCGACACGACCACCACCATAGACCAGCGTGATCTGCTGATTGGCCAGGGTGGTGCCGAGCACGCGCGCTGCCGCCGCATGGTCGGGTGCATGGCCGCTGGATGCACCGCAATAAACGCAGATGCTGCGAATTTTGGTTTTCACGAATTCAGAATCCATAGAGTTGGTGCGCGATCATAACCGACCGTGGTTACGAATCTGCCGCCAATAATTTTGCGTCAGTCGCCGATGTGAATGCGGCGGGAATTTGTCGACCGTGATCCCGCTCAGGAAGACATTGTTGTCAATATAAACATGAAAATCAGGGGGTTAGGCAAGCAATTTTCTCGCGAAAAAGGCCATTAATAGAACAGCAAGGGCACCGCCCATGGTTCGGGTGCCGTATAATCCGGAAAGTTCAAAACCGACTGGCCTGAATCGCAACCGATGAGTAAAGAACCCAAGCTCTCGTTCAAACAACAACAACTGATCGTCCGTGAGAACGCCATCGTCGATGCAACGAATAGTTTGCTCGCGAAAAAAGGTTTTGACCTGATGACGATGGACGAAGTGGCCGCTGAAGTCGGCATTGCCAAAGCGAGTCTCTACAAGCATTTCCCATCCAAAGAAGCACTCGCCGCCGCAGCGATGATTCGCTTGCTCGAGAACACACTGGCGTTCGTTCGGGGCATGGCCACCGATCGCGCACCCATAGAGCAGCTCAAAGGCGTATTGCAGTGGGCGCTGGAAATTCGCATGAAGGGTGGCTTGCCCACTCTGCCTGCCGAGAACACCAGTCTGCGCGAAGCGCTGCTCAACAACACCCGTTATATCAGCCGTTTGATGGACCTGAACGAGTTGATGGGCGAACTCATCGAGCGAGCACGTGCAGACGGCAAGATCCGCAAAGACCTGCCTACCGAGGTTGTTCTGTTCACGATTTACGCGCGTTCATGCGACCCCACGCTGGATTACCTGCGCAGCAACGAACAATACTCCAGCGACCAGGTGATCAATTTCCTGCTGAGTACCTGCTTTGACGGGCTATCGTAATCTCCGTCATCAACAGCGCCAACACGTCGCTGTCAAAACCCAGCGCCACATGACCGATCAGGTCAAATCCCATATTCGCAGCACCAGGTAATTGCGCGGACTGTTGCGGCGATACGATATTGTCGTGACGGGAATAAATCGATTTCATTCTTGCGCGTAGGGCCGGGCTTTCCGAATTCGCCAGAGCGGTCAGCCAGTGATTCTCCGTCGTTGTGCCGCTGACTGGCGGCAGCATTTGCCTCGCATTCTTGCCCATGCCATATCCGGCCAGCGTACTGCCGAAATGCGGTGTACCAAGCGTAATGATGCTTTCGAGTCTCGCAGTGCCGTAACGCCGTAGCCAGGCACGTGCTGCCAGACCCCCCATGCTGTGGCCCACAATAACGATCGTTTCAGCGCCATTGTTGCGACACAGCTGTTGCACCGACGTCTCTATCAGTTCCGCATAGTCATCTATGCTGCCTAAAATGGGCTCCAGATCAATCGCTGCGTGGCTGATACCCGACTGCGAGAGTTGCTTGCTGAGGGGTTTCCAAAAACCGCTATTAGCGCCATAGCCGTGCAAGAGCAATACCGGAGAATCGTAGTCCTCGGCAAAGTGGATGTGAAATGGACGGGCCAATGGAAACAACTGAAACCAGCACACCATGCTGTACCAGAACTCTTGCAGCATTCTGGATGAGGCGGCCGTCAGCGGTACACGCTGGCCGTCGCCCATCGGTTGTCGGAGCGCGCCTGACAGAAAAAAATTATTGAAAATGATCCCTGCTCTCATGAGCGTCAGGATGGCTGCAGCACAGAGCAGGCTGATGGCGAAGCTATCGACCCAGCCTAGCCACCAAATCAAGCTGCCCAGGCCTGCCAGCGTCACTAGCTGGAGCAGTATCATGAAACTGGTAAGCCGCGCGATCATGCTACCGGCTTGATGATGTTTTCTCGGCAGCTTTTTCTGTGGGCGCGATCGGCGGCAGCTGAACAATGCGCGTACCGGCGAATCGATCATGTGGAAACTGTCTGTCGCGATCGAGAAAAACAGCCAGTGCCCACAGTGCCATATTCAATGCAGGTAGCAGCAACAGCATCCACCCCTGTACATGCAAGTAGCGAGCAGTCGCCAGACCCGGCACAAACCACAGCCATGCCAGCACGTAGCGAGCAACAGCGCGCTTCCAAGACAGGATGCCACCTTCACGGGTGAGCAGACGAATCCGCCATGTCTTCATTGCCAGCGTTTGGCCCCCATGCCGCCAGAACCAGCAAAAATACATACCCAGTACCAGAAACAACCAGTACTGCAGGTTGTCGCGCAGGTAGAGCGCATGACGCTGCTGCAGCAATGTGGAGAACAGCCAGGTCGAGATAAAAAGCACGCCGAACAGCAGCATGGCCTCGTACACCATGGCCAGCAGGCGGCTTTTCAGCGGGGCGGGTTGCAGTGATTCGGATTGGAGATCGTTCACGGGCGCGGGGAGGGTCGGTCGGTGCTTGGCCGGGGTGGGGTTGAGCGTGCCGGGGCGAGCAAAAGGCAGCATTGTACGTTGCACAGAATGCGGCGGTGGGCAGGGCGGAAAAAGATACTTTTTTATTAATTTTTGAATGGCGATATCGAGGGCAAACCGCTTGATTTCAAAGGCTTTTTCCAAGATTTCGCTTGACCTTCGTGCTGCAACGCATTAACGTATCGTTCCCCTCGCCACCGCGAGGGGTATTTTTTGGTCTGCCCCGGTTCGCCCATAATGCCAACCGGGTCGCAGCGCCACTTTCATCCGAAAGCAGTTTGCTCTAACCCACGCCACAAGCGTGAGGGATCGATCGCTAAAGCACGAACTCAGGCTGAACGAGTAGCGCTTAGCGTCGGTTTGAAATGCGCCGTAGTGCGCAGGACGGATCGGCGTGACCGCACAAAAAAGGAATGCCAGCAGAGTGCCACCGCAACCGGTCTCGACAGGAGAGAGCATCCGATCAATTTCCAATGGACCTTGAAAGGAAGCAGCAATGAGTTCCGAAATCACGGGCGCCGACATCGTCGTGCGCTGTCTGGCCGAAGAAGGCGTCGAACATGTGTTCGGCTACCCCGGCGGCGCCGTCCTCTATATCTACGACGCCATTTTCAAGCAGGACAAATTCCAGCACATTCTCGTTCGTCACGAGCAGGCAGCGATTCACGCGGCAGATGCGTATTCGCGCAGCTCGAACAAGGTGGGCGTCGCGCTGGTCACTTCCGGCCCCGGCGTCACCAATGCGGTGACGGGCTTGGTGACTGCGTACATGGATTCCATTCCGATGGTGATCATTTCCGGACAGGTGCCGACCCACGCGATTGGTCAGGATGCCTTCCAGGAATGCGACACGGTTGGCATTACCCGGCCATGCGTCAAGCACAACTTCCTCGTCAAGGATGTCAAAGACCTGGCGACGGTGATGAAGAAGGCGTTTTATATTGCGACCACAGGTCGCCCCGGCCCGGTACTGGTCGATATCCCCAAGGACATCACTACCGCCAAAGCAGTCTTCGAGTATCCGAAAGAGCTCGAGATGCGCTCTTACAAACCGGTCGAAAAAGGGCATTCGGGCCAGATCCGCAAAGCGGTTCAGCTCCTGCTTGCCGCAGAGCGCCCGATGATCTACACCGGTGGTGGCGTCATCCTGGCCGATGCCGCACCTGAACTGAACAAGCTGGTCGATAAACTGGGTTATCCCTGCACGAATACGCTGATGGGTCTGGGTGGCTATCGCTCATCGAGCGAGCGTTTTGTGGGCATGCTGGGCATGCACGGCACTTACGAAGCCAACATGGCCATGCAGCATTGCGATGTGCTGATTGCCATCGGTGCGCGTTTCGATGATCGTGTGATCGGCAATCCCAAGCACTTTGGCAGCGTGCCGCGCAAGATTATTCATATCGATATTGATCCCTCATCGATTTCCAAGCGCGTGAAAGTCGATATCCCCATCGTTGGCAATGTGCGCGATGTGCTCAACGATGTGCTCGCGCAAATTGAGACTTCCGAAATCCAGCCCAATGCGTCCGCGTTGCAGGCGTGGTGGAAGCAGATCAATGAATGGCGTGGCAAAGAGTGCCTGAAATACCCAACGTCGGATCAGGTCATTAAGCCCCAGTCGGTCGTCGAAAAGCTGTGGGAAGTCACCAAGGGCGATGCTTTCATTACCTCCGATGTGGGCCAACATCAGATGTGGGCCGCCCAGTACTACGGCTTCGACAAGCCGAGGCGCTGGATCAATTCCGGTGGTCTGGGCACGATGGGTGTCGGACTGCCATACGCGATGGGCGTGCAGATGGCCAACCCTGATGCGACGGTTGCCTGCGTGACCGGCGAGGCTTCGATACAGATGTGCATTCAGGAGCTCGCCACCTGCCGTCAATATCACCTGACCCCCAAGATCATCCTGCTGAATAATCGCTACCTCGGCATGGTGCGGCAATGGCAGCAGATTGACTACGGCTCGCGTTATTCCGAGTCGTATATGGATTCGCTGCCGGACTTCGACAAGCTGGTGGAGTCCTTTGGTCACGTCGGTGTCACCATCGACAAACCCGGTGATGTCGACGGTGCGATGCGCGATGCCTTTGCGATGAAAGATCGTCTGGTCTTCATGAATTTCATCACGGATCGTGATGAAAACGTCTGGCCCATGGTCAAGGCGGGCAAAGGCCTGACCGAAATGCTGCTTGGCTCGGAGGACTTGTAATGCGCCATATTATTTCTGCATTGCTCGAAAACGAAGCGGGCGCTCTGTCGCGTGTCGTAGGCTTGTTCTCTGCACGCGGCTACAACATCGAGACGTTGACGGTGGCGCCGACCGAGGATGCCACCTTGTCGCGCATGACCATCGTCACTACGGGATCGGATGACGTGATCGAGCAGATTACCAAGCATCTGAACCGTCTGATTGAAATCGTGAAGGTGGTCGACCTGACCGAGGGCGCGCACATTGAGCGTGAGCTCATGCTCATCAAGGTGCGTGCGGTCGGCAAGGAGCGCGAAGAAATGAAGCGTACGACGGATATCTTCCGTGGTCGCATCATCGATGTCACCGAGAAGACCTACACCATTGAGCTGACCGGCAATAAATCCAAGCTCGATGCATTCATCGATGCCATCGACCGCACCGCCATTCTTGAGACAGTCCGCACCGGCGGCTCGGGTATCGGCCGTGGCGAGCGCATTTTGAAGGTCTGATTCACGACTTACCAAATCCCCTTTTTATTCATCAGTTCATACATCAGGATAATCATGAAAGTTTTCTACGACAAAGATTGCGACCTCTCGCTCATCAAAGGCAAGAACATTGCCATCATCGGTTACGGCTCGCAGGGCCATGCTCACGCACAAAATCTCTCCGAGTCCGGCTGCAAAGTCACGGTCGGTCTGCGTAAAGGCGGCTCTTCCTGGGCCAAGGTTGAAAAAGCAGGCCTGAAAGTTGCTGAAGTCAATGACGCTGTCAAAGCGGCTGACGTCATCATGATCCTGCTCCCCGATGAAAACATCGCGCAGGTCTATGCAGAGAACGTTGCACCGCACGCAAAGCAGGGCGCTGTGCTCGCGTTCGCTCACGGCTTTAACGTGCACTACGGTCAGGTTGTACCACGCGCCGATCTGGACGTGATCATGATCGCCCCGAAAGCACCGGGCCACACTGTTCGTTCCACCTACACTCAGGGTGGTGGTGTGCCCCACTTGATCGCTGTATATCAGGATAAATCAGGCCATGCACGTGACATCGCGCTGTCCTACGCAATGGCCAATGGCGGCGGTCGTGCAGGCATCATCGAAACCAACTTCCGTGAAGAGACCGAGACCGATCTGTTTGGTGAGCAGGCCGTACTCTGTGGCGGTACCGTTGAGTTGATCAAGGCCGGTTATGAGACCCTGGTAGAGGCAGGTTACTCTCCCGAGATGGCGTACTTTGAATGCCTGCACGAACTGAAACTGATCGTCGACCTGATCTACGAAGGCGGTATCGCCAACATGAACTACTCGATCTCGAACAATGCCGAGTATGGCGAGTACGTCACCGGTCCACGTATCGTGACCGAAGACACCAAGAATGCGATGCGCCAGTGCCTGAAAGATATTCAGACCGGTGAATACGCGAAGAGCTTCATTCTTGAGAATAAAGCCAATGCACCTACGCTGATGTCGCGTCGTCGTTTGAATGCCGAGCATTCTATTGAAATCGTTGGTGAGAAATTGCGGGCTATGATGCCGTGGATTGCTAAGAATAAACTCGTCGATCAATCGAAGAACTAAGTCTTTGCTACCTTCAACCGGCATCATGCGGCGCGCGCGAAAATGCGCGCACCGCGCTCGGCCTAAAAGCCACCCGCAGGGGTGGCTTTTTTATTCAGAGTAATTCCATGACAGAACTGGACATCTCAAATGAATGCTCTACATACGCTTCCTGAATTTCGGGCTTTGTTATGCCCGATGCCAGATCCTTGGCTGAATATTTCATGGTAAGAAAAATCTTACTGGAATAGGTTGTCGGATCCTTAGGATCAATGGGCTTTTCGGGATCTATATATCGATTGACAGGTATTTCTTCACCATTATCAACTTTGATTGAGTAGATGCGTGAGAAATAAGTGAGCTCTTGAGTTAGATTGCCGCTTTGGTCGACACTAGCGCTCTGTAAAAAAGTACTGAATTTAGGGTTTTTTTCGGTAATGGGATACTGACTATCGCCATGTGTGAATAAAAAATATTCTTCGCTACTCGGTGCCGCTGCTTTGCTTGCGAAGTATATTGTACTGTTGAGAGTTGCCTGTTCAAAAATTCTTGAAACAGAGAGTTTTATTTCGGCATATTTTTTCGGAATTCCTGATAATTTCGCAGAACATTCTGCAAGCTTTTCTAAAGAGTTTTGAACATCAAATTGTCGATTTTCAACTTTAGAAATTGATGATTCGGAATCAGTTATCGACCCGTTTTTACTTTTATGTACTATTTTTTTTTCAAGGCCGCTATGTGTGATGGAAAGAGACGAGGATAATTCAGCGTTCTCCGCCAGAGAGGGGAAGGTAAATTCGAAAGGATTCCCAATGCATTCCCGGTGAAATTGTTTTGTCACACCGAGGGCTGGATTAGTTTCAGCGGCCGTTATTTTGAATTTTTCTATTGATGTTGAAAATTCATTCCTCAATGTTTCAGGAATTTCGTAGCGTTTTTTAAAAGGATTCCCTTCAATCAGGTTGGGTTTCATTCCCAACGGAAGTGCCAAAGCAAGTTGCTCTCTTGCAATATACCGCTGACAGGCATGAGCCAGAGGGTAGGGGCTATTGTGGCTTTTCTTTAAGGTCAGTGCTGTTTGAACGATCTCTGCTGCTGCATCGAGATTGCTTTTCAGTTCTTTGGGATTTTTTGGGGGTTGTAGTATTTGTCTTTTTACGAGATTCCCGGCTGTCATTGCTATATGAAAAGCCTCCTCTGGCTTCATGTCATGGTTCTTGCTACACAAGTGCCAGATCTGAAATCCTGCGGTCAGCGCATGTCCTGAGTTTAATCCCCATCGTTTTTTTAAATCGTTAGCAAACATCGTAATTTGAGCTGCGGCGGTGGCGCTCCCGGCTGAGAGGCGCAACGAGGCGCGGAAATTTGCCGTGTTTTTTCCATGCGTTACTTCGCTGAGCGATAGCAGTTTATCGTTTAAATTTTGGAGATTTTTATCAATGCTTGGTTTGTATGGTGTTCTTGATTTTACATTTTTAAGGCAAGTTTCTATAAATTCATTGATTTGCTCATCAGAGACAAGCTTGCATCCGATTGACGTATCTTGATTCAATAATTTTAGATCGGCGGATATTTTTTCTTTAACGCTGTTTTTGGCGCACGTTTCCCAGTCTTTCGGAGTTTTTTTTATTCCAAGATAAGTTAAAACTTTTTCATCAAATCTTTTCTCCCTGATATCTCCATTACTTCTAATGTGAATGTCGCTGTCTCTTCCGACTGCGTTCGTTAAAATTCTCAGGGCGTCAATGCCGCTTTGAGTTTTGTCAGGTCTCATTGAGGATGTGTTTGATTGAATATTTTTTACGATGAATAAAATCCGCGGGTGCACTAGCAGTTCACAGGCTGTCAGCCCAATCAACATCCAGCACGTAGTCGACCGATGCCAGGCGAACATAACTTGGGGTAATTATTTTTTGCTTTAGATTTTTTTCCAACATGGAAATCTCAGTGAAGCACCGGAAATTAAAATTGCTTTCATCCGCAATTTCCGATTGTTTACCCGGTTTTAATCGGCATAGTGTTTGCATTTGGTCGTCGAGCAGCGCACTTCCTTTTTTCATGTGACTGACCGTCAAGCTGACATCGCCTTCGTTGGTTCGATGCAGCCGGTATAAAGACTGGCTGTTAAATTTTTTGCTATTCGCATGGATATGAATTTCAGTGCCAGAAGCTGGGCGCAGCTCTGATTGATTCGCGGCTATCAATTTGAGGACCGATTTCTGATTCATCAGCTTGGAGAGTGAAGTCATCATGTTGCGGTCGCCTCCACAAAAAGCGTGCAGCCGCCGGAGTATTTCTCGGGCGTTTGGCGTTAGCGCAGGTTGAGTGTCAATCTGCTGATGGAGTTGCTGATGCTCGTTGGTTTCATTCAGCATACTTATGCCATCCGGTAGGATAATGTCGTAAGTGTCTCGGTTGATATCCTTGAGCATTTGCGGATCGAGATTCAGCGCGGGATCGACTTCATCCCCGGCTAGCGAGCTCAGTCCGTTCAGGATGTGCTGCTGCTGTTTGTCTGAAAAAGTGTGACTCAGCCAAGACAGTCCTTCGTCATGTAAAGATAAGCCCAGACCGGGTGGCAAGAAGGGCGCGATGCGTTCTGCAACCGCAATTCGGTGCTCAAATACATCAAGAGGAAGTGCAAGTGATGCCTCGGTTGTTTTCCTCAGGTGATCCCACTCGCTGCGTAAATGGCTAGCCTGATCGTCTTTTATGAAGCCATCAAGGCTGGGCAATTGGGATGCCATGACGTTATGGATTACGCTGCCATTCCAGCTACCCCGCTGAGCCATTTCAGATCGCATTTTGCTCAAAATGGCGTCTTTCGCTGCTTGCCTATGACTTGCTTGCCCGCGAAAGCTCTCGTGGGAAGCGCCAAACAGCATGGCCACATTGCCATGGCGATCTAAACCGACGGGTTTGTTTTCTTTGGCAGCGCGCTCCCAGATGGCCAATGCATCTGAGGCGGGCTGTGTTGGGCGGTTAGTGTTTGCGGGAGTTCTCACGGTTTTGTTTTCCCAAGTAAATTTTTTTTGTTTTTTGACGCTTCCTAGCGAGATGTGTGTCGATAAACGAACATTTGTTCTGGAAATTCTTCGATCCTCACCGACTTTTTGAGTCGTCCGTGTATCAGTTTCGGGCGCAGTCGGCCCCAGATGGCGCTAAAATGCTGACCTGATTGGAATTTCTTTCTGGAAATTTCTGAAACTCGATCTGGAGCGACTTTGAGCAACTATCCCCATCCCATCATTGCCCGTGAAGGCTGGCCTTTTCTCGGTATCGCCCTGGTGGCGGCGCTGGTGGCATCCTCCGTTCTTGGTGGCTGGTCTTGGCCTTTCTGGGTCATCGCCGTGTTTGTGTTGCAATTCTTTCGCGATCCGCCCCGTTCCATTCCCTTGGACCCGAAGGCAGTCCTGTCACCGGCCGATGGCCGTATCGTCGTGGTCGAGAAGGCGCATGATCCCTACGCCGACCGGGAAGCCCTGAAAATCAGCGTGTTCATGAA
>JAIXXZ010000043.1 GCA_027490465.1 Oxalobacteraceae bacterium
GCCGGGTCTTTGGCCACGGCAATCAGCAAGCTGCGGAAATTGCCGGTGGCCTGAGCACGAAATAATTCGTTTTGCAGATGCATTTTTCGGAAATCGCGGACCTTCTCTTCGCTGGTCGCGAAATGGCCATGCCAGAAGAGTGTCATTTTTTCTTCCAGTGGCCGCTGCGTGAGCAACATGCGATTTGCCCACCAATACGCAACGCGCTGCGTTTCCAGTTTGCTGGCACGCAGCCAGTACAGGAAACGATCCGCCACCTGCTGCATGCGACGATTGCCGGCGGGTTTGACCTTGACACCGAGCGCCTCGCCCTTGTCACGCGCCAGGTCGGTGGCCGCAGGACGAGACACTGCGAAGGGATCGAGACCGTCATCAAAACTGTCGGAGGGGTCGAACGCGGGCAAGGTCTGCTTGATGCTCTGGTAGCGCACCAGAGAACGCACTGCCTGTTCTGCCGACATCGCAGCCAGACGGTTCAACTCTGAGGGCGTCGCGCCAAAGCCAGCGCGTTCCAGCAAATGCGCTGCGCGTTCGCGATTCCAGGATGCTGTGGGTAGCGGTTCGAGATCATCTTTCCATGCCGCGGGCGCAGCTTGTGACTGGAAAGCACACAAGAAAAGTACAAGTAAGAACAAACGAGAAACAACGCGAGCCATAGGCGGGTGATACATGATGCAGGAGGAAAATCAAACTGTCCGGGTAGGTCAGCGATTGCCTCAAGGGTTATCGGTACCCCGAATTTTACGGCAGTGGAGCTTTAATCGGTCAAAATATCGAATATCGCACTCTTGCATGTTATATTTATAGCAAAATAATAAAGATCGCATCGACCTGCTTAATTGAACCCGACTTCAGAGGGGCGACAGCCATCTCAACGGTACGGGTCAATCTGGGGCAACTGTATAACTTATAAAAAAATTAAAATGACCAATCCCTGTATTTTCTCGTCGGGCCGCGTCAGGCCCTTTCGTCATTTGTTCGCACTGTGCCTCTCATTGGCAATCACACAAAACGTGAGTGCCGAGGACTCCGCTATCAAAGAGCCACCAGCGCAAGCGCAGCCAGCTGAAGCTCGGCCAGCAGACGCCAGCATGGATGTCACAAAACGCATCGACCCCACTGATTTTAAAAATCGTTTCGATTTGCGCAGCGAATACATTGACTATGGCACCGCATCCTCCTATGCCATAACACCGCGGGGCGAATATGCATTTACTAACGCGCTTGCCTTGCGGGTTGAGCTGCCTGTGGTGCGCTACGATGCCGGTACCGGCGCTTCTACCGATCAAGGCATAGGGAATCTGCTGACGCGCCTCGCCTGGCGCGCTGTGCGCGGCGAAGGCTATGCGATGGTCATGGGATCCGAACTCATCCTGAATACAGCCAGCGACGCCAATCTGGGGAATGGCAAAAATGTACTGGCGCCTTTTGCCTTTTGGTCGATCGATATTCCAGCGGCAAAATCCGTATTTTTCCCTTACATACAACACGGCCGATCCTACAGTGGTGAAACCAGCCGGGAGGCCGTGAACTACACCAACCTGCGTACGTCATTACTGACTCGCTGGCCATCAAAGGTTTACAGCTTTGTCGAAGTCAGTTATTGGTTCGATCACGAACGCTCGAATAGTTACAGCTCCAACATCAAAGCCGAGGTCGGCCGATTTCTCACCCCTAAAACGGGTGTTTATATCCGACCAGGCACC
Organism: Oxalobacteraceae bacterium; assembly: GCA_027490465.1. Taxonomy (GTDB): domain Bacteria; phylum Pseudomonadota; class Gammaproteobacteria; order Burkholderiales; family Burkholderiaceae_D; genus Pernthalerella. Next base: position 1,707 of record JAIXXZ010000043.1, read on the forward strand.
GGCATGTCGGGTACCGACAATCGCTTGGGCGTGAAAACGACCATGGAAATCGGCATGCGCCATTTCTTCTGATCCCCCTGCTGCCAACCCCTCCCGGACGGTTTCGCCGGCGGTCTGCAGGATCGCCAGAAATGGCGCAAAATTGTCGCGAGGAAATGCTTAAAAAATCAACAAAACACCCATCGGGAGCAAGCCCATGACCACAACCCTTCTCAAACGCGGCGCGCTAAGCGCACTCGCCATCGCTGCCACGGTACTTGTAGGTCTGGCAGTCGCAGAAAACACCGACAAGGCCTTGCTCGAACGTGCCCGCGGCCTGTTCAAACCCCTGCCTGATACCGCCCATGTCGATGACTATCCGCATTCCAGCGAACGCGTCGAATTGGGCAAGAAGCTCTTTTTTGAAAGCCGCGTTTCAACGGACGGCCGCATGAGCTGTGCGGCCTGCCACAGTCCTAACTACTACGGTGCGGACTCCCTTGCATTGTCAGTTGGCGTGCATGGCACTCTGCTGCCGCGCAACGCGCCCACCGTATTCAATACGCCGCTGCTGATCGCCCAGCACTATGGCGGCAACCGCGTCAGTGTTGAAGAGCAGGCCATGAAAGCCCTGCTCAGCCCGCTCGCTTACGGCAACAAAACGTATGCCGAAGCCGAAGAAAAAATGCGATCTCTGGGGTACGCGCCGCTTTTCGAAAAAGCCTTCCCGAATGAGAAAGAGCCGGTCAGCGCAGAAAACTGGGCCACCGCCATCGGTGCCTTCGAGCGCACCCTGCTGACGCCAGCGCCCTTTGACCGCTACCTCAAAGGCGACCAGCAGGCCATCAGCAAAGAAGCAAAAATCGGATTGGAAAAATTCATGAGCTACGGCTGCGTCGGTTGCCATAACGGCTCGGTGGTGGGTGGTCAGAGCTACCAGAAATTCGGTCTCACCGAAGACTACTGGCTGGCCACGGGCAGCAAGGAAATGGCGCTGCTCAAAGGCCGCGACAAGGGCAAATTCCACGATACCCAGAAGCCCGAAGATACTTATATTTTCAAAGTGCCTCAGTTGCGCAACGTGGCCATGACACCGCCTTATTTTCATGACGGATCAGTAGCCAAGCTCGACGACGCCGTGCGTGTGATGGCTCGCCTCCAGCTGGGAAGAACGCTGAGCGATGACGACGTGTCTCATATCGTCGCCTTCCTCAATACACTCACCGGCGAGGTACCCGCACATTTTGCAAGTGTTCCCAGCCTGCCTGTTGCTCCCTACCGCAACTGAGACAGACTGTCAGGCGCCTCGCCTTGCCCTGGTAGCCAGGCCAATGGCGAGGCCTTCCTCACGTTGCTGCAGCAAGGTCTGATGACGCCAGCAAACGCGTATGCGCTCTGTGCTACCCTTCGCCGCATGCGCCGTCTTCCCTACCGCTATGGCGGCAGCGGTGAGGTTTTATGAGCGCAGAACCATGACTTGCGCGCAGCGGCGCGGCGATTTCTCCAGTTCCCGCGACACCGAAAAATAGACTTTCCTTTCCGTTTTTGCATGACGACGCCCAACGGAATTCAGCCCTGATAAATTATTTTTGGTTTTTTATTCTGACTGTTAGTTGGTTTGCGCTAAGATGGGTGGCCCATCATTTTTCCCGCGCCCCATGAAAGGCATCGTTTTCCGCGAATTTATCGCGATGGTCGAAAACCAGTTTTCACTGGAGACCGCCGACCACATCATTTCCGCCTCCAACCTCTCAACGGATGGCGCTTACACCTCCGTGGGAACTTATCCACCTCAGGAAATGGTTGATCTGGTCACGCACTTATCAGCGTCGACCAACATCAGCGTGCCTGACTTGCTCCATCATTTTGGCAAACATCTCTTTAAGCGCTTCTCCGAGATTCATCCCGAGTATGTAAAAACGCACGAAAGCGCTTTCGAATTACTGCGTCAACTGGATGGCCATATTCATGTTGAGGTCCGCAAGCTCTACATTGATGCCGAGCTACCGGCTTTCGACTATGAAGAACTGGGCGACGGTGAGATGGTGTTCATCTACCGCTCGCGCCGCAAGCTGGCTGATTTCGCGCAAGGACTTATTCAGGGTTGCATTAATCACTTCGGTGATCCCATGCAAATCGAGCGCGTTAATCTGCCCGATGATGATAGTGGTGCCCATACCCGTTTCACGCTGAAACGATTGAGCGATGGCACTAGCTGATGACCTGAACGCACGGCGTTTGGCGCGCGCAATCAGTGCGCGAGAGCAGGCCGAGAATTTGCTGGAACAGAAAAGTCTCGAGCTTTATCATCAGGCCGAAGAACGACAACGCGTACTGGACGCCTTGCGTGAGAGTGAAGAGCGTTACCGCCTCATCGTTGAACTGTCGCCCGATGCCATCCTGATCGAAGTGAACGGAGAAATCGTTTTTACGAATCCGTCGGCGCGTCTCATTTTTCGTGAAACGCATCATCTTTCATTAATTGGCAGAAGCCTCGCTTCACTGATCCGCCGGGCTCAGACCGAGACCGATGCGCTGCGCCTGATGATCAACCCCGAATCGGAAACCGAAGAGGTTGCCATTCGTCTGGACGGTTCAGCCTTTGATGTGTCTGTTTACCGCATATCACTCACGTATCAAGGACAGCCTGCGATACAAATGGTGGCGCGTGATATCTCCATTCGCAAGAAACTGGAGTATCAGCTCTCTTTTCAGGCGACCCATGATCCGCTGACCGGAATGAACAACCGGAGCGCCCTGCTGGAACGCCTGTCAGATGCGATTTCTTATGCACATCGCAGTTCGCTGCCAGTCTGGGTTGCCTTCATTGATCTGGACCGTTTCAAGTTCATCAATGACCACTACGGCCATCGTATCGGCGATCAGGTATTAACCGAAATCAGCAGCCGCTTGCGCTCGGTGTTGCGAAGCAATGATGCCTTGGGGCGCTTTGGCGGCGATGAGTTCATCGTTGTACTGCGCGGCGGACCAGAGGTCGACATGAGCTCGGAAACACTGGAACGCATCATGCAGGCTGTCGCAGAGCCGATGAAAATCGATGGACATGCCATGCGCGTCAATTGCAGCGTTGGCGTAGCAGTCTATCCCCAGGATGGAGACACGCCGCAACAACTGCTGGAAATGGCCGATGCCGCCATGTACCGGGCAAAGCAAAGCGGGCGCAATCGCTGCCAATTTTTCAATCATGAGATACAAGCCCAATTGCAAGAGCGTGCACGCATTGACAGCGAACTGAATGGCGCGCTACAGCGCGACGAGTTCTTGTTGAAGTACCAGCCGCAAATCGATCTGCGATCGGGCGCTGTGACCGGCGCCGAGGCGCTATTGCGCTGGCAACATCCGGAGCTCGGATTGCTGCCACCCGAGCGCTTTATCTATATGGCGGAGGAATCGGCGCACATCAATGAGATCGGTGCCTGGGTACTCAATACAGCCACCGCACAATGCGCTGCCTGGCACAAGTCGGGACTGGGGAATTTGCGGGTTGCAGTTAACCTCTCGGCCCGGCAGCTCAATGGTCAGCCGCTGATACGTCTGGTTGAACAGGCACTGTCACGCTCGGGTTTGCCGCCTAGTTGCCTGGAATTGGAGCTGACCGAAAGCCTCATGATGTCCAACATCGAATTAACCCTGGAAACCCTGCAGATTTTGCATGCCATGGGTGTTCAAATTGCCATCGATGATTTCGGTACCGGCTATTCCAACTTCGCCTATTTGCGAAAGCTGCCCATCTCCTGCCTGAAGATAGACCGTCAGTTCATCAATGATCTGAGCGAGCCCGGTGCACGCGATACCAGCATCATTACGCAAACCTTGATAACGCTTGCGCACAATCTTCACCTGCGCGTGGTTGCTGAAGGCGTAGAAACAGAAAATCAGCTGGGTTTGTTGCACCAGCAAGGCTGTGACGAAATTCAGGGATTCATCTACAGCCAGGCGCTCTCGCCCGATGATTTTCGAAAAGCCATGCAAGCTCATGATCCCACCCGCTGGCAAAGAAAAATCGACTGACCGCGGTATCAGGATGCCGGTGGCAACAAACAAACATCGCTGCCATCCACAGGTACTTTCTCGGAAAAGAGTTTTTTAATCGGTACCCATACGATGGATGTCGCCAGCCGAACCATGGTTTCCACCACATCCCCGGGGCGAACCCCGACCTGAAACTTGCTGAAGCTGCCGCTGACTTCGATAGGCGTGGCCAGACTCAGAAACTGCGCTGTCTTGGCCTGCGGTTGCAAGCGAATGTTCAATTTCTCGTCACCGAAATCAACCGAGGAATTTCCCGTCACCCGCATCTGACTGGTATCGATCACCAGCGCACGCTGAGTCAGCTTGCCATTGTCCAGGCCAAAGCGCCCCACAGCACAATTGACCTTGGATTCGTTGTTGGGATTGATGGTGGGAAGTAAAGCGGTCAACACATTCACGGCCCACATATCAAACACCCCGGAGCGCAAATTCTTTGGCCACACCGCAAAGTCAATCTGCCCGCTGCCATGACGCAGAATTTGCGACAAGCGCGGCGCACGCGAGCTCACATTGGCATGCAGCGTGAAACGCCCATCGATATCCGTGTCAGGTTTCATACGTCGCCCAAGAACGCCATAATCAAAATTATCCACATCGATTTTCAGGCGCGCCATGACGTCGCGCTCCGTAGGCTCATAGGCGAGTGACCAAACAGCCGAGCCACCCGGCATCTCCACCTTGATCGGACCAATGTCGGCACGGCCGTCATGCAAGCGCACCACGACATCGCCATTACCCAGCATATCCTTGCCGGACATCACACGCTCTACCTTGACTGAAAGTGATGCATCGATTTTTTTCAGCGTGGCCGGACTGAGCAGGCCCTGAATCTGATCGCTCTTTTCTACTGCACTCTTGCGTAACGCTTCTTGGTCCAATGCGCGATCGGCAGGCGCTGAACTTGGCGCCTGCGTCTCAGTCGCCGACCAGCCATTCAATCGGAAATCATCCAGCTGAATCAGTGGCGCATTGAATGCAATATCCAGCCGTGGCCGCCCTGTGGATGTCACCAGACTCCCTCGCCCATTGAGCGTGCTGCTACCCACTTTGAGTTGCAGATCCTCGACCTCATAGCCGCGTGTCGACATCCGAAAGCGACCTGCCGCTGACCACGGCCCCCAAGGCGGCAACGAGACATGCAAGAGCTTGTCGAGCTGATTGAAGCGCTCACCCTGTACTTTCATGGCCAGCTCGACATCGCGTGCTTCAATATCGCGGTCCATCGTGCCGCTCAGGGTGAGTCGCGTACTGACTGCCGACATCGATAACTCAAACGGCACCCGACGCGATGCATCGATCAGGTCTTTGACTGGCGCGCTGTACAAGGCCAGCTCCAGCGGTATGTCATCCAGCGCCGCACCGATTTCGACCCGCACGCGTTCGCCCGGCATTGCAGTCAGAGTGCCTTGCTTGATCATCACATTGGCTTTGGTACCACTGCCTGCATCACGCATGACCAACCTGCCACCCCTGATCTCACCGATCAGTTTCGCGTTGGCCAGTAGACTCGACAGCTGTGCAGAGTGACTGTCCAGATACAAGGTAAATCGATCAAAGCCGGCGTCCAGATCGCGAGCCAACTTCAGCTGACGCAGTACATTGCCGATGTCGACATCAGCGGCACCCAGCCACAGCTGCACGCGCGGTTCTTCGCGCAAATCGAGCATGAGCGCACCATCAAAACGTGCGCCAGCGATAACCGCAAAAAACGGCGAGCTCTGCATATAGCCGTCGCGCAGATGCATATCAAAGCCCAGCTCACCCATGGGCAAGCGCGTGCCCTGTATGCCCTGCGCCCTGAGACGCAGATCAGCGTCATCAAATACCAATCGTCGCGGCAAGAGTGGAATGTCGAGCGTCGTGGAAGACTTGGATGAAGCATTTGATTTCGTTGTCGCATTACCTGAAACCATGGATTCCAGTTCGGCGACATGAATACTGGTCGCCTCGATGCGACCCGATAGCAGAGGCCGGCCGTTATTCCGACCACGCGACAGTTCTGCATACACACTGCTTTGACCAAGCTGAAACACCAAGTTGCTCAGCTTCCACTGGTCCTCAGCCATGTTCAGCTGGCCCGCCAGCGCAATCGGCGCACGCGCCTGCGGTGACAAGCCCAGCCAGGCCGCAACATCGCCCGCGTGGGATGCGCCCAGACTGAATTGCAGCTGCGCCTTACCCTGGCCGGCATCGAGCACGCCCGCAACACGCGCTGACACGCGTCCGGACTGCACGATGAATTCAATCGGGGAACTCCCTGATTTGACGATACTGATCAGATCATTACCGGTGAGCTTTGCCTCGAGCGGCTTGCCCAACAACTGTCCCTTGAAGCTGCCACGCAACGTGCTTTCAGAAGGCAGCTCCACTCGCATTTTGTCGATGGAAAAACTGACCGGCTTGCCACCATTGCCGTTACCGTAGCTCAGGCGGCTGTTATTCAGCTCAACGTACGAGGCGAGTTTTTTCATGAGTACTTGTCCGTTATTTCCCTCGGAAGACAAGCTGATCTTCATGCGCCCCAGACGCCCCTCGATCCCCGGCAGTCCGGTCAGTAGCTGTGCCAGACTACCTACCCCTGCGTTTTCGGCACCAAGGCTGATGCGAAATGCGGGTACGGCGCGCGCAGCATCAACGTTGATCTCCCCCTTCAAAGGCACGGAAGCGATGGTCGCTTGAACGGGTACGCTCAGGCTGCCCGCATCGAGCCTGAGCCTGAGTGAGGCATTGCGTATATCACCGGGCAAGCTGAGCCATTTGTCGACGCTGAGACTGAGATCGGCATCGTATTGATTGAGCTGTTGCAGATCGAGGCGCGCTTTGGACAGGCTCAGATAGAGCGCGCGAAAATCTGTCGGCGGTTCCTCTTCTGTGTCCTGACCAAGAAACGGCCGCAGATCAAGCACAGGCAATGTCAGTGCGCCTGACAAGCGCGTACGCTCTTGACGTGTATCGACGGATAAGTCTCCCGTCATCAACGACTTGCCCAAAGCGCCCGAGAGCTGACGGATATTCACCTGACCCGGACTTATTTGCAGTGCTCCTGCGATACCGGCATTGCCTGCATTCGGCAAATCCACACCAATGATGCGTCCGAACTTGCCCAAATCAGGCGTGCCCAGACCGAAGCGCAGCTGGGTGTCGGCCTGTGACAATGAACCATTCACCGTCATCAGACCGCCCGCGAAATCAAGCCGCATAGCAACCGGCCAGGCTGACTTGCCACGCACCAGATCACTGAGGCGCCCGCCCTCGATCTTGATGGCATACGGCATGGTCTTGTCGACACTGCCCTCGGCTCTTGCGTGCAAGGGTCCGTCAACAGGCACACTGGCATCGAATTTATCCAATGTAAAAACTACTGGCTTGTCGTTTACACCCCGAAATTCCACGTTCAGGTCGCGTAACTCGATCTTGCGAATATCGATACCCGAGATTTCCTCGGGCAGGACATCCTGTTCGGATGGCTTGGGTGGAGAGCTGCCGGGTGGCTCGGCAAAGTTCGGGAAAGTCCAGTTATTGGTGCCATCGGCCCGCTGCTTCAGAAAGATGCTCACACCGCTGGCAAATAGCGTGTCCGCCTTGAACTGCCGGTGGACCAATGGCCAGAGATCGAGGCGAACCTGCAATTCACCGACACGAACAAAATCCGCCGAGCCAAAATTTTCGGGCTGGGCGATACGAACGTTGCGAACGCGTAACGCCGGTTTCAGACTGATTTGCAGATCCACGGCGCCATCGAGATGGACTGCGCGACCCAACTGTTCCGAGAGCATGTTCTGCAGCGACTTGCGATAAAGCCCGCCGTCGATCGCAATACCCGCCAGCGCCACGTAGACGATCAGGCCGGCCAGCAGCAAGACGAGCGCGAGCAAGGCAAGCAAGACTTTGCTCATCATGCGAGGGGCGGAAGCTAATCGGAGCGGGATCATGAAGGCAGAATCAGGACATGCCTCGTCAACAGGCGGTTCAGCCAAGAGGATAACCGACAGCACCCTCGGGTATCAAAGGAGGTGCTGATCAAATAAAACCGGAAACTGTTGTGGCAAGCTCAATGATACCGAGGCCTTGATTTTGCGGGTCCCCGCGTCGCACAGCGGCGCTGGCTAGGCACAAACCGTGGATTTATTCAGCATCGACCAAAAAAGGGAACGCCTGATTTATGTCGTATGATCGCGATTGGACACACTTAGCATCAGCCCTCGGATCCTATGCCAAGAATCGATACTTCCTCGGATATGTATCAAAACCGGGACCGCAGCCTGACCACGTACAAAAAAGACCTGGATCATGCGGTGGCCTACAAGGATTTGCCGCGCCCCGACGAGAAACAGCGCGTGCGAGAGCTTCAGCAGGGTACGGCGAGCATCAAAAATCAGGACAGCAACAAGGCAACGCCACAGCGCGATTTCATCGACACCGAGCGCTTCAATGACGCGCTATCGAAAACCGAGCGCTTGAAGGCAGAACAGAATCAGTTAGCCGAACAGCAACGGAACCAATCGCTGTATCCCCCCCTTTATGAACCCCGCAAAGCGCCGACCGAGCGTCCTGTCGACGCGAGTTCATTCATCACTGGTGGCACCGTTGACGTGCGCGCATAAAGTCGAAAGCCGTCTCGCCTTTCCCGCTGTGACCTGCTCAGGCCTGCGCCGGCAAGGTGCGGGCCCTTGGAACAACCGATGACGGCCGACCCGACACGGTAGGCAATACCGCAACGACGGGCTCGGCCAATCTCAGACGGGTAACGCTCCTGTGCAGGCGGTAATGCCAGCTTGAATCGCTTGCTGCTATTTTTTGATGCTGACCAGCTCAACCTCGAAGGTCAGCACCGCACCGCCGGGAATCACGCCGGGATAACCGCGATCACCATAAGCAGTCGCTGAAGGACAAGTCAGTTTGGCTTTCCCGCCAACGCGAATTTTTTGCATACCCTGAGTCCAGCACGGTACGACGCGCGTCAACGGAAATGCCGATGGCTCCCCGCGCTTGTAGCTGCTGTCAAATTCCTTGCCATCGGCCAGGGTGCCACGATAATGCGCGACTACCGTGTCGTTGACTGTCGGGGTCGGACCCGTACCCTCTCTCAAGTGCTCAACGACGACACCGGATGGCAGCGTTTCGGTTTTCGGTGTTTCGGCCACAGCGAAACCGGCAAAGCCAGCAGTTGCTATCAGCGCGCAGAGCAAACGGGTGTGATTCATGAAAATCCTAAGAAATGAAATGTCGGAGGTTACCGCTCGCTGCATGGTCTGGCTGCTGTTTACTCGTCCTCGCCATCCTGAAAGAAGGTCGTGAACAAATACAGTCCGCCAATCAGCAGCGCCGTAACAACAGAAATAATGATGGGAATGGAATAATCGCTGTCCAGCATGGCCTAGTCGGTTTGCAAAGATGAACGGTCATTTTAAAACGGACGACAGAGGAAGACCCGACCGTAGTCGGGCGATAATCATCCCGGCAGCGCCCGATGACATTATCCACGTTTACCGCGATTTTGCGTGCCCGGCTTCGTTTTCATATTTGCAATTCATGGTGCAGACCCATGGCAGCGGATTCGCGTCGCGATTGGGCACCGGATACGCACACCAGATTCCGTCCTGCGCGTTTGGCCGCCTAAAAGGCGCTGCCTGCAGAGGCGAAAATCATTCGTACTCGTTTCTTTGCCCGAGTTGGCCTTTGGGCGTGAAATAACTCATGAATACGCTTATCAACTCAGAAATACCTGTGCGCTTCATCTCGGGTTAAGGTAAAGTTTCAATTCAGAGTACAAACCATAGTTCGTCAGCTTCAGTTGATTTCACCGCGCCCTTAGGGTACTGCGGGTGCTGCCAGCCGCCGACGGGACACGCTGACCAGCGACTGCGGAGCAGTTAAGCGAGACAGTTAAGCGGGCTCGCAAAAAATAGGTGGGAGTTTTCAGTGTCGCCAAAAGCTATCAGGACAGATATTTGTCGCTGATTTTCGGATGAACGAAGTGTCGTACGAAGTACTTAAGAATAATGAGACATTTACATCGCTTTTGGATGACAGCTTCGCTGTGGATGGTTGCCGCTGCAGCAAACGCAGCCGTCAACGATATCTATCCCACTGATTTTGTCGCATTACCCAGCGGCTCGGTGAACGTCACCATCTACAGTGCCCATCAAAAAATAAGCGGACCCTACGCCAACGGTGTCGCCCGAGCCGGTGAGGCTAACGCCAATCAAGTCGTGTTGCGGGCCTCCCGCGTATTTGCTGTCGGTGAGAATCAACAATACGCGTGGGCACCTGTCCTCGTGATGGGTTATGCCGACATCAATACCAATCCGACCCTGGGCAGAATACTGGGTAGCAATAATGCCAGTGGCATGGGAGATCTCCGTATAGGTAATGCGTTCTGGTTTCATGTCGATCGACCAAATCGCACCTATGGTCTGATCAGCCTTTTCGCCAGCTTCCCTACAGGTGAGTACAACACTAGCAGCGCCTTGAACGTGGGTGAGAACCGCACGCGCTATGTATTGAGCGCAGGCTGGATGCAGCCGATTGTGGGCAAATGGCTGGTCGATATCGCTCCGGAAATCGCGATTTACGGAGAGGATGATCGATATCTGGGTACCCGCGTTCGTACACAAGACACGTCATACGCACTAACGAGCTACCTGCGCTACCGACATTCTGATGTTCTGCAATTCTATGCCGGTGCGCAGATCAACCGGGGAGGAGCAACCCAGGTCGGAGGCGTTCAGACCACTGGGGCGCCTGACAACACGCGTCTCTATCTGGGTACTATGCTGTTCACTTCACCCACGCAGCAATGGCAGCTGCGGTACTCGAAGGACGTACAGATAGAGAATGGCTTGCGATCCGAAGGAGAAATCAGTCTTCGTTATTTGATCAGCGTTGACTGATTTTTGATTTGCGTGATGCTTCCCAGCAGTTCTCCACCCCGCCTGATTTCCAAATCGCCGTAAGCGATTTCACCCGTGATGACACCAGTGGCGTCAACCACCAGCGACTGCATCGCCGTGGTCGATTGATTCATCTTGCCGGAAACGACGATAGTTTGCGCAACAGATTTTCCGGTGACCTCACCTGATGGCAGCACATTCAAGGCAGCGGCAGTCAGTTCGCCTTGTACGTTGCCGCTGATGGTCGCTTCGCCGGGCACTTTAAAAGTGCCAATGGCAACCACACCACTACCGACCATGAGGTCGCCTACAGGACTCGAAGTTTTCATTGCGAATAAAGTAACAATAATTAAGGGAAGTCTAGTCAAGCACGATTGCCGTTTCCTACCAAAACCTACGCAGCAGGCGGACTAAGCGGAGTCGAATAGTAACCGCTTTGGCTCTGTATAAGGTCATTTAAATCGATCACTCAAACGCGCACTGCGCAGTGACAGATTTTCTGGCGTGTCGTGGGCGAGCGCCGGGAACCAGGGTCTTGCGCGGTGCATTCACCGACGCTGAAGGTGAA
>JAIXXZ010000062.1 GCA_027490465.1 Oxalobacteraceae bacterium
CATTCCGTCACACCCGCCGACGGGGGCTGCCAGTTGAAAATGGCGGAGCGACTCAAGCCGCTGGGCTTCGCTTGCGAGACCATCGCTTCGGGTGATGTCACCAATCTGTGGGCGCGTCGAGGTACAGCACAACCGCTGCTGGTGTTTGCCGGGCACACCGATGTCGTGCCGACCGGCCCACTCGATCAGTGGTCTTCCGATCCTTTCGTTCCCACTCACCGCGATGGCAAGCTCTACGGTCGTGGTGCGGCCGATATGAAGACCTCTCTGGCCGCCATGATTGTTGCGGTCGAAGAATTTGTCGCTGCGCACCCGAACCACAAAGGCTCGATTGGATTCCTGATCACCAGCGACGAAGAAGGCCCCGCCATTGATGGCACCGTCATCGTGTGCAATCAGCTCAAAGCGCGTGGCGAACAACTGGATTACTGCATCGTCGGTGAACCCACCTCGGTAAAACAAATCGGCGACATGATCAAGAATGGTCGCCGTGGCACGATGTCCGGCAAGCTGATCATCAAAGGCATGCAGGGTCACATCGCCTATCCGCATATGGCGAAAAATCCGATTCATCTGGCTATGCCAGCGCTCGCAGAACTCAGCACGATCGAATGGGACCAAGGTAATGAGTATTACCTGCCGACCTCATGGCAGATGTCGAACATCCACGCTGGCACAGGTGCATCGAATGTAATTCCGGGTGAGTGTGTGGTGGATTTCAACTTCCGCTTTTCTACCGCCAGCACAGTCGACGGCCTGCAACAACGCGTGCACGCCACACTCGACAAGTATGGCTTCGACTACGATCTTAAATGGACCGTCGGCGGACTGCCCTTCTTGACACCGCGCGGCGCACTCAGCGATGCGCTGAGCTCAGCCATCAAGGCCGAGACGGGTCTGGATACCGAGCTATCAACGACCGGCGGCACCTCGGACGGTCGTTTCATCGCACAGATCTGCCCTCAGGTTGTCGAATGCGGTCCGACGAACGCCAGCATTCACAAGATTGATGAGCATGTCGCGGTGACTGAGATCGAACCCCTGAAAAACATTTACCGGCGCACGCTGGAAAATCTGCTGGGCTGATTTGGCGTTGCACCATGACTGTTGCCATCGTGAACAAACGGGCGGCGGCAGTTACGTAGTTAGCTCCTGCCATCTAATGCGGAGCTACCATGAGTGTCCCAGCCAATTCACCCCAAGCAACCTACCCCGCCACGACCACCACAACGACCAATACCAGAGCCACGACAGCCACCACGGCCGTAACAAGTTCGCAGAAACCAACTCCCCCACCCAGAATGAGTAGCAAGCCTGTAGGCTGGCATGCAAAAAATTTAGGGTATGACTGGCACAAGCGGGCTGATCATCATAAATACCTGGTCGAAACCGGTTTACCTCCGGTGCATGCTGCCGTGATTAACCACGATTGGGAGACTGCAGCAGAGCTTCTTTCCCCAGCCGATATCGGGCTTATCTGGACGCCACCGGTCTCGCACCGTCCGCCAATGCTGAACAAAGGCCATTCCGGTTCATCTGGATGGAGTACCAAGCTACTTAGCAAAAATGAAGAACAGCGAAATGCTGCGATTATCGAAATGTCCGCAGATTTGGTTGAACGCACCAATCCTATGGGTACCGGATCAATGTATGGCGCCAACCTTTTGACTTTATGCCTGGAAAAAGGTGCCCCTAGCGAATTTCTACAAAAAGTTATCACGCTCAGCCAAAAACACGCGCCGCAATGCCTCAATAATCCTGATGCCAGTGGGAAGACGCCGTTGTATGTCGCGATTGAGCGCGGTGACAAAGCGGCAGTAGCGATGCTTTTGGATGCAGGTGCTGACTGGAGAGTCCGCACTAATTCAATATGGAACGATGGAACCAGAGCCGGAATTAGTACCTATTCTTTTGCGATGAAAGCGGGATCAAATAAAATCTTTGAGCTAATTCTTTCCAAAGCAATTCAACAGTTGCCCACCCCTGACAATTATCCGATTGCAAATGATCCACTTAGACTCTTTTTCTGGGTTGCAAATCACGCCGAAGAAGATGTACTCCGACTTGCCGAAAAGTTCCCACATCTTCGGTTTGCACTTTTCAGTTTTCCGGACAAATCAGGATATAGCCTGTACCGCAGGCGTATTGAAAATAATGTGCCAGTTGAAGTTAATACTCATGCACTCATTAATCCCATTAAGGAAAATAACGTTCTGCATTTGTCTTCAATCTTTGGGCCGCCAGAGCAATTTTTTAATTTACTGAACTTCCTCAGATCCGAGTACAAAGGTGAAGATGTTGATTCAATCGCCACTGATGCCATAATAATTTTTATAAAAAACAAATCAGAGGAATCAATCAAATTGCTGTCAGAGCAATGCGATAGTTTCGATACTTGCATTATCAATGCAAAAAAAACTCTCTTGGAAAAAGAGTCAATTCACTCTCTTGGAAAATTTAAATTAATTTTAGAGAATGTTTGCAAAACCTTAAATGAGAGCGAAAAGATAAAAATTTTTAATAATCTTGGTCAGTATGATTCGACATACGTTGATCTTTTTATAAAAAGTACAGAATTTGAGGTTAATGAAACACTTTTCACTCAATTATGCAAAACTGCTACCAATTGGCAAAATACGGAACTCTTCGACTTTGCTGCAGAGCAAAGCAGCATGATGTTTGCGGCTCTTAATAATTCAAGTCGCAGCGTAGCAGATGGTGTTTTTGCCGACGCTCTGTTTTACTCCCTGCGCGCCCGGAGCATTCAATGGACTGAAAAATTACTGCAGGCGTGCCCAGACTTACAACGGGTATTTAATATGAGTAGTCAATTTCTCCTACCTGCGTTGGCCGATTTTGATCCTTCAGGTTTGTCCGCTCGATTGAAGGACATAGAGTTTGATCCGGAGATGGCCGATCGCGAAAGTTTTGAACTAATACAAACAGACGAAGGCAGGCAGGCGTTAACGGATTTAATAAGTGCTCGCAGGAAAACCCATTAATCAATTCCTGAACCGATAAATCGATCTGCATCGACATATTCGCCGTCACATTTGCCATTTCGTACATGTAATTCTTAAATGCCCGATCCTCCCGGGTTGCCGCTTCACAGTGCAATCCGGTGGCTTAAGCTCTTCGAATTGTCAACCCTCGGCCATCTCGGGGCTGATGCAATGTCAGCCCCCTCCTCATACCAAACATGGCTTCGACTACGATCTGAAATGGACCGTCGGCGGTCTACCCTTCCTCACACCGCGTGGTGCACTCAGCGATGCACTCAGCTCAGCCATCAAGGCGGAAAAAGGTCTGGATACCGAGCTATCACCGACCGGCGGCACCTCGGACGGTCGCTTCATCGCACAGATCTGCCCGCAGGTTGTCGAATGTGGCCCCAAGAACGCGAGCATTCACAAGATCGATGAGCACGTCGCGGTGACTAAGATCGAACCCCTGAAAAACATTTACCGACGTACGCTGGAAAATCTGCTGGGCTGATAATCGACCGGCTTTTTTCTGTCGGCAGTTGAACGAAATTGCGGGCACAGTTACCAAGTCGGCTCCTTTCATTCAACTGGAGCCGCCATGAGCTTTGCGACGACCTCACCTCACCGATCAGATCCTGCTGCCACAACGACGACAACAAACACCACAACCACGACCGTCACAACAACAGTCACCGGCCCGCAGACAACATCTGCAGCGCCCACGATTAGCAGCCGGGGTTTAGTAGGCTGGCATGCGCGGCAGCTTAAATTCAGCTGGGACAAGCCGACAGATCAACACAAATACCGAAACATAACGGGACTGCCTGCAGTTCATGCCGCCGTCATTAATAATGACTGGGCGTTTGCCGCTGAAGCTTTATGCCCGGATGACATTGGGATACCCTGGATACCGCATGCATCCCAACGCACGGCAAAAACGAATAACCCTTACCTCACCTCAGCGGCTTGGGCGACAACACTACCCAGTCTTGATCCGGAGAAGCAAAAAAGCGCCATCATACAAATGGCCATTGATCGGGTAGAAAAAACTACAGTAAGCCGCGGTGGGGCTCTGTATGGCAGTAATCTGCTAACGCTGTGCCTTCAGTTGCCTGCACCAGCAGACTTTACTCAAAAACTGATCACATTCACGGCTGAAAAGGCACCGCAATACCTGAATCTCCCTGATGCCAACGGTTGCACCGCGCTTTACCTCGCGGTGCAGCGAGGTGATGCCGAACAGGCTGCCCTGTTGCTCCATGCGGGTGCCAACCCACAAGCGCCATGTGCCTTTCAGCTTCATGACGATGAGTTGTCGGTGATCAGCGCATACAGCGAAGCTTTGCAGTTTGATGACGACACAATATTTGTACTGTTTTTAGAAAAAATTCTCGACTCTGTCAACTGGGAACATGGATATCCCATCAATGAAGATCCTCTGCAACTTGAAAGATGGTGCCAGTCCCAAAATGAGGAAACCATACAAAAACTGGCCAATAAATTTGATGGCATCAAAAACCCGCTACTCAATTTTGACGATAAAACAGGCTCAAGCATTGTCTATCGTACTTTGCAAAAAAGACAGCCCCTTAGTGCTGGCGTTACTCCTCTTTACAGGGGCAATCCTGAAACAGGCGCGATATTTGCGGCTGCGGTATCAGGAGATATACGTACTTTTATCAAAGGAATCAATAATTTCCCTTGCTGCTCTAACGATTTATCTTTGAATGGAGCTTCACAAAAGGAAATGGAAATCTATTTTTTACTTCAAAGTAACACCTTGAATGAAATAGAAAAACTTTTTGAAGAATCATCTGCGAGAGTTTCGCGTTTACGAAAATCAGACTTCGAAAATGACTTTATCTTATCTGAATTGATTAAATATTTTATAAAAAATAATAGTACCGATAACATAAAAGATTTTTTAAAGGAATGCCCTAAAGCAACGAAAATATTCTACGAAATTGTCCAAAGTAATTTTTTATTTAAACAGTGCGAATTTGAAAATTTTTCTGCTGCAATGGAAGCTGCATGGCCTGCTTTAAAAGAATTTGACAAGTGGATTGTTTTGCTTCACTCCAGCTCTGCCAGCAGCAGGCACACTGCTTTCATTACAAGCTTGCCCGGCTATACAGCCATGATTAATTTTTTGCCTGGCGATCATTATTTTGTCCGTGGTATGTTGTTTTCAATGGGAGAATTCTCAGTAAAAAGCGGAAATGCCGTAGCTTATGAGATCGCAGCAGCTCATTCTGTTGCTCTCAATAAACTCATCGAGTCGATGCATTCAGGTTCGGCTGATTTGGACCGGCGTTTGGTTGATCAGGAGGTCATCGGCGCACTCAAAGCGGGCAGTGTTCTCTGGTTCGATAAATTCCTGCAAGCAGGATTAAACCTCCAGGATCTTCTTGATGCTCATGGTGATGAGGTGCTGCCACTGATGGCTGATCTCAATCCGAGTGGCTTGATGACCTGGCTACAGGACCTGAATCTCCGTGTTACCCAGCAGATGATCGATCAGGCACGAACATCTGAAGGGAAAGCGACACTTGCGGATTTGATGCAAGCACAAGCGATATCACTCTCGTCCGATATGTAAATAGTTTCGGCTAACCGTTTTCTGACACTTTTATCGGATTGTCGCCCCGCTGGCACAATCCGATACTCGCTTAATACCGATGCCCGTATTCTTGCGGCAGTAGCCGCCACCGATTGCCGATTCCCAGAGGCTTTCTTGCCTACCAGTCCCTTATGGCCTAGTGCCTCTTCGAGTGTGCGCGGCGAATTCCAGCGATCCGTAACCCCGTAATCCGAACTGCCCTCATTTCGGCGGTTACCGGCCAAGATTTCAATATATTTTCCTTTTGACATCAAACTTCGTTGACATTTAGTTATCTTCTTGATAACTTCCAGCTGCCGTGCGGCTCCCGAGCATCAAAACTCTTGGTTGATTAAGCCGAATGTCGACAATCACGTTGTGAAAAAGGCTCTTTTTATGCGAATCGAAGGCATTCCAAAAAACAAGGATGTTCAGAGAATCCAAAGCGCCGCCTGGGCATTCGCCACCCGCAGGGTGCCAGTCGATGCGGCAGCCGTGCTGCTGCCACCGGTTGGCAAACCCGACACCGGCGATCTGATTCTGGCCGTGGTGGACTCCCTCGGACAACACACGGGTCTTCAATTGCCCAGTGGTCGACGCATGCAAATGTTCCCGGGGGATGAGATCGTGGTGGCCTACGGTAACCGCTACGCCTCAAATCAATTCGAATCCGAAGTACCAAACACCTTGGGACCCTGTCATCTGTCTGCCGGCGGCGGCATTGCTTCCCGAGTCACCTCATGGCATGCCCGGATGAAGAGTCCGACGCAAATTACCCCGATCGGCCTGCTCGGAAACGATCAGGGTCAACGCATTAATTTGCGCGACTATGCCCTTCCCACGCTCACTCGTATCGGGTCGCACCCTCCCACTACGATTGCCGTCGTCGGAACCGGTATGGATTCGGGCAAGACCCACAGTTGTGCCCATCTTGTCCGGGGCCTGATCGCCGCCGGGCTACGGGTGGCTTACATCAAGATCACCGGTACCGGCGCGGGTGGAGACACCTGGTTGCTCAAAGATGCGGGTGCCTCGCCCGTGCTGGACTTCACCGATGCCGGCATGTCCACGACCTACCTCGCGCCGATTTCGCAGATCGAATCAGCGCTGGTATCGCTGCTGGCGCACGCTGCCAATGAAGGCGTCGATGCTGCGGTCGTGGAAATCGCCGATGGTGTTTTGCAGATCGAAACCTCAGCACTGCTCAAGTCCAAGGTATTCGCTTCTCTGGTGGGCGGTTTGATGATGGCCTCGCAGGATTCGATGGGTGCGAGCGCCGGCGTTCATTGGTTGAAGGAAAACGCGAGCCCACCCGTGCTCGGCCTCTGCGGCATCATTTCTGCGGCGCCTCTGCAGGCACGCGAAGCAACGCAAGCGCTCGGCCTTCCGGTCTACGACCGTCCAGGCCTTGCCAGCGCGAGCAATGCGATGGAGATTCTCGCGGGAGCGCAACAACAAAGGGAGACGCCGCGCGGAAAAGAACCGACTACGGCAAACCACATGGCAGATATCAATGGAGAAGCCTATGGAAAAACACACGATGACTCCGCCTCGCTCGGGCGCCGCTGGGTGGCACCTGCCGCAGGGAATACTCCATCGGCGGGCGCTACGCAGTGATCCGACCAATGAATACTTACTGTATCGCCCAACCGGCGCTTCCATCGACAGTCCACTGCTGGTCGTGGTCTTGGGCGTTAGCCGCCATTGGCAGCAACAGGTCGCTGCATTCATTCCCGCTTGCGAACGATTGGGCGTGACCTTGCTGTCACCCGGCATGGGCGGATCAGTTCGAGCTGGTTACCGCAGTATCGGACGACAGGAAAATCGCGCTGATGTATTTCTGCACGACTGCCTGCGTGAGGTGAGTCTGCTCACCGGCCTCGATGCGACGCGCTTTCGGCTCTTCGGCCACTCATCGGGGGCTCAATTTGCCCACCGCTACCTGATGGCGCATCCACATCGCGTGGAGTCTGCCGTCATCGCAGGCGCACGCTGGTACACCTTCCCAGACACCAAACGCAAGTTCCCCTTCGGCATACGCTCGACGAAGCGCTTGCCGGATATAGCCTTCAATCCAGAGCAGTATCTGCGCGTGCGAGTCACCGTGCTGGAAGGCACCCGGGACACCGAAGAAGAGGTGTTTCGCAATAGCGAAGAAATCAGCGCACAACAAGGCAAACATCGTTTGGAACGGGCTCGACACTGGGTGGCTGCGATGAAGGCCCAAGCGCAGGCGCATGCGATGCCGTCCATGATCGAGCTGAACGAAATCGATGGGGTCGACCATCATTTCGGGCCCTTGTGTCGTGAAGGACGCCTCATTCAACGCGTGTTCTGGTCACTGTTTGGTGCCACCGTCGACGAGGAAAACACAAGCACCCTGCCCCAATAGCAAGCTCGAGTACTCATACCCCACTTAATGTAATCAATCCGTAGGTAACATCGGCAAGGAAAAAAACATGAAGCCAGTTTCAGAGCATGTCGATTGGGGATTTTTTGATGATGAGCCTGAGGCAGCCTCCAATACAAGCTCACACAAAGAACCTGGAGTGCGCCCAGCTGGTGTGAGCAGGCGCATGATTCGCTGGCTGGTCGTCTTGCTCGCCCTGACGATGCTGGTCATTGCCGTTTGGGTTTTCAGTACACACCGCGCGCAAAACGTCATCTCGCGCAATGCGTTTGTGAAGATGGAGTTGACCGAGGTGGGTGCCCGTTTTGACGGCCGCATTGTATCCGTGGAAGCAGCGCCTGGGACTCGAGTCAGTGCCGGACAAGTCATTGCCCGCCTCGACGATGGTCATTTACGCGCACAAGAAGCAGAAGCTAAAGCGAATATCGCCTCACTGGAGCGCACGCTTGTACAAGAGACTGCAGCCATTGAACAAGAACGCAAAACTCTCGCAGTGGCTTACCGCGAGACCAAGGCCCGTGCGGAAGCCACGAGCTCAGAGGTGCAGGTGGCAAAAATCCGCATCGCTGAAACGCAAGAGTACAGTCGCATCCGTCAGGAGCTTTTCAAGAGCGGGATGATTTCGGCGGAGGCGTTACGCGAAGCCAATGTAAGGAAGCAACTCGCGCAAGAACAACTGAGTGGTGCGCAAAGTAACGCAAGTGCTGCTGACGCAGCGGTGCGAAACGCGGAACTCAATATCTCGGGCATCGCCATCCGTCAGCAGAGGCTCGGTATATTGTCTTCTGAAATCAATGCAGCCAAAGCCAAGTTGGCACGCGTGCAGGCGGATCTGGAGTCAACCGTCATCAGAGCGCCAACCGACGGCACGATTGTTCGCTGGCTCATCAACACAGGCGGGTCGGTGAGAACGGGCATCCCCATCGTGAACATGGTGATCGGTGGCGATCGTTGGATCGAGGCCTGGATCGATGAAGACGAGCTTGAACAGGTTCATATCGGCAGCGCCGCCAAGGTGACGTTTCCTTCGCTACCGGGACAGCAATTCGAGGGCGTGATTGAACGAATCGGCGCCACCACCGACCTTGAGGAGCCGGTCGTGGCCGTACCTGAACCACGCACCACCCGAATCCACAGCGCACCGATTATTGCAGCCATCATCAGGCTGTCAAATCCGCCCACGTCATTGCTGCCGGGACTATCGGCTGTTGTTGATATCAACCGCAATGGCAAGTGATGACGTGTTGAACGCAAATTCGACTGGCCTATCGTCACCCGGAGTTCAAGCAACCACGATGACCGACACGAATGGCGCTTCCAGATGGTTCGGAGGGTTCGGGATCCTGCGCGGCAAAGGTTATCTTTCCACCACGGACCTGACGATATTGACCGTGCTGGCAAGCTTATCGCTCATGGCCTTCACCGCTCGTATCATGCCGGCACCCGGTTTGCATGGTTCGGCAGGATTCCTTCTCGGTCCTGTCATGAATCTCGGGTATTTCCTGAACACTGTTGTCACGCTCGAATGGGTGCCCCTAGTACAAAGACACGAGGTGATCTACGTGATGCTGCTGCCAACGGCAGCGCTTTTGATTACGCTGGCGCGCCTGACCTTCGGCTTGCGTGTGCTGGGCTTCCGCTCGGTTCTGATCGCCGTCGGATTTCAGGAAGTCGGCGTAGGCCCCAGCCTGATGCTCATCGCCATTGTGGTAGGTGTGATCGCCACCCTGCGCCCATGGATGCGGCGTGTACGTCTGCCAATGTATGCCCGCATCTCGATGATTCTTGCGATTACCGCCGGCATACAAATTTTTTTCCTGATGGTGGGTTCCTGGCAGCGATCAACGATGGTTTTCAACCTGGGCTTTTTCCCTGTGATCATTCTGGCCCTGATGGCCGAGGGAATTGCGGGCACGCTGGACCAGAACCGGCCTGCCACAGCGGCCTGGCGTCTGGGCTGGACACTGGGCCTTGCGCTGCTACTTTACGGGCTGATGAATTTTGGTCCCTTTCTCAAGCTGCTGCTGCGCGCCCCGGAGCTGATGCTGTTTCAGATCATCGCCATTGTGTTCATTTCAGAGTTTCTGGATTTTCGCCTGCTGCAGGATTGGCAAAATCATCTCACTGCCTTGATCTCTCGTTATGCATCAGGCTCACGACAGCATCCGACCCAACAAAGAAAAAAGCGTGTGGCGGTCGTTCGCAACAAGAGCGCACATGGCACGATCGGTCGACTGGGGCCGCAGGCGAACGAGGCCGAGCGTAACGCCTCGCTGCAGCACCTGATCGATGCCCTTCGGGAGCAAGATTACACGGTCAAGATGTTCGAGGGCGATATGACACTGCTGCGGGAATTGCGCAAGTTCCTGCCACCCCATCCTCGCACCGGCGCACCCGGCGGCGTCGTGCTGAACATGAGCACAGGTATCCAGGGCGTCGGCCGTCGGGTGCATGTGCCTTCGCTGCTGGAGATGGCCGGTGTGGCCTACACCGGCGCCGATCCACTGACCCAAGCCTCCTTGTGCGACCGCTTTGCCTTGCTGACGCGCCTCAAGGCCTACGGCCTACCCGTACCGGATTTTCGGTTGCTGACGTTTTGGCGTACCGAGCCACCCGATCTGCCGTTTCCGATGGTGCTGCGCGGTCGCGACGATACTGATAACACGCGACTGATCGTCAGAACGCGCTATGAGTTTTCCGGTGCGCTGTCTCGGCTGATGGCGGAACGTTCCCGTGGCGTGCTGTGCGAAGCATGGTTCGAAGGGACGACGATCAGCATCGGCGTGCTGGGCAACAAGCGACTGCGTTGCCTACCCATCGCATCATCCACGCGGAACGGGCAAGCTATCGAATGTCCGGCGCCGCTCGACGAGCAGCTCGCGTATCACTGCCGATCACTGGCGCTGCGCACCTTCAGGGCCATGGGATGTCGCGACTTCGCGCGGGTGGATCTGACGCTCGATGCTCATGGCGAGCCTCATGTGACGGGTGTGCACACGAACACCATTCTGGAAAAGCATGGCACGATGGACGTCATGGCGCGCGCGGCAGGATTAAGCTGGGGACAGCTGATCGGCACGGTTGTCGAGCTCGCTGCCACTCGCTGCGGGGTCGATCGCGGCACCGACGACACGACTGCGATGGCGCCGCCCGTCGTGAGTCCCGCCACGCCGCCGAAGGCCACATCGATTATGGCGCGCATATGAAGCAGTCAAACAGGCGCCGATGCGCTCATCAGCAGAACAGCCGCATCTCTTCATGGCTGCAACTAATGGTCGTCTTCCTGACGCTGGCATCAGTTGATGTATCCAGAGCAGAAACCATAGCGCAAGCAAAAGCAGCACCCATCGAGGCAAGGCATTTTGCGTGGCACTCGCCCACCTGCCGCGCTGAACTTGCACGTGTCGACGCCCGTGATGCCGCGTCAGGCGAAGACGTCTTGGTCGATGCGGTGCAGGCACGCAAAGTCCTGACGACAACCGGTACCGGTCGCCTGAAGATCCACAGCCTGCAAGGCAAACCTCTGAGCGTCCATGTATTTCGTCCCAGTCAGTTCGATTCGAGAACCGGGCGCATATGGTTCGTCATGCACGGCACCGGACGCGACGCCGAACGTTATCTGCAAGCAGCGGCGCCTGTGGCAGAGCGCTATCAGGTACTGGTTGTGGCACTGGAGTTCTCGCGCAATGACTATCCCAACGGTGACGCGTATACCTTGGGCGTAGTGACTCAAGGTCGCGTGAATGCACATGCCGCCGAGGAGGGTCGCTGGCGCAGTCCGCTGAAGACACCCTACATGGAAATTGAGCGGACCTTTAGCGCGATAAAGGAAGCGTTGCGAAGTCAGCAGCCTGGGTATTACCTGTTCGGGCACAGCGCAGGGGCTCAGTTTGTGCACCGGCTATTGACCTTCGTTCATTGTCCGCGGGTTCTGAGTGCTGTGGCAGCCAACGCCGGTTGGTATACCCTGCCGACGATCGATAAAAAGTGGCCGCCCTTCCCTTACAGCTTGCGGGGCGCGGCGCGTGAATTTCAGGATCCGGGGCAGGTGCTTGCTGCGCCGCTGACTCTCCTGCTAGGTAGCCTCGATACGCGAGTTAAGGAGGAAGACCCTCACCTGCGTGCGAGCGCTGGTGCGATGGCGCAAGGCAGTCATCGGCTACAGCGAGGCATTACCTACTACGAGATCGGATTGCAGGCGGCCCGCAACAAGAACATGCCACTCGCCTGGCAACTTCAATGGGTGCCGGGCGCGGGACATGAGGTGGCTAAGGTGATTGCGCCGGCAGGTCAACGGCTATTTGCGCCCCAATCCGATGTGAAATAAGGTACGACAATCTACCAAGACAACCTACCTTCGAGATTGATAGAACGCTACCTCAGCGCCCTGCACATCCACGGACGGAACAGCACCAGGACTCATTTCCTTTTTTAGCGACGAAGTTTTCTCGCGCAATCCGGTATCCTTGCGGCTTCCGAACCCAAATGCCCCCGCCGACTGGGGGTCAGTCGCAATGACCTTAGCCTTTCACACCTTACGCGATTTGCTGCGCCACGCTGTCACCCGCTTTAATTCCGAAGGCCTGTTCTTTGGCCACGGCAGCAGCAATGCCTACGATGAAGCGGCCTACCTGTTGCTGCATGCACTGAAACTTCCGCTGGAAAAACTCGACCCCTTCCTTGACGCGCGGCTGCTGCCGCAGGAAATCGAAGCCTTGCTCGCCCTGATCGAGCGTCGCTGCTCCGAGCGCCTGCCAGCCGCTTACCTGACTCATGAAGCTTTTCTCGGTGACTATCGCTTCTATGTCGACGAACGCGTGATCGTACCGCGCTCTTTTATCGCGGAGCTGATCCCGGATCAATTCCAGCCGTGGATCAGCGATCCCTGGGCAGTCACGAATGTACTTGAGCTATGCACCGGCTCTGGCTGTCTGGCGATCATGCTGGCGGATGCTTTTCCGCATGCGCACATTGATGCGGTCGATTTATCACCTGATGCGCTGGCGGTTGCGCGCCGTAATGTCGAGGATTATCAACTGCAAGAACGCTTGTCCTTGTATGAGTCCGACCTGTACGCAAAGCTGCCTGCACAAAAATATGACCTGATCGTAACGAACCCGCCTTATGTGAATAGCCAATCCATGAAATCGCTGCCGGCGGAGTATCGCGCCGAACCTGCGATGGCATTAGCCGGGGGCGAGGACGGCATGGACATCGTTCGACGCATTGTGGCTGGAGCCAAGCAACGACTGAGCAAACAGGGAATACTCGTTGTAGAGATCGGCAATGAGTTCCCGAATGCGGAGGCGGCGTTCCCTGATCTTGAGCTGACCTGGCTGTCGACCAGTGCGGGTGACGGGTCGGTGTTTCTGCTGACGGCTGATCAGCTGTAAGCCTTTTATTGAAAGACACTGGATCCCGGCCTGCGCCGGGATGACGTTTAAAGGACTGTTAGCCTCAACATCGTTACCCCACCTGATGCTAAGAGAACCTCTTTAGAACCACCACACTTTAAACGTCATCCCGGCGATCGCCGGGATCCAGTGTCTTTCGCCGCAAACGATCAGCTCAAGCCCATAACTGACTGCCACAAAGCACAAGCCAGCATCCAGTACCCATTGAATTTTTTTAGTTATCAATTTCACCGTCCATGATTCGCCTCCAACAACTCAGCCTGATGCGCGGTACCAAGCCGCTGTTTGAAAACACCGACCTGACACTAAACCCCGGTGACAAGATCGGCCTGATTGGCGCTAACGGTGCCGGCAAGTCAACGCTGTTTGGCATGCTGCGTGATGAACTGCACCCCGATCAGGGCAGCATTGATTTTCCGCGCAACTGGCGTGTTGCCTATGTCGCGCAAGAGACGCCAGCACTGGAACGCCCGGCAGTTGAATATGCCATTGATGGTGACACCACCCTGCGCAAGCTGGAAAAAGAACTCGCTGAAGTCGAAGCCATGCAGGACCAGGAGGCCGCAGGTCACCGTATGGGCGAGCTGTACGGATTGCTGGCAGATGCGGATGCCTACACGGTGCGCTCGCGTGGCGAACAATTACTAGCGGGCCTGGGATTTTCACAAGACCAAATGATGCAGCCCGTGTCCAGTTTTTCCGGTGGCTGGCGCATGCGACTTAATCTTGCGCAGGCGCTGATGTGTCCGTCCGATTTGCTGCTGCTGGATGAACCCACCAACCACCTTGATCTGGATGCGATCATCTGGCTGGAAGACTGGTTGAAACGTTACGCCGGCACCCTGATCGTGATTTCGCATGACCGTGATTTTCTGGATGGTGTGGTGAACGTGATCGTGCACATTGATGAACGAAAACTGAAACGCTACTCTGGCAACTATTCATCCTTCGAGCGTCAGCGCGCTGCACAGATCGTGCTGGCGCAAGGCATGCTGGAAAAGCAGCAGCGCAAACAAGCCCATTTGCAGAGTTATATTGATCGCTTTAAGGCGCAAGCCACCAAAGCAAGACAGGCACAAAGTCGCATCAAGGCACTGGCTCGCATGGAAGAAATTGCGCCCCTGCGTGCAGCGGCTGAATTTTCTTTTGAATTCCGTGAGCCTCTGCGCGCACCGAATCCTCTGCTCACACTCGATGATGTCGCCATCGGCTATCGCAGCGAACAAGGTCATGAAAAAAAAATCGCCGCCGATATCAATTTTTCGTTACAAACGGGTCAGCGCATTGGTCTTTTGGGCGTGAATGGCGCCGGCAAATCCACCTTCATCAAAACCATTGCCGGTGAATTGCAGGCGCTTCATGGAGACGCTAATTTTGGCAAGGGACTGGCGATCGGCTATTTCGCGCAGCATCAGCTGGAAATGCTGCGTGACGATGAATCACCGCTCTGGCATCTGGTCCGCATTGCGCCTACCGTGCGTGAGCAGGAGCTGCGCAATTTTCTGGGTAGCTTCAACTTCCCCGGCACCATGGTGACCAGCCCTATTGGCCCCTTCTCCGGCGGCGAGAAAGCACGACTGGCACTGGCGCTGATCGTCTGGCAACGACCCAATCTCTTGCTGCTGGATGAACCTACCAACCATCTTGACCTGGAAACTCGCGAAGCGCTGACGGATGCATTGGCCCAGTTTGAAGGTACGCTGATGCTGGTATCACACGACCGGCATTTGTTGCGCGCCACGACAGATCAGTTTCTGATTGTGGCCGATGGTGCGCTAACAGAATTCGATGGTGATCTTGACGATTACAAGGACTGGCTCTTCAAAACCAAACTGGCCGCCAAAATGCAGGCACTGTCAGAGCCGGTGACCGCCCCTCCCGCGGCAGCGCCGACGGCCGCGAAAAAAACTGTATCGACTAAAGCAGCAACACCTGCACAGACCGCAGCACAGCGTAAACCGATCGAAGCACGCATCAAACGATTGGAAGAACAAATGAGCCGGCTCACAGAGCAAAAATCGGCGCTCGATACCCGGCTGGCGGATGCCACACTGTATGAACCCAGCCAAAAAGTGGAGCTCAAGGATATACAAGAGGAACATGCCAGCTGCAGCCACAGCCTGGAGACACTCGAAGCGGAATGGCTGGCGCAGCAGGAGGCGCTGGAACAACTGGCTGCCTGAGTCCTCGTCAATAGCGATCCAATCTTTCCATCAACCACATTCGTGGCAGTTGCCGCCGCGGTTGAGCGGCCTCACCGTGCTTGGCTATCTTTCTCTCGGCGATCTGAATTCCACGCCCCATCTGATTACCTTTGAGTAGCACCCCACCGAAGGCGCCTGCCCCAAAACAAATACGTCGTCAACGCTCAAGCAACAACCAGCAATTTACCTGGTTTCAATCTCAAAAATTTCATCATAGGTTCGATGGAAGGAACATAGCGTGAAAAAAAGCTACTGAGCTTCGGCCTGTGGCGACTCATGTATTTCACTGCGTCATGGGCAGCTCTGTTCTTCATTTTTCAGGATATCTCTATGACACCTTCACCGTCTGTCTCTCCATCACGCACGCCCCCAATGGTACAGGGTCAAGTTACAAGACAACCTACGTTTCAAGCGAGATCAAATGCACAAGCGGATTTAATCTCTGCCATAAAGAATTGTCACGAAGTTGAATTCGATCAAACATTGGATCAACTGCTTGAGGACGGAGCCTCATTGGAGCAACCCGGCGACAATGAACTCACCCCTCTGGAAATTGCGGTGATGGAGGGACGGCTGTATATCGTGCAGGCGCTTCTGGACCGCAATGTACCTCTGCCTATCGTCAACGAGGACGGCTTCGATTTGCTCATGCTTTCAGCCAGCCGTGGTAACACGGCCATTATGGAACTGTTGATTGACAGAGAAGGCATGCTGTGCGATTCGAAAGACGCCGAGGGTCTGACGCCACTTCACTACGCAGTCATGGGAGGGCATTTACCAGCAGCGATCACTTTGCTTGATCGGAACGCTGATATCAACCAATGCACGACAGGGGATATCGACAGACAAATCTGCGAACGATTGGGCATACCGCCATCGCTGGCGCAAAGTGGCAGCACGCCGCTCATGCTGGCCGTCAGCGCAGGGCATCTGGCGATGACTCATCTTTTATTATCGTGGCATGCGGATGCGACGGCAGGTGACAGGCACCCGATTGAACTAGCCATCTACAAGAATGATGCTGCGATGATTGATTTGCTTATTACCAAAGGCATTGATCCAACGAAAATCATCCTGGTAAATGGCCAATCCATGCTAAGCCTGGCCGTTGAACGCCAGTGCAGTCTGTCGTGCATAAAAAAGCTGCTACCGCCGAACAGCGTGGTCAATGATCATACGAGCGACCCGCACTCTCCCTTGCGTATCGCGGTGAAAACCGGACAGCACAAAGTCGCTGC
The DNA here is from genome assembly GCA_027490465.1 of Oxalobacteraceae bacterium. Lineage (GTDB taxonomy): Bacteria > Pseudomonadota > Gammaproteobacteria > Burkholderiales > Burkholderiaceae_D > Pernthalerella. The sequence continues at coordinate 16,850 of JAIXXZ010000062.1, forward strand.
CTATTTGCTGTGTCATGGTGCAAAAATTGATGTCACCGGTCATGGCAGTGAGACAGCGTGGGCATGTACCCGCTATCTGCCTGATCAGGGAAAGATGATGCAGATTCTGGTGGCCACCCGCTGCGCGGGTGCCTTGACTTCATTCAAACTGGTCAACGGAACAGCCATCGAGCTGTATCAGACAGCCCATGATCTGACGGCACTCGCCGTTCTCGGATTTTTCCCGGAACTGCTGATACCTATCGTCAATGAAATTTCGGTATATAAAAATGCCATGCATTCTCTTACGCCGGCACAACAGGAAATAGAAATGGCTTACATCATGATGCTGCTGACTGCACCTGACTCAGAGAACCACAGGTCAACCAAAGCATCGACAGCGAGCATCACGCCAGTGCCTCCAGAACAGCGATTTATTGAAAGCATTCCAGAAAAAATAGAAACCCAGAAAAATGAACTGCACCAATGGGCAAAGCGCATCATTGATAAAAAAAATCTGCAGACGCTTAATTGTTTTTCGGGAAATTTCCTGACGTCCATGCTGGCGGAATGCCCGGAAGGGACTGAACTGTCGATTTATATGTCACGACATCTGAGAGAAAAAGAGGGGATGCCTGACAATCTCTCAAGCATCATCGTTTCAGCCTGGGTCACTACTCACAGCACAGTCAGCCAATGGGCCTTGAACGGCGCTGACGCCAACAGCATCAGCCTATGCAAGGAATATCATGCAACGCATCTGATGGAACGTATGCTCTTCAAAGAACTACAGGCACTGCAATCTCAAGGGAAAAAGCCATCCTTCGCTCTTCAATTTTTATACGATACATCATGGCAGCGCATTTTGCCTGCCAACCAGTTCGCACAAAATCCCGTCAATTTTTTACACATGGTGACGTATCCGTTTGACCAAGCTTTCCGTCATGAGACCCAACTCACGATGGCGCTATGCCTGCAAACCGGATGGCCACCGACGGAATGTCAGAAAGTCATCGATGTATGGAAAGAGGCCAACAAAAACGCAGATTCCACCATCCCGGCCAACGAATCAGAGCGTCGCCACCCATTTTTGTGCAGGACATTGGCGGTCGAATTGAAGGCAATGCTGCCACAACCTCATCATCATCCTGATGGCAGCGCTTACCCGCTACCTTTTCGCTGGCAGACGCAGCTACGCCGCTGGTGCGACACCACCCTAGCCCAGCATGACAGCGAAGCTGCCAACGCTATCGTCGATACGACTGAAGAAGAAGGCCGCCCACCGAAACGCGCGCGGACTCATTGAGCCCGCTTATCCTGTGAACGAGCAGTTAATCGTTCTTGACCACGATGGTGGGAAACTTGCCCGATAAATCTTTGGCTTTATCGGCCACAGCCACGGCAAGCTTGCGAGCAATCTGCTGGTAGATTTGCGCGACGGGTCCCTCGGGGTCGGCCACTACGGTGGGCCGACCCGAGTCGGCTTGCTCGCGTATCGACATGGTCAGTGGCAAGGCACCGAGAAAAGGTACACCGAAATCGGCACACATCTTCGCACCGCCCCCTTCACCAAAAATCGCTTCGGCATGACCGCACTGGGAACACACGTGAACGCTCATGTTTTCAACGATGCCCAGAATTGGAATACCAACCTTCTCGAACATCTTCAGGCCCTTGCGCGCATCCAGCAAGGCGATGTCTTGCGGCGTCGTCACAATGACTGCGCCTGTGACAGGTACTTTTTGCGAGAGTGTGAGCTGAATGTCGCCGGTCCCCGGCGGCATGTCCACCACCAGATAATCCAGATCGCGCCAGTTCGTCAGCTCCAGCAATTGCTGCAATGCTTGCGTCACCATGGGGCCGCGCCAAACCATGGGCTGATCCGGGTCGATCATGAAACCGATCGAGGCAATCTGCAGCCCGTGCGCTTCCAGGGGCTCCATGGTTTTGCCATCCTTGCTATCGGGCTTGCCCGAAACACCCAGCATCATCGGTTGCGAAGGTCCATAAATATCCGCATCCAGCAGCCCGACATTCGCACCTTCGGCCGCCAGCGCCAGCGCCAGATTGGCGGCTGTCGTCGACTTGCCCACGCCACCCTTGCCCGAAGCTACGGCGATGATGTTGCGCACATTGGGCAACAGCTTCACACCGCCCTGCGCGGCATGCGCGACGATCTTTACATACACATGGGCGCCCACCTGCCCCACACCCGGCAACGCACTCAGCGCCGCCGTCACGGCCGCGCGCAGAGGCTCAATTTGGCTTTTTGCCGGATAACCCAGCTCGATATCGAGTGACACATTGGCGCCATCGATCTTGATATTTTTTGCCGACTTCGTGGCAATGAAGTCCTTGCCCGTATTGGGGTCGATGACTGCAGACAGTGCTTCGCGAACAGCTTCGAGGGTGATACTCATGGTCTCTCCTGATGACGAGTCAGCAGTCTAAACGAATTGGGAAAAGAGGATGTAATGACGAGATATTTTGCGTAGCGTTCAGATGAACGAATCAGCCTGCATCTCATGTGAGCAGCTGCAAAAAAAAGGTCCCGGCAGATACCGGGACCCGAGGTCTTTATCTTGATGTTTCTGGCTCATTGATGATGACCTCAGTACTGCAGGCAACCCGGTTTTCACCGGGATCGCCACCAACGGATCATCATCGCCCGGCGCAAGCAGTTTACTTGAACAAGACGGCTGATTTCTGCAAAGTCACCCAGATACCGTAAGCGAGTGGGATGCCCACGGCCAACCAGGCAAATACAGGAACAATGGAGCTCGAACCTGTAGTCTCGCCGCTGCCCTGACCCACATTGGAGGCCAGTGATTTCTCATGAGCCAGTTGCTTCTCATGCGCCAGTTCTGCATCGGACATGAAATACTTGTCCGCGACCGGGCGCACCAGCAAGTTCGCGAGCAGGCCAACCACCAGCATACCTGCGAGCACATAGAAAATCGGGCCGTAAATCTGATCGAAAGGAATTTTTTGTTCCAGGCGAATGTCGTGCATGTAATTCACGACCACCGGACCGAGAATACCGGCCGTTGACCAGGCGGTTAGCAATCGACCGTGAATTGCGCCGACGAATTGCGTACCAAACATATCGGCCAGGTAGGCTGGAATCGTTGCGAAACCACCGCCATACATGGACGCTATCACACAGAAACAGGCCACAAAAATCGGCAGTGACTTCCACCCCGCTGCGATAGATGCAAGTACATACAGCCCAATACCCAGCACAAAGAAAATCGCATAAGTAGGACGACGACCCAGTTTGTCAGAGGATGAAGCCCAGACAAAACGACCGCCGATATTGAATAGCGAAATCAGTCCCACGAAACCAGCTCCGATCGCTACTGCACCGGCCAGTAATTCTGGCGTGAGCTTGAGATCAGCAAAACCAATCTCTGCCTGCCCAATCAGTGCACCACCAAAAGTCTCTTGGAGCATCGGTGAGGCCGCACCAATGATGCCGATACCTGCGGAGACGTTCATGCACAAAACAACCCAAAGCAACCAGAACTGCGGTGTCTTGTGGGCGTTCTTGAGATGCACATGACGCGTTGCGATCATCGCGTTGCTACCGGCATTTTGCGGTGGCTGCCAGCCCTCGGGTTTCCAGCCGGTAGCGGGTACGCGATAAGAAAACGCACCTGAAAACATGAATACGGCATAAATCACAGCGAGCACAACAAAGGTTTGCCAGACGCCAATCTGTCCGGGAGCAGCAAACTTTGCCATCAGCATCGTCGCCAGTGGCGAACCAATCATCGCGCCACCACCAAAGCCCATGATCGCCATGCCCGTTGCCATGCCACGACGATCCGGAAACCATTTGATGAGTGTCGACACCGGCGAGATATACCCGAGACCGAGACCAATACCACCGATAACGCCCGAGCCCAGCCACATCATCCACAGCTGGTGTTCATAGACACCCAAGGCCGAAATCAGCAGGCCGCCGCACCAGCAGATCGCCGACACGAAACCCGCCTTGCGCGGACCCGCGCGTTCCAGCCAGCCGCCCCAGATCGCTGCAGAGCAACCCAGAACCACAAAAAACAAGGTGTACATCCAACCCAGATCAAACTGAGTCCAGTTGCAATCTGTCGCAAACAAGGCGCGGCCAGTACCAGCCAGCTTTTCTGCAAACGTCGTCGCACCCGCGGCACAAGACGCCAGCGGCGCACCATCGTCACCGATAAGTGCATTACCCAGCGGCTTCCAGAAAACAGAAAAGCCATAGGCCATGCCAATACATAAATGGATGGCCAGTGCGGCCGGGGGAACCAGCCAGCGGTTAAAACCGGCGCCGGCGATGGTGCGCTCCTTCGCCAACAGATCAGCAAATGCCATAACTCCTCCTCGGTGTCCGCACTTGGCGGTTATATATGTTGTTTGGTGCAGGTCTTGCGCACGCCAGCGCAAGCCAAAGCGCTGCTGTTAGCAAAACTAGCGGATGAAGTTAGCATTGTGTATGCTATGCCGCAATATGTTTTGGAAGACATAATGTTCAAAGTCAGGGTAACACCCCACTGGGAAATTCGGCAGCATGATGGCGAGGCCCTGGATACCGCGGTTTTGCTGGCCCTGCTGCGATCCATCGAAGAAACCGGCTCGATTGCGCGCGCCGCGCAAGCCGTCGGCCTGTCCTACCGTTACGCCTGGGGCTTGTTGCGCAAGGCCGAGGCGCTGTTTGGGCATAGCCTAATGCAAACCGGTCGCGGACGCGGCACGCAACTCTCTCCGCTTGCCGAGAAACTGATCTGGGCAGATCGCCGCGTCAGCGCAAGACTCTCGCCCATGCTGGAAAGCCTCGCCTCCGAACTCGAAACCGAATTAGGCAAAACGGTCGGTAATACGACCCAGACAATCCGTCTGGATGCCAGCCATGGCTTCGCAGTCGCCGCCTTTCTGAAACAGGCTACCGAGTCCGGACTGGCAATCGACCTGCGCTACCGAAACAGCACCGATGCTGTGGCAGCACTATCGCGCAGCGAGTCCGATCTGGCCGGCTTTCATGTACCGCTGGGCGAATTCGAAACGCAATCAGCAGAGCGCTTCGGCAAATGGCTGGATACGAAATCTCACAGGCTCATTCATCTCGCGGTTCGCACGCAGGGTTTGTTCGTCAATCCAGGCAATCCACTCGGCATCCGTGGCCTGCATGACTTGATCCGTACCGAAGTACGCTTCGTTAATCGACAAGCGGGCTCCGGCACTCGTTTACTTTTGGAATTGATGCTGCCCAGTCTGGGTATTACACCCGCGCAGGTGAACGGCTACGAGAACACCGAATTCACGCACTCGGCGGTCGCCGCCTTCATCGCCAGCGGCATGGCCGATGTCGGATTCGGCGTGCAAACTGCGGCAGAGCGTTTCAAACTGGATTTCATACCGCTGGCAAGAGAACGATACTTCTTTGCAGTGAGCAACGATGCGTTGGAACAGCCGCAAATGCAAAAGGTCATTGACGTGGTGAACACGGACAGTTTCCGCGAGATGGTGCAGCAGCTCGCCGGCTACGATGCCAGTAATACAGGCGAGATCCTGACCTTGCAGCAAGCTTTTGGTAGTGTGGTGAAAAAATAATGGCGCCGACATCCATCGACAAACACCAAATCACAGGCCTGATACTGGCCGGCGGCAAAGGCACGCGTATGGGTAGCGTGGACAAGGGCTTGCAAATGTTTCGGGGCAAACCGATGGTGGAACGGGTTCTACAACGACTGCAACCTCAAGTCAGTAAATTGATCATCAACGCCAATCGCCATCTGGATGTGTATGAAGCATTCGGTGCGCCGGTAGTCCCCGATGAAATTTCAGGATTTGCCGGGCCGCTGGCGGGGCTGCATGCAGGACTCTCTCATTGCGAGACACCGTATCTAGTGACCGCGCCCTGCGACTCTCCCTTTCTGCCGGTGGATCTCGTTGATAAATTATCAGAGGCACTCGTAGCTATGAAAGCTGATATTGCTGTAGCCGTGACAGGCGACAGTGCAACACAGCAGCGACACCCGGTGTTTTGTCTGCTATCGACTCATCTGAAAGATGACCTTGCCGATTATCTCGGCAAGGGTGGTCGGAAAATGGATGCGTGGTTTGCGATGCATCGGCAAGCTGAGGTGCAATTTGCGGATGTAACGTCGTTTGCAAACATCAACACTGTCGCCGAGTTGAGAACAATTTCGTTAAAAAACGAACCCTCCAATTAGGCCTGAATGAACTGAAATACATTTTTGTATGCACGTTATTTTTCCAAAATCTATGGGTCATGCAACCGTAATCCCTTACCCGCCCGCTTTCAGCGCCCCCAGTTTATCTTTCAAGCTTCACTTGAAATTCAGTAAAGGCTTGCGGATTTTGGCGTATGCCATTAGCCAATAATTCCAAGCGTTCCTGATCACTGATTCCAGACTGAGCATCCTCGTCGCTAATGCCTATATTCATCTCAGCAATTGCGGAACTACCGTAAGGTACAGAGAGTACGTATCCATTCGACGTTAAAAACAGTTGGTACGAGAATGGCATTTCAAGAACAAGTTCGGCCGTCAAAATTTTCTCCATTTAGTTTTAATATTCAATAATTTCCGATGAAAATAAATAAACTTATAAATTTTTAAAATTAAAAAATTCTTGTCACCTTAATTTTCTAAAACACCCGCCGCGTCACTTCGAAATATTATTTAAACATCAGCGTTATTCAGCTCGCCAAATAATTATTACCAAGCTAACTTATAAGCGGCAGAAGATTTTTGATTACTTTCTCGTGCGGAAGACGATCGCAGACGGCTTCTGGAAGTCCTCCAGGCAAATAGCCGCCCGGAATCCAATACTTGTTCGCGCCTTGCTCATTACCAGATGCCATCCTAAGGCTTGGGATATCTTTCACAGTTACTCGCATTATCCGTTTGCCTACCCATGCGGTAGGCGTCAATCCGAGCTCAGCCATACCTTCAGAAAAAGTAGATCGATTGCTGAGCTTTTCTTGTATCCTGTCCCCATCTTCTTTAGTCAACAAGAATTGACCGTCTGGCCTTCCTATACCGTCTTTGCACCAATTGTCGTGAACGCTCTCCAAAAGAAAAAATGTTGGCTGATCGCGGAACTGGTTGAGATGTCGCTCTATCTTTGCTTCCGTAAGGTATATCTTTGGATCCGGACGTTCAAATACTTTTGAACTTACTTCTACGTCGACTTTTCCAGTTCCGTCTCTGCGGTCAAGTTTAATCGTCGTTGTTTTTGTTGTGAATGCATCTTGAATAAAATCAACAACAGACTGATTTTTTGCACTCAGTCCAGCTCGAGGTGGACCACCCGGATCCTGCCAACCTTTTAAAACAATATTTGGCTTGAAATCTGCATCAGTTAAAGCTCCGGGTGGAATTAGGTAGATTGGCGCAAAATCATCATTGACCCATTGGTTGCCTGCTATCGTGTTTGACACCACTACTTGCTTCTCATTTAAGGGGGTGAGGGTAGGCGCGGCACTACTAATTTGATTGAAATATTCTATTTTTTGGCTCACAAAACCACGATTACCTGCAAATTGCTTGACGTCCTCCCCCACCTTTGCTTCTCCAGCAGGCCCTGGCAAGGAGATGTCCGGCTTGCTAAGCGACTGTGCTTTTACTGTATGTACGTCAGCTCTGTAACTGCCATTGAACAGCGGGTTGTTTTTAGCCTGATTTGAACTTACTCTGTTGGGCAAATTTTGTATCGACGCTGAGCCAGAGGGTTTGGGAACGTCACCAACTGCAGGCCGAAAAGTATTGGGGTTTGTTTTCAAAAAAACTCCTTCAATTGAATAAAATGGGGGCGAACCTAAGCGCACTCAATAATCATTGCCGAAATTCTCCCCGGTAAATCTCGTTTTGAAAATTTGATTTCTTGATATCTTGCGCGTACTCGATCAGCTGCAGGCGGAGGCTTTGTATCGTTTTTGGTATGTTACTGAGAATATTTCCAAATTTCTCAATATCTAAAGCGCTGACTTGTCTTGAATAGAGCGCAACTAATTGACTGGATTGGCGCTCAAGGAAAATATTGAACCCGAAGTTAAGCTGCGGCGAGCCATTCAACGCAAGGACTTGCTCAAAAAATTCCTGGTCGGGTTGATCTGGTACGCGCATCAAATCCGCGTAGATGTAAACATCATCTGCTTCGTCCGGCACGCATATAACTAGCCCGATGTCATCAGAATGAGTCAGATAAATTCGTCCAGTTTCATCCAGCACCGTTTCGTTATCGCCGTACAGCGCTCGTAGCCAGTCATTTACCCTGTGGCGATATTCATTCATGTCATTTCTCCATTTTATAGACGCATGGAGTTAGTGAAGAACGAAGGATTTTTGTTGCGTCTTCAAGCTGCGCAAATAGCTGATTTTTTGTATGAGGAATGTACTAAATTGTGTATTTTTTCAGAACACCTCATATTCAATCACGGCAAGACAACCGGGATCGCTGAAAATGACTGGATGTGTGTACTACCCTAAACCATGTCCGCGGCTGAGCCGACGACCGAATCGCCCTGTGCTTTCGGACATTGAAAAAGTTTTTTTGTTAAAGCTTCTTAATCAAGCTGGTCAGACGCGCGGGAATTACATGGCCCGGCCAAATTTTGGCGTTCAAGAATCAGCGCTAGCCCTCGATTTTTCAGATTCCGGAAAATTGTTTCAAAAGGCAGGTCTTTCGCTAAATTGAAGCGAGATGCGAGATGCCGCTTTGCTAGAGGCGCTGCATCCCGGTAATTGATTATTTTTCAGCCACGGCTTTGGGCTTGAAATGTTTGTCACTGATCCTGAATTTGCCACGCCGGTCACCCATCAACTGACGCAGCTCGGCAATCGAGAGCGCGCTGACCTCATGCATGCGTATCAGCAGCGATGCAGTCACAGGCAGTCGACGATGACGAATCTTGCTGATCACTGGCGGCGATACTTCCAGAGCTCGCGAGAGCGCAGCGTCGTTCTTGAGATTGAGCTTGCCAATCAGCGAAGCCAATAATTGATCCGGGTCGTAGGGGTGAGTAGATGCTAGTGCAGTGTGTTCCATAGTGTCCTCATGCGAGTGTTGGGGCCACTCGGATTCTGACAACCTGCATTGTGGCTATCTTGATCGCTCACAACGGTGACTGCCGGCAGCTATCCATCGGAACATAGTGCTGAGTCAGCGCAAACGATCAGGAATAGGCAAGGCTGTTTTGTATTTCACTTGTTTGAGCGCGAAGCTCGACTTGATATTTTTGATACCCGGTATGCGTGTCAGGTTCTCGAGGATGAATCGCTCCAGTGCCTGAATGTCGGGCACCACAATACGCAGCAGATAGTCCTCATCACCCGTCATCAGATAGACCTCCATCACTTCATCGAAGTGGCTGACTGCTTTCTCGAAATGTTCGAGTGCAGCGGCTTCCTGTTTTTCCAGCGACACGCGGACGAACACATTCACCTTCAATCCCAGCGCATGCGGATCGACCAGCGCCACATAGCGCGAGATCACGCCATCGGCTTCCAGTTTTTTCACGCGCGAGAGCGTTGGCGAAGGTGACAGACTAACCTTGCCAGCGAGCTCGACATTGGTCAGGCTGGCGTCCTGCTGCAGGCAGTCGAGAATCCTAAAATCTGTACTATCGAGATTTAGCGACATATTTATCCTTAAAGTTTTAAACTTTTAGTATTTTATGCCTCAAAATATCAAATTGGCGAGTTTTTCGGTAGCACCTGCCGTCAAAAATACCGTAACTTACCGCATTCATAACAAATCGCATTGGGTGGAGACCCGCATGGACATGAGCAGCCCCGAACAATTGATAGGTCAACTCGATCTCGATGAGCAAGAAACCGCAGAATGGATCGCCGCGCTGCACTCGGTGCTCGAGTCTGCGGGTCCTGATCGTGCGCGTTTTCTGCTCTCGCAGCTCTCGAACGCAGCTCGCGAAGCAGGACTGCAATGGCGCGATGCCCGCATCACCCCCTACATCAACACCATACGTCCGCAGGATGAAGCGCCCTACCCCGGCGGCTCGGATGCGGTAGCCATCGAAGAAACGATCGCCGGCATCTTGCGCTGGAATGCGCTGGCGATGGTGGTTCGCGCTAATCGCGCTTATGGTGAACTGGGTGGCCATATCGCCAGCTATGCATCGGCGGCCGACTTGTTTGAAGTCGGCTTCAATCATTTCTTCCGCGCGCGCACTGCAGAATTCGGCGGTGATCTCGTGTATTTTCAGCCGCACTCCGCGCCCGGCATTTATGCGCGTGCTTTTCTCGAAGGCCGTCTGTCGGCAGACAGTCTTTCGCACTACCGCCAGGAAATCAGCGCCAAAGCCAAAGGTGTGCAAGGTCTCTCCTCCTATCCCCATCCCTGGCTGATGCCGGACTTCTGGCAGTTCCCCACTGGCTCGATGGGTATCGGTCCGATCAGTTCGATATACCAGGCGCGCTTCATGCGCTATCTCGAACATCGTGGATTACTGGCGCCACAGCCACGCAAAGTATGGGGCGTGTTTGGTGATGGCGAGATGGATGAACCGGAATCACTGGCAGCGCTCTCGCTGGCCTCGCGCGAAAAACTCGATAATCTCGTCTTCGTCATCAACTGCAACCTGCAACGTCTGGATGGCCCGGTACGCGGCAACGGGCACATCGTCGATGAGCTGGAGACCCTATTCGGTGGCGCTGGATGGAATGTGATCAAGCTCTTGTGGGGCTCGGACTGGGATCCGCTGTTTGCGCGGGACGCCAACGGTGAACTCGTTGATGCACTCAACCGCACAGTGGATGGACAGCTGCAAACTTTTGCCGCCAATGATGGCCCGTTCAATCGTGAACATTTCTTTGGTCAGAGTCCGGGCTTGCAAGCCATTGGTGGCACACTCACTGACGAAGAAATCGATAGGCTCAAACGTGGCGGTCATGATCTGCGCAAAATTTATGCGGCCTATCATGCGGCAGCGAATCACAGCGGTGCACCGACGGTCATTCTTGCGCAAACCAAAAAAGGCTTTGGCATGGGTACCGCTGGTCAGGGCAAGATGACTACGCACCAGCAAAAGAAACTCGAGCAGCAAGATCTGGTGGAATTCCGTGATCGTTTCAAACTGCCGCTCACTGATGCACAGGTGGAGAATCTGGAGTTCTACAAACCCGCCGATGACAGTCCCGAGATGCGTCACCTGCATGCACGACGCAACGAACTGGGCGGCTTCATGCCGCGTCGTGTAGATCAGCGCCTGCCCATTGCAGTACCGCCGCTGGAATCGCACGCACAATTCGCGCTCGAAGCGGATGGCAAGGAAATGTCGACCACGATGGCACTGGTACGCATGATGGGCGGTCTGCTGAAAGATGCCACGCTGGGCAAGCATGTGGTGCCTATCGTAGCGGATGAGGCGCGCACTTTTGGCATGGCCAATCTGTTCAAGACCGTGGGCATTTATTCCTCGCAGGGGCAGCTGTATCAGCCGGAAGACATCGGCTCCATTCTCTACTACCGCGAAGCGAAAGACGGACAAATTCTGGAAGAAGGCATCACCGAAGCCGGCGCCATTTCCTCATGGACGGCAGCAGCCACCAGCTATGCGGTGCATGGCCTGCCCATGCTGCCCTTTTACATCTATTACTCAATGTTTGGCTTTCAGCGCATTGGTGATTTGATCTGGGCTGCCGCTGATCAGCGCGCGCGCGGCTTTCTGATTGGTGCCACCTCGGGTCGCACCACGCTCGGCGGTGAAGGCTTGCAGCATCAGGATGGCAGCAGTCATCTGGTCTCGGCATCGATACCGAATTGCATCTCCTACGATCCGGCTTATGCGTATGAGCTGGCAGTGATCGTGGATGATGGCATGCAGCGCATGCTGCAGAAAAATGAAGATGTGTTTTATTACGTGACGGTCACCAACGAAAACGAAGCCCAGCCCAGCATGCCGAAAGATGCGCGCGAAGGCATCCTGCGCGGCATGCATTGCGTATCGCCATCGAAGAAACCGGAAGTCCGCTTGCTCGGCGCCGGCCCCTTGCTGAAAGAAGCGATGGCCGCTGCAGATTTACTGGAAGGGATTTTTTCGATCAAGACCGAAGTGTGGAGTGTGACCAGCTTCTCGGAACTGGCGCGTGATGGCATCGCCTGCGAACGCAATCGTCGTCTGCAGCAATCGGATGATGAAGCCTGGGTCACCCAGAAACTCAAAGGCAGTAAAGCGCCCGTGATCGCGGTATCGGATTACGTCCGCGCCGTGCCCGAGAGCATACGCGCTTATGTACCGGCGCATTTTGTGACGCTGGGTACGGATGGCTTTGGTCGCAGCGATACGCGTGCCAGCTTGCGTGATTTCTTTGAAGTCGATGCGAAGTGGATTGCTTACACTGCGCTGGCTGAAGTTTATGCCGGCAAGAAAACTGCGGATGAAATGCGGGAGATTGCGGCGAAACTGGAGCTGGAGCTGGATCTGGATAAGCCTTTGTCTACATCAGTTTGACAGTCGCATGTGAACCGAGGCATAGATGCCGTCTTTCGCCAGGAGCAAGCGGGGAATTCGGGTCGCATGCGATCCGCTCACTCAGGAGTCATCACATGCAAGAGGATGACGATTTTAAACATGGTGAGCTCTAAAACTGTCATCCCGGCGCAGGCCGGGATCCATCTTCGCTAACTGATCAAGCTTGAGACAGGCAATAACAATCTGTCCTTCTCCCATAGGATCAAGCCAACTTGATCCCCGACGCAGCCCCAAACACCTGCTCCATCTCGCGTCGGAATTTTACCGCGGTTGAATTCGCATCAAACGCGACATCACTCCAGCTGACCGCCTGACCGGCCTTGACCGGCTTAAGCAGTTTCACACCATGCGCCAGACCCAGCGGCAAACCACCCAGTGCAATTGACTCCTGCGCCGGGAATAACTTGCCATACACGGTAAAGCCACCCTCGCCATCAAGCACCTCGCCAGCAGCCAGATCGCGCTTGGCAGTGGCCACGACATCACCGTTCCAGCAGATCGGTGCGCCAGTGGATTCGCCACGTACACCGATCGAGGCGACGGTGATGCCGAGCTCCAGGCCAATCAGGTGATAAGGCTTGTACATCGCCGAGTACTGACCACTAGGATCAGTCACCAGACCATATTCGCGGAAGCAACGCGCCACATACTCGCTGTCGGCTGCAAAGGTGACATACACACCCCAGCGCAAATCGCGGAATACCGGACGCGTATCTCGCTCAAGACTCGAGATCACTTCCACCTGACCACGCACGTCCAGAATGCCGCCGTCGGATTTCGGTTTGAGTATGCGCGCCAGATCATCAACGCCGACCGCAGGAAAACGTAAGCCAGTCGGCGCGGAGAGGCCAGTGGCATTGGCAACAGAGGCCATTTCAATTGCGCTCTTGGTGCCATCCAGGAAGCTGTTGAACATCTGCGCGTTCATGCCGCCTTTGGCGGCGTCTTCGGCGGTCAGACCATAGTGCTGCCAGACGGTATCCGGCGTGGAGCTGTGATAGCTGGACAAATATTTAGTACCTTTACCCGCAGCTACCACCGAGAAACCGGCGGCGCGTGCCCAGTCCACCATTTCGCAAATCAATGCGGGCTGATCGCCATAAGCAAGTGAATAAACGATGCCCGCTTCGTCGGCACGCTTCTTGAGCAACGGACCGGCGAGTGCATCGGCTTCCACGTTCACCATTACGATGTGTTTGCCATGCTCGCAGCAGGCCAGCACATGCGCGATGCCGATGGCTGGATTACCGGTCGCATCGATGATGATGTCGATGTGCGGTGATTTGATCAGCGCCATGCCATCATCGATGATGGCGGTGTTACCTTGCTTTGCTGCTGAATCGAGTGAGGTCGCCGTGAAGTTGTCCTCTTTCCAGCCCACGTTACGCAAGGCGGCTTTGGCGCGATCAGGCGAGAGGTCGGCAATACCGACCATGTGTATGCCCGGTGTACGCGGCACCTGCGACAGATACATCGAGCCGAACTTGCCCGCGCCGATCATGCCAACGCGCACAGGTTTACCGTCTGCAGCGCGCTGCTGCAGTTTTGCGAAAAGATTCATCGATATCCCCGGACTCAGGCGGCCATGCCGTCAGGCATACCGTGCTGCTCGCTGACTGGCGTGCCGTCTTTCC
>JAIXXZ010000027.1 GCA_027490465.1 Oxalobacteraceae bacterium
GCGACCAGCGAAGAGAAGGTCCGCGATTTCCGAAAAATGCATCTGCAAAACGAATTATTTCGTGCTCAGGCCACCGGCAATTTCCGCAGCTTGCTGATTGCCGTGGCCAAAGACCCGGCGATGCTGGCTTATCTCGACGCAGGTGTGAACGTCAAAGGCGCACCGAACGAAAACTTTGCCCGCGAAATCATGGAGCTGTTCACCATGGGCGTCGGCAATTATTCCGAACTTGATATCCGGGAAGCCGCGCGCGCTTTCACCGGCTGGAATTATCAGGGTGTGCAGTTTGTGATCAATCCCGCGCAGCATGACAACGATCCGAAAACCGTGTTGGGTCGCACCGGTAATTTCGACGGCGAGCAGGTGATTGACATTATTTTGTCGCAGCCTGTGACGTCGGAATTCGTTGCGGGGAAAATTTACCAGTATTTCGTACGCGAGGATCTCTCTCCGGCACTGCGTACCCGACTGGGTCGTTTGCTGCGTGACACCAATTACGAGATCGCCCCTTTTCTGGAAACGATATTCCTGTCGCGGGATTTTTACAGCGATGCCTCAGTGGCTACCCGCATCAAGCCGCCGGTCGAGCTGGTCATTTCTACCTACCGAAAAATGGGCATGAAAGAAGTACCCGGCATTCCCGACTTTAACGATCTTACCGATGCGATGGGACAGAAACTGCTGTTTCCGCCCAATGTTGCCGGCTGGGCGCAGGGACGCAGCTGGATCACGCCGGGCTTGTTGCTCTTGCGGGGGAATTTTGTGTACGACACGGTCTTCCCCCCGATTGATTTTGTTGCCAATGATCGCGTGCCAAACGAGCGCTACCAAATTCTGAGCGTGGCAGAAAAACTGTCGCTGGGTTCGGATGTCACCACAGCGACCAAACCCGATGGCAAAGATCTGACTTCCATGTCCATGCAAGCCGATCGTGATGAAGATTTCAATACGCGCTTAGCCAGTTATCACGCCTGGCGCAAGGCTATCGAGAAAGTCAAACCGATACCACGTACAACCGCACAACTGGATATCTCCGCAATGGTGCGCGCCGCCGGCTGCAAGACGGCACGCGAAGCGGTGGATCATTTGCTGCTGCGTTTTGTGTCCGTGCCAGTGAACACTGCCACGCGCGACAATATGGTGGCGATGCTGGAAGCTGATCTGGGTACCGCCGATCTCAAGCAGGCAGATACCTACATGGAAGATGCCTTGCGCAATGCGCTGCATGTGATTTTATCGCTGCCCTCATACCAATTAGGATGACCATGGAACACGCACACTCGGGTATGACGCGACGTGATTTGCTCAAGGCGCTGGCTGGTGCAGGGCTGGTGTCAGCGCTGCCGGCAGG
This sequence comes from Oxalobacteraceae bacterium, assembly GCA_027490465.1. Taxonomy (GTDB): domain Bacteria; phylum Pseudomonadota; class Gammaproteobacteria; order Burkholderiales; family Burkholderiaceae_D; genus Pernthalerella. The sequence goes on from JAIXXZ010000027.1 coordinate 1,352, forward strand.
TATCGCTCAGGCCGCGACACCGTCATCAAAACGCATTCTGGTGGTGGTTGAGCTCTCCGGTGCCAACGACGGCCTGAATACGCTGGTGCCTTACACCGATGATGCGTATTACCGTCTTCGACCAAAAATCGGCATTCGCGAGAACAAGCTGCGCAAGATCGATGACCACTATGGCTTCAATCCGAGCATGTCGGGTTTCGAGAAGCTTTACAAGGATGGTCGTATGGCGATTGTGCATGGCTGTGGTTATGCCCAGCCTTCGTATTCGCATTTCACGTCCATGGCGTACTGGCACACGGGTGTGCCGAATGGCGGAGAACCCTATGGCTGGCTGGGGCGGGTTGCCGATGCGATCGACCCCGAGCTCACCCCCAATTTTCTTGTCAATATCGATGAGCGCCAGTCGCTCGCTGTGCGTGCGGCGCGCCATGTGCCGGTTGTCTTTGATGATCCCGAACGTTTCATGCGCAAAGGCCTGTATCAAAGCCGCGCGGTACTTGATAACGTAAGTCAATCGCAATCTGACAATGCGTCGCAGCGTTTTCTGGATGAGGTCGCGCAGAGCGCAAAACAGGCCTCGCAACGCGTGCGTGCTGCATGGGATAGCTACAAGACCCCGGTGGATTACGGCATCATCGCACTAGATCTGCCCAAGGTGGCGGCCATGATTGCCGCTGATCTGCCAACGCGGCTGTATCACGTCGGGTACCGGCACAATGCCTTTGACACCCATGTACAACAGGCTGATCAGCACCAGCGCCTGCTGAGTTATGTCTCGGATGCGATTGCAGGTTTTATCAAAGACATGGATCGTATCGGTCGCGCAGACGATGTGACCGTGCTAGTGTTTTCGGAATTCGGACGCCGGGTGGCCGAGAACACCAGTCTCGGTACCGATCACGGCACGGCCAATCATATGTATGTGATTGGCAAACCGGTGCGTGGTGGTCATTACGGCAAAGCGCCGCTGCTGACCGACCTCGACGAGAACGGCAACATGAAGTACACCACCGATTTCCGACAAGTCTATGCCAGCCTGATCGAAGGCTGGCTCGGATACGCCGACAGCAAGTCACTGCTCTCCGGACAGTTCAAACCATTTCCGCTTTTTTCCTAGGGAGACGCTAAACAAATCCGCGTTTTATGGCGAGCCAGCGCAGCTGTGCGACGCGGGGATCAATAAAATTAAGGTCTTAGCGCCATTGATCTTGCGACAAAAGTTTCCGTATTTTTTTAATCATCGCTTTTTTAGAGAACACCATGGCTGCGCATTTCGATCTTCCCGACATTCGTCTTTTCGTCAATATCGCCGAGGCTAACAGCCTGACGCGCGGTGCAGAGCGCTCGCATATGTCATTGCCTGCAGCTTCCATACGCATCAAGAATCTGGAAGAGGGACTGGGCGTGAAACTGTTGTACCGCACCAGTCAGGGCGTGACGCTGACGCCACCAGGTCAGGCCTTCATGCATCACGCGCGACTGGTATTGCAGCAGCTGACCGATCTGCGGGGTGATCTGGCCGAGTATGTGAATGGTTCGCGCGGTCATGTGCGCATGCTGGCCAACACCACCTCCATGGCTGAGTTCCTGCCTGCGTTGTTACCGCGCTTTCTAGCAACGCATCCGGATGTGAATATCGATCTCAAAGAACGGCTGTCCAATGACATCGTGCGTGCTGTGTCGGAAGGCAAGGTCGAGATCGGTATTGTGGCGGGCAATGTCCGCACTGAAGGTCTGGAAGCGATTCCTTTTCGCGAAGACCGTTTGGTGCTGGTCACTGCAGAGTCGCATCAGCTCGCCGGTCGTGGGCGTATTGAATTCAGCGAGGCACTCGCGCATGATTTTGTGGGCATGCTGGAGGCTAGCGCCATTCACAGTTTCCTGGCTCAGACAGCGAATGATCTGAACCAGCAAATCAAAATCCGTATTCAGGTCGGCAATTTTGAAGCGGCTTGTCGGATGATTGAATCCAATGTCGGTATCGGCGTGGTGCCATACTCGGCCGCCAGCCGCCATGCGCGCAGCATGCGGATCAAGACCGTTGAATTGTCCGATGAATGGGCAGTCCGCAAGCTGCAGGTCTGTGTGCGCAGCATGCAATCGCTGCCGGCATTTGCGCGCGAGTTGGTTGAATTGCTGGTCGCTGAAGAACACGAACTCGTCTGAAACAGAACGGGAATTCAGTCCGGGACCTTGGCTGGTTAATTGAGGGGCAAGGTGGGAAATTCGAGCATCGCTGGATCCCGGCATGCGCCGGGATGACGTTTGAAAAGCTAATGACCTAAATATCGTCATCACTTGCAGATGATGACCGCTGCGTGTGCGGATCGCATGCGATCCGAATTCCCGACTTGCTCCAGGCGTATGCCGGGATCCAGCGTCTTTTCGTATGAATGTTAAGTCACATTTGATGGCTATCAAGCGCAGATTTTCCAAGAAAAATCCATAGAAATCAATGCATTGTCGATGCTTTCTCAACAAAGACTTTATGTGGCGTGATGCTTGTCCTGCTTCCTTAAGTCGCCTCTAAGCGGCGCTTCCAAATTTCTGAATTGTTGGGCCTGGTGGGATAGGTCAGACTCTGCGGGCTAAGAGTATTGAAATGATGGATACTCTGCGCTCTTTAGTAAGCCTGCCCAAGGAAAACCCATGTCCCACGCCAGCGACGCTCATCAGGATATTCGCGATGCCATTCGCGCATTGTGCGAACAATTCCCTGCCGAGTATTTTCGCCAGATTGATGAAGAGCGCGGTTATCCGGAAGCTTTTGTTGATGCACTGACGCAGGCCGGTTGGCTGGCGGCGCTGATTCCTCAGCAATATGGCGGATCGGGACTGGGCATGGTTGAGGCCTCGGTGATTATGGAGGAAATCAATCGCGCCGGCGGCAATTCCGGTGCCTGTCACGGGCAGATGTACAACATGGGCACCTTGCTGCGCCATGGCTCGGCGGCTCAAAAAGATTTTTACCTCCCAAAAATCGCCAAAGGCGAGTTGCGACTGCAGTCTATGGGCGTGACTGAACCGACCACCGGCACCGACACCACCAAAATCAAGACCACCGCAGTGCGTAAGGGAGATCGCTATGTGGTCAACGGTCAGAAGGTCTGGATCTCGCGCATACAGCATTCCGACCTCATGATCCTGCTGGCGCGTACAACGCCGCTGGCCGAGGTCACAAAAAAATCCGAAGGCATGTCGATTTTCATTGTCGATTTGCGCGATGCAATCGGTCATGGCATGACGGTGCGACCCATTCGCAATATGGTCAATCACGAGACCAATGAGCTCTTTTTTGAAAATCTGGAAATACCGGTAGAAAATCTGATCGGTGAAGAAGGCAGGGGCTTCAAGTACATACTCGACGGCCTCAATGCCGAGCGCGCGCTGATTGCTGCCGAGTGCATCGGCGATGGCTTCTGGTTCATTGACAAGGTCACCAAATACGCGAACGAACGCATCGTCTTTGGTCGACCGATCTCACAAAATCAGGGTGTGCAATTTCCGATTGCCAAAGCCTATGTCAATCTCGAAGCTGCCAGTCTGATGCGTTACAAGGCGTGCGAGCTATTCGATGCGGGCAAGCCCTGCGGCGCCGAGGCGAATATGGCCAAGATGCTCGCTGCTGATGCCTCCTGGGAAGCGGCGAATGCCTGTTTGCAGTTCCACGGTGGTTTCGGCTTTGCGTCCGAATACGATGTCGAGCGCAAATTCCGTGAGACACGTCTCTATCAGGTCGCACCCATTTCGACCAATCTGATCCTGTCCTATGTCGCCGAGCATGTACTTGGCATGCCGCGCTCCTTCTAAGAGGCTGTGATGAAAGCTACTGTCGTTCCGAGCACGCAACTGGCCGAGTTTGCGGCGAATCTGCAGTTCAAGGATATTCCAGAGCCGGTGGTACGTCGCGCGGAAGATTTGCTGCTGGACTGGTTTGGCTCTGCGCTGGCAGGCAAGGTGGGACGGCCAGTACAGGTCATTGAAGCGATTGCGCGTGAGATGGGGCCACAGGGAGGTCGTGCCGAAGTATTGATCTCGCGCCGCATGACATCCCCTTTGTTCGCCGCGCTGGTCAACGGTGCCTCGTCGCATTATGCAGAGCAGGATGATGTGCATAACGGCTCCGTGTTTCATCCCGCGGCGGTGGTTTTCCCTGCAGCGCTGGCGATCGCGCAAGATCGCGGATGCAGTGGTGCGGATTTGATCACGGCGTCAGTTGCTGGCTATGAAGCCGGCATACGTATCGGCGAATTTCTGGGGCGCTCGCACTACCGAACTTTTCACACCACCGGCACCGCAGGTACGGTTGCTGCTGCAGTGGCAGCAGCGCGATTGATGGGATTGAATGCGCAGCAGATGCAGCACGCCATCGGCTCGGCAGGCACACAGGCCGCAGGTTTGTGGGAATTCTTGCGCGATGCGGCCGATTCAAAACAACTGCACACAGGCAAAGCTGCCGCAGACGGATTACTCGCCGCGCTGCTGGCAGAAAAAGGATTCACCGGTGCCAGGCAGGTACTCGAAGGTCCGCAAGGTATGGGCGCTGGCATGTCACGCGATGCCGATCCGGCCCGTCTGACAGACAGGCTGGGACAGCGTTGGGCAACGATAGAGACCTCATTCAAGTTTCATGCATCCTGCCGTCACACGCATCCCGCAGCCGATGCCTTGCAACAGGCGATGCGCACACATGGTCTGAAGGCCTCCGATATCACCGAAGTGATCACGCATGTGCATCAGGGTGCGATTGATGTGCTGGGTCGGGTGATTGCACCGGAAACCGTGCACCAGGCGAAATTCTCCATGGGTACGGTACTGGGCATCATTGCCTTGCATGACAAAGCCGGTGTGTCCGAATTCGAGCGACTGTATCTGGATCCTGCTGTCGCAGATTTTCGGGTGCGCGTGAAAATGGTGCTGGATGAAGAAGTCGATGGCGCCTATCCCGAGCGCTGGATAGGCAAGGTCACGATACACACACGCGATGGCCGTGTCGTGCATGAAAGGGTGGATGAGCCCAAGGGCGATCCTGGCAATACGCTATCGCGGCCTGAACTGGAACAAAAAGCACTCGCGCTGGCCGACTTTGGCGATGCCGCCTCTGAAGCGGAAATGCGCGCCGTATTTTCTACGCTCTGGAATGTCACCAAGCTGTCGGTAGTGAGCCGCTTGCTGTAAGCATGGCAGGGACTGATGTTGATGCAGCTTCAGGCAATGATCAAACGCTCGATGAACAAGCCCAGACCCACCAGCATTACCATCGCGGATAACACCTGGATAACGCGCTGCGCATAGTCCTGTTTGTTCAGCCAGAGCAGCGCGGGCAGGGCGATCACCACTGCGACCAACTGGCCCGCTTCCACGCCCAGATTGAAATTCAGCAGCGCCCACACCAGACTGTCTTTGGGCAGACCAATCTCCTGCAATACCGAAGAAAACCCGAAGCCATGTACCAGTCCGAACAAAAAGCTGATGGTCCAGCGGCGTGAGATCGCAAAACGGGGAAACAGGTTTTCAAAAGCGACATAGGCAATTGAGAGTGCAATTACGGCTTCGACCAGTGCGGAGGGCAGGCTGACCAGTCCCAGCGCAGCAGCCCCCAGCGTCATGCTGTGAGCGAGCGTGAAAGCGGTAATGATCTTGATGAGCGACTTCAGATTCCCGCCGCACAAAATCAGCGCTAGTAAAAAAAGCAGGTGATCATAGCCGGTAGCGATATGCTCGACGCCCAGCGGGAAAAAGCTCGCTGCACTGGACGGCGCCTGTAAGGCAGCAGACGACAACTGCACGACCGCCTTGGGCGTTGTCGCTGAAAACGAATGGGACTGACTGCCGCCATTCCAGGTAAACAGCGCAATCACATGATGTGTTGCGCCGAGTACCTGATCGAGATGATCTTCAATAATGATTTGCTGGTTTGCGCTCACGCACTGAAAGACAATGACGAGTTCATTTGTCTGATCGGGTATGCAGGGCTTGCCATCGCCATTTACTTTCAGATGGGCGCGCAGCAGAACAGGCAGGCTGCTCTGGTCTGCGGAGAAGCTTGCCGTGGGCGTGAAGGTGTAGCGAATGCTGGCATCCGAAACCGCCACGCTGGCAAAGCCGGTGGCATCACCGGCATGGGCATGCACCACCGAAGGGATCACCACTGCCGAGCACAACCATAGCCACAGCCCTAGCGGGCGCAGCAGCCGCTCAATCACGGTTTCGTCGCGCCTGCGATCTTGACCGCGTCAATCAGCGCCAGCAGGTTCTTGATATGGAAATCCGGAATCGTTACGATCTCGGCCGCGCCAACGGGCAGGATATAGCGACTCACGCGATCTGTGGCGATGGTGCCGACCGCAAAACGCGCCAGTGGCTCATCGGCTTTGGGCAGATAGACCAGAATGAATATCTCAGGACGTGTCACGCCGTATTCATCCTCGCCGGCTTTGATGGCAATTTTCTGTTCTCGCTGTACGCGACCGAAAGTGATCATGGCCTTGTCAATCACGGCGGCCATTTGAGGATCGGTGCTGTGACCGTGCTCTGCTTTATTTGCATCATGCACGCCATGATAAAACCAGCGACTCTCTGCATCGCGTTCGAAGCGATGCATGCTGCCTTTGACCATGATTTCTACAGCGCCCAGTTTTTCGATAGGCGCTGGCAGCAGCCAGGGCACCACACGCTGGCTGGATGCGCCCAGTTGTTCACTGCGCTGACGCTCGCCGATGAAAATCAGCACGGCTAAAACCAGGAGCACACCCCAGATAACGATAAGACGCTTGCTGCCGGATTTCATCGGCGTCTCCACCAGACGGCTACACCCACGGCGGCCATCAGCAGCGGGATCAGGATGATGGACAAGATAAACGTGCCCTTCATCTGCGTATTCGTCATGCTCACATAGGGCAGATCGTAGGTGCGTGGTTCAAGACCGATCAGATTCTCTCTCGAAGCGAGAAAATTGACCGCATTCAGGAACAGCGCGCCATTGCCCAGCACGTGATAAAACGAGTTGGTCGCGAAATCCGAGTCGCCGGAAACGACGATACGCGCTTCCTTGCGAGTGATTGTTTTCTCAGGCGCGGGTTTGCTGTCTGCGCTTTCCTCGCCACGCAATCGCTTGAGCAGCGTCTCCCCGGATTCCACAGTATTCGGATTGATACGCGAGGTCACCATCAGTGTTTGTGGTCCGTAGCCATTTTTTGCCGATTTATGATCGACGCGCATCTTGTCGGCGTTGGCGAAGCTTTTCTGGGACGAATTCACCAGTGGCCTGACCGATACACCCGGTACCGGATCTTTGGTCGGCCCGAGCGGCCGCACACCGGGGAAGAAAGAGAGCGGCAGCTTGTTGGTGATTTCATGCCGGTTGTAGTCGGTGACTGCCGGTGTTGATGGATCAGCCCAGAAATGGCTGGCTTCATCGATGACCATGCCCGAACCAAGTTCAATCCCGAATTTCCGAATGATGTCTTCAAGACCTGTTTTGACAAAAGGATCGATCATGAACATCGCATTGCCGCCCTGATCAAGATAGCGATCAATGCTGCGCAGTTCAGCGTCGAGCAGGGGTGATTGCGGTCCCGCGACAATCAGTACGGCACACTGTGAGAGTGTGGCGTCGGCCTTGAGCAGCGAGACTTTTTCAACGACATAATTCATTGACTCCAAGCCGCTGCGCGCTTTTGCCATGCCGTGTCGTTCATGCTGGACGAACTTCGTTTCCAGACCGTGAGAGTGCCCCGCATCACCCTCCATGTGGTCATGTGACTCGAGACTGAAAGGATCCGGTTCGCCGTGCCCGTCAACGAAGCAGGCGATCTGCTGCCTGGCCTGGGTGATGCGCAGGATGCCATTGGCAATATCGGTTTCGGTTGGGCCGTTCACGGTGAGCTTGCGCCCTTCGCTTTCGTAAAGCGCAGTTCCTGCGAACTCGACACCGCGCAGCTTGGCTTGTGCCGGATTGATCATGGGATCGAAGAACTCGACCGTGATTTTGTCGTTCTGTGCAGCGAACAATTCGTACAGCTCAACGGTCTCGCGCATGCCACGATCATGAAAAAATGTGATGTGCACGGGCTTGTCGATGGACTGCATCATTTTCACTGTCTGGGGCGAAAGTGAATATTCCCGGTTCGCCGTCAGGTCCATACGCACGGGGTGAAGGGCCGACATCCAGGCCACGGCAACCAGCACGCCGATCAGCCCGACTGTGGTGAGCAGCAGCTCGCGCCGATTTTCTCTGAATAGTTGTGCAATGTCGTCGCGCAGAGAGAACAGGGCAAAGCCCGACAGGAGCAGGCCAACAAGCAGCAACAGGTTCGCGACCCATTGCGAGTTGACCGAGAGTGAACTGGCAATCAGCGAGGCCGCCAGCAGCATCAGCCCCGCGATCAGGATCAGTCCGGAACGAAATGAGTTCATGTCAGCGACGCCATTGCAAGTAACTGTTGTTCAGGGTGAGCGCGATAGCGGCCACCACCAGAAAATACACGATGGCTTCCGATCGCAGCAGACCATGAATGAAATCCGCATAGTGAAGAGCGAAAGACAAATGCGCCAGCAGGTCGCGCAGCAGCAGCGATGATTGCAGGCTCTGCAAATGGCCAACGAACCAGAAGCCCAGCAGTGTGGGGATGGTGATCAGCGCTGCCACAATCTGATTTTCAGTCAGCGCAGAAAAAAACTGGCCGATGCCAATACAGGCCATGCCGAGCAAAATGAAACCAATATAGCCCGCCAGGATATTCAAGGTCTGTGGATTACCGTACAAGTACAGCGGTATCAGATTGATGCAGGAGGCGGCGGTCATCAGTACCAGCATGCTGACGGCGCCTAGGTATTTGCCGAGCACGACCTGCCAGGTACGCAATGGCAGTGTCATTAAAAGCTCCATGGTACGGCCGTTGTACTCGGCAGAGAACAAACGCATGGTCAGCACCGGGCTGAGCGTGATGAGCAAGATGCCCATGTTCTGCAGCGTCTGATCCATCGTGCCCACACCAGTGAGGAAGATGTTGTACGTGAAAAAATAACCGGTACCCAGCAGGAATACCGCAATCACGAAATACGCAATCGGTGAACGGAAATAGGTGAGCATTTCCTTGTCGTATACGGCCTTCAGGCCGATCCAGGCATTCATGCTGATGCTCCGTTGCTGTGTTCGTTGGTGTGCCCGATATAGCGCAGGAACACGTTTTCCAGTGTGGGTTGCTGACGCTCGAGGCGGAACAGCTCACCGCACGTGATGACTGCACGCGCAATGCGAGATTCCACTTGTTCTTGTGCGTCGACCTGGCAATCAATGCTGTAGAGACCGGCGCGAGATGCGACAGGCCGCAGACTGACTGCAGTGACGCCATCCGTATCCGAGAGCGCACGTTTGAGCTGATCGGGATCACCCGAAGCTTCGAGCAGTACCGAGCTGGTCTCCTCAGCCGCGCGTTGCAGACCCTGCGGTGAACCCGTCGCAAGAATACGGCCGTGGTTGATGATCGCGACGCGCTGACAGATCAGCGTGACTTCCGGAAGAATGTGTGTCGAGAGCAGCACCGCGTGGTCCTTGCCAACTTCGCGGATGACTTCGCGGGTCTCTTGTATCTGCCCCGGATCAAGACCGGCAGTTGGCTCGTCGAGCAGCAGCACGTCAGGGTTGCCAAGCAAGGCCTGCGCGAGTCCCACCCGCTGACGAAAACCCTTGGATAGTTTGTAGATTTCCTTGCGCGTGACACTCTCGAGGCGGCAGGCGTGTATGACTCGATCGAGCTGCGACGGGCGTTGCGCGGCGGGTATACGCTTGGCGCGCGCGACGAAGGTCAGATAGTCCGTGACATCCAGCACGTCATAGAGCGGAGGCTGCTCAGGCAGATAGCCGATGTGTTCCGCAGCCAGCTGGTTCTCGTTTGCCATGTCAAAGCCAGCAACTCGTACCGTGCCGCTGGTGGCTGCGGTAAAGCCGGCAATCATGCGCATGGTGGTGGTCTTGCCCGCGCCATTGGGCCCGAGAAAGCCGACGATTTCGCCTTTGTTTACATTGAACGAAATGTCGTGAAGTATGGTTTTTGATCCATACCGCTTGGTGACGTGCTCAATGTCAATCATGAATGCTCACAGACTCCGATTTACCGCTTTGTTCAAAGATGGGGACTTGTTCTAAAAGCCACTGAAACGGCTGCTCGTAAAAAAGCCCCCATCGCGGGGGCTTTTTTACAGAGCGTAAAGCTGCTTATTTGTGCCAGCGATCACCCATGGTGGCAAACTGACCAGCGTCATGCGACATCAGAATCTTCGCGCCTTCGAGGTCACGCATCATCTTGATCTTGGTGACGGAGTCGATATACGCCTGCTGGCTGTAGTTCAGGCCGGCAACGTAGCCATCCAGGTTTTCCTGCATCCAGACCGCATCCTGCGTGATAACGACGGTGCCGGTTTTAGCAAGCTTGATCTTCATCGACTGGTGGCCCAAGGTATGGCCGGGTGTCGGGAAGATTTTCACGGTGCCGTCGCCGAAGAGATCCAGTTCGCCGTCGATTTCGTAATAGGTGTAGTCACGTGCAGCGGCGATATCACCCAGTACAAAGCTGCCATTCACAGCGCGGCCCTGGAACTTCTCTGGCCACCAGCCCTGATACAGCTCTTTCTTCTGCAACACGTGGATCGCTTTGGGGAACATGCCGATGTTGCCAGCGTGGTCGAGGTGCGTGTGCGAAGTCACGACGACTTTGATGTCATCGGTCGACATGCCCAGCTTCTTGAGCTGCATGTCGATCACATCGGAGCGCTTCTGGCTTGGCTTCAAGAAATCGCATGATCCGGCAGCCCAATAGGCTTTGCAGTTTTCTGCGCTGTCGGAGATGGCAACGTTGTTACCTGTATCGAACACGACATTGCCCTTGGGATGCTTAAGCACCCACATGGACACTGGAATGGTGATGTCTTTGGCCGTTGGGAAGGTCGGAATCAGACCCTGAATGTTGAACGGGCCGAACATGCCGCTGGTCGCCCAGTACAGTTCTTGAGATTGCGCGGATGGTGCTGTGCTGATGCAAAGTGTCGCGAGCAGCGACGCCAGCAGGCCGGTCTTTTTCATGTGTCTCCTCCATAGTGGTTATCTACAGCCGCCCTGGTTCCGAGCAGCCACTACACCTGCCAGCAAAATGCGTGGGCATCATGCTTTTTGTTTCTTTTTTTGTAAATAGTAACGCCCGGCATTCCACGAAGGCATCACTTTGGGCTGATCTTGCACGGGTCTTTTCTTCATGTCAACAGCAAGTTAAGATTGGCCGTTAAAGGAACGCGCAGATGCATCCGCACCGGAAGTTTGAAAATGCTGCGCTGCGACAATCCATGGGCTTGCTGCAGCGTTCGCCAATTCAAAATGCGGGCTTTAAAAAACGCGGCTTGTCTGCGCAGCACGGCTCAGTCAGACTGATGCTGGCGGTGCTAAAAGGAAAACAAGGGTAAACGGTGGCGATGACCGAGAAAACGCATACCGGAGACTCACCCAGATCAACCGCCTTCTTCGTCGGAGACCACACATGAAGATGCACCAAGTTTCTCGCCTGTTGCTGGGCGCAATCGCCACGCTGGCTTTATCAACCGCTTTCGCCCAGAACAAGCCCGCTGAACTCAAGGTGGGTATCACCACCTTCCTGTCCGGGCCAGCATCCGTGTTTGGCGTGCCAGGCAAGGCAGCGGCCGAGTTGTACATCGAGCAGATCAATGCAGCCGGAGGTATTGACGGCGTGAAGATCGTACCCACGTTTATCGACGAAGGCATCGGTCCTGACAAACTGCTTTCCGAGTACCGGCGCGTGGTTCAGGAGGGTGGCACGCGCGTTATGTTGTCGGCCATTTCTAGCGGTAACTGCAATACGCTGGCACCCGTCGCTGAAGATCTGAAGGTACTCAACATCATGTGGGACTGCGGTACCGAAAAGGTGCTGGAAGACCGCCGCTATCGTTATGTAACACGCACGCAGGCCAACGCGACGACCGAGATGGTGGCGTCGGTCCTGTACCTGCTGCGAGTGAAACCGGATATCAAATCCATTGCTGTGGTCAATCAGGACTATGCATGGGGTCGTGATTCGTGGGAACTATTCCGCAACACGCTGCTGGCGCTCAAGCCCGATGTAAAAATCGTGGCTGAGCTGTTCCCGAAATTTGGTGCGACCGATTATTCAACCGAAATCAGCCGCTTGCAGGCGCTGCGTCCCGAGGTGATTCTCTCAACGGCCTGGGGTGGTGATCTTGACACCCTGATTCGGCAATCTGCTCAGCGCGGTTTGTTCAAGAGCTCGCAATTCATTTTGCCGCTGGCAGAGAGCTCACTTGAGCGCGTGGGTAACTCGATGCCCGATGGCGTGATTGTCGGCGCACGCGGCGATCACTACTTTCTGCATCCGCAGAACCCCGGGAATCCCAAGCTGAGATCCTTCGTCAAGAAATACCGCGAGAAGACGGGTACTTATCCGATCTATGCGGTTTATCACATGGTGCAAGCACTTGATGGTCTGGTCGCCGGTTACCAGAAAGCGATGAAGGCGAACAAGGGACAATGGCCATCAACCGAGCAGGTTGCGGATGCCATGCGTGGTCTGGAATTCCGGGGTCTGACCAATACGGTCAAGATTCGTGAGGATGGTCAGGGCCTTGAGGATCAGCTCCTCGGCATTACGCGCAAAACGCCCGCTTACGATTTCCCCACGCTGGAGAAGATCGTGATTTATCCGGCGGAGCTGATTACGACACCGGTTGGCAAAAAATCGCCTGAGTGGGTCAAAACGCTCAAACCGGAATTGATCAAACACCCGAGCTTCAAGCAGTATTGATTTGATAAGCGCATCTGGCTGATGCGCAAATAATTAAGAAAGCAATCAATGCCGCAGGAGCTTTACATACTGGCGATTCTGGACGGTCTGTCCTATGCTGCCGTGCTGTTTCTCGTCGCACTGGGGATGACCCTGGTCTTCGGCGTGATGAACATCATTAACATGGCCCATGGCAGCTTCTATGCACTGGGTGGTTACATGGCCGCCAGTCTGGGCTTGCTGGCGACGTCCTTGGGCGCTTCACCTGCCTGGTCACTGCTGATCTTGCCACTGGCGGCAGTCATCATTGGCAGCGTATTCGGCACGCTGATGGAAACCACGCTGATGCAGCGCATCTACACCAAAGATCCGATTCTTCAGCTGCTGGTGACCTTTTCCGCGTTCATGATCTTTGAAGATTTGCAGCGTCTGGTCTGGGGCACACAGCCGTACTTCGTTTCTGACATTGTGAATTATCTGGGTACTGCAGAGGTCCTTGGTATTACCTACACGCGCTACCAGCTCTTCCTGCTGCCGGGAGTGGCTCTCACGGTGTTCGTCGCCTTGCGCAGTTTTCTCAAGTACAGCAGCGTGGGGCGTCAGATCGTCGCTGTCTCGCATCATCGCGAAGTCTCCACAGCGCTTGGCATTAATGTGAAACGCGTGTCGCTCCTGACCTTCGTGGTCGGCTCAATTCTCGGCGCACTGGCAGGCGCATTGGCTTCTCCCACGGTGTCCTGGGTGCCCGGTATCGGTGGCGAGATGATTGTGCTGTCGTTTGCGGTGGTTGCGACCGCAGGGCTGGGGCAGATTGAGGGTGCGCTGGTGGCCGCTGTGTTGATTGGTCTGGCGCGCTCATTTGCCGTCTACTTGCTGCCCGAAAGTGAAGTGCTGATGCCTTTCCTGATTATGGTGCTGGTCTTGCTGTTCCGTCCTCAGGGCCTGTTCTCTGTCGCCACCGCGAGGCGGGTCTGATGACGCGCGCTAAGATTGCCGTGGTTGTATTAGCGCTGGCGGCCCTGCTGCTGCCAATGGTCATGCCATGGATTAAGACACCGCTGATCATGGCGACTGCCTTTGGTATCGCTGCGCTGGGCATTTCCATCCTCATCATTTCAGGGCAGATCTCGTTTGGGCATGCACTGTATGTCTGTGCGGGCGGATATATCGCCGCTTTCGCCGTAAGGGAGTGGGCATTTCTCGATAGCGCGCTGCTGCTGTGCATTGGCGCGCTGACGGGTGCGGTGCTGGGCGCCATCATCGGTTCTTTTGTCGTGCGCTATCGAGGTATTTTCTTCGGCATGCTGAATCTTGCGCTGTCGATGGTGCTCTTTGCGGCGCTCGGCAAATTCTTTACTTACACCGGTGGCACTGATGGTTTGCGCCTGGAGCGCACGCCCTTCTTTGGTGTTGCGATGGCGCGCGATCAATTCGAAACGGTATTGCTGGTCACTTGTGTGGTGCTCGCGCTGTTGCTCGGTTGGCTGGTACAGCGCTATCTGCGCTCAGTGGCGGGTCAGGCGCTGGCAGCTGTGAAAACCAATGAAACCCGTCTTGAGTATGTAGGTATCTCTGCGTATCAGGCGATGTGGATCGGCTACGTCATCTCGGCGACATTAAGTGGCTTATCGGGTGCCATGTTCGCAATTGCACAAGGGCTGGTCACGCCGGAAATGGGCTATTGGGTACGCTCGGGCGAGATTGTGTTTGTGACGATTCTCGGTGGTGTGGGTCATCCGGTGGGCGCGTTTATCGGCGCCGGCATTTTCGAATTCGTGAAGCTGTTTGCTGCGGCCTATCTGACGGGTGCCTGGCAGATGGTGCTGGGTATTGTTCTGATTGCGATGGTGTTTCTCGCGCCCCGCGGTATCTGCGCGATGCTTGAGACGAACAAATCAGAGGGAGGGGACCGCTCATGAGCGCACCACTTCTGCAAACCCGCGACTTGCAACTGGCCTTTGGTGCCGTGGTGGTGGCTGATCATATTGACTTCACGCTGGAAGAGGGTGAGCGCCTTGCCGTGATCGGTCAGAACGGCGCGGGCAAGACCACCTTTATCAATATTTGCACGGGTCTGATACGGCCGCAGGCAGGGCAGGTTTTCTTCGAAGGTCGTGAAGTCACGCAGTTATCTCCACGCCAGATCGCACTACGCGGCATGGTGCGTTCATTCCAGTTACCGCAGCTGTTTGTCGAGCACACCGTGCGTGATTGCATACGTATTGCAGCGGCGGGTAAAAAAGGGGGGCTGGGCATCTGGACTTCGCTGGCTGACGCGGTACCGGCATCGGCTGTCGATCATGTGCTCGATATGGTGGGTCTGTCTGCGCGCGCGGATGAATTGTCAGGTGCGCTGCCGGAAGGTCAGCGCAAGCTGCTGGATATTGCGATGGCTTTAGTGATGCGGCCTCGGCTCCTGATTCTGGATGAGCCTACCTCGGGTGTTTCGAGTGATGAAAAGCATGCGCTGATGGGTACCATCATGGCGGCGCTGGATGAGCAGAAAATTACCGCGATCTTTGTCGAGCATGATGTTGACATCGTGTCGCAGTATTCGACGCGAGTCGCGGCCTGGATTGCAGGCCGGGTCGCAGCGGATGGCACGCCTGAACAAGTATTGGCGGATCCGGAGATTCGCAAGAACGTGATCGGGGAATGAGATGCTGAAGATCGATCATGTCAGTGCAAGCATCGCCGGCAATACGGTGTTGCGTGGTATCTCGACCGAGTTCAATGCGGGACAATTGCTGGCCGTGGTGGGCCGTAATGGCGCAGGCAAAACAACCTTGCTGCGCGCGATCATGGGCTTGCTGCCCCTGTCGGCTGGAACGATCGCGATGAATGGCGAAGATCTTTCACGCGTACCAGCGCACCGGCGTACCAGTCTGGGTATTGGTTATGCGCCGGAAGACCGAGTGATGTATCCGACCTTCAGCGTAGAAGAAAATTTGCGTCTGCCTTGTGATGTGCTCGGACTTGACGTCACCGAAATTGATCAACGTCTGGCGCGCGTACTTGAGGTAGTGCCCCAATTGCGCGAGATGTTGCCGCGTTCCGGTTCAGCGCTCTCAGGTGGTCAGGGCAAGATGGCGGCGCTGGGCCGCGCGCTGATGGTGGGTACGCGTTTGATATTGCTGGATGAACCCTTTCAGGGACTGGCGCCGGTGCTGGCGAATCAATATGCAGAGTCATTGCGCAGGTTGCATGAGATTGCGCCGGAGCTGTGTATTGTGGTGACGGAATCCAACCGCAGTTTGTTGCGTGATTTGCCGGATGCAACGCTGATACTGGAGCGCGGTGAGTTGGTTGAGGGTGAGGGTCGTTAGTGGCTTGTTTGGTTGGATGGAGGTCTGTTTGCCCTTTGTGATCTTTATCGATTGGTATGAACAGGACGCTGTCAGGCAATTGATTAAAGCTGTTTGTGAGTAATGAACGACACTGGATCCCCCATTGCAGGGCGCGCACTGGCTTGTAAGCCAGTGCCGTTGCGCGGGCAGACCGCATGCGGTCTGAAACCCCCGCTTCACCCTTCGCCGGGATGACGATTTAGGGGCTATCGCCCTTGGCATTGGCCTTCTCGCGATCTTCATTATCCCCAACCCACCGACGTACGCATTTTCATTGATTCATAAAGATTTTCAGGAGATTTTGCATGTCCACGATTCTCATTGATGGCCAATGGCGATCTGCCGTGAACGGGCAGACCATTGAAGTCCTCAACCCTTGCGATGGCAAGCCCTTTACGACGATTGATCGCGGCACATCAGCGGATATCGACCTCGCGGTCGCTGCGGCCCAGCGCGCACTGGACGGTGCATGGGGACGAATGACGGCTACCGAGCGTGGTCGCATCCTGATGAAATTTGGCGAGTTGATCATCCAACATGCCGAAGAGATCGCGCTGATCGAAGCGCGCGACACCGGCAAACCCATGACAGTGGCGCGCAACGATATCGTGGCGGTTGCCCGCTATTTCGAGTTTTATGGCAGCGCTGCCGACAAAATTCATGGTCAGCAGATTCCCTATCTGAATGGCTACAACGTGCAAGTCGTGCGAGTGCCGCATGGCGTGACGGCACACATCATTCCCTGGAATTATCCGGCGCAGATGTTTGGTCGTACGTTGGCACCCGCGCTTGCGATGGGTAATGCCGCAGTGCTGAAACCCTCCGAGGATGCCTGTTTGTCTGGCATACGACTGGCAGAGCTGGCAATGGAAGCGGGTTTGCCGCCCGGCGCACTGAATGTCGTGACCGGTTACGGCTATGAAGCAGGCGCTGCACTGACCGCGCATCCGGGAATCAATTTTGCGACCTTCACGGGGTCGCCCGAAGTTGGCGTGATGGTCCAGGAATCAACGGCAAAAAACGCCGTGCCTTGTGTGCTCGAGCTGGGCGGCAAGTCACCGCAAATCGTGTTCAATGATGTGGACATGGACAAGGCTGTGCCTATCATCGTCAAAGCGATCACGCAGAATGCGGGGCAGACCTGTTCTGCGGGTAGCCGTTTGTTGATACAACAGGACATCTACGATCAGTTCGTCGGACGTATCGCGGAAGCCTTCAAAAAAGTCAAAGTAGGTACACCCGAGATGGATCTGGATTGCGGACCCATCGTCAACGCCAAACAATTCGCACGCGTCAAAGGCTTTATCGATCAAGCGGTCGCTTCCGGTGTGCCGCTGCTGGCGCGTGGCGTGCTGGCCGACGGCGTGTCGTCCGATGGTTATTTTGTCGCGCCCGCCTTGTTCGGCGCTGTGCCGCGCGATCATCAACTCGCGTGCAAGGAAGTCTTTGGTCCGGTGTTGGCAGCGATGCCCTTCAGCGATGAAGAAGATGCGGTTCGGCTTGCGAACGCAACCGAGTTCGGTCTGGTCTCGGGCGTCTGGACAGAAAACGGCAGCCGTCAGCAGCGCATGGCGCAGCGCTTGCACAGCGGGCAGGTGTTCATCAACTGCTATGGTGCCGGCGGCGGTGTCGAACTGCCCTTTGGCGGCATGAAGCGCAGCGGCCACGGCCGCGAGAAGGGTTTCCTCGCGCTTGAGGAATTCAGCACGACCAAGACGGTCGTTCTGCATCACGGCTAATCAATTCATTTCACTACGTTTTTAGAGGAACACGGAGACATCATGGGACAGCTTCAGGGTAAGGTCGCGATTATTACAGGTGCCGGCAGCGGCTTTGGCGAAGGCATGGCAGCGGCGTATGTGCGCGAGGGTGCAAAGATCATCATCGCCGATCTCAATGCCGAGGCCGGTGAGCGTGTGGCCAAAGCACTGGGTGCGAATGCCAAAGCCGTGGCTTGCGATGTGGCGAATGCCGACTCGGTGAATGCGATGGTCAAGGCCTGCGTGGATACGTTTGGTGTGCCAGATATCGTGATTAACAACGCCGGTACGACACACAAGAATCAGCCTATGTTGAATGTGGACGAGAAAACCTTTGATCGTGTTTTCAACGTCAACGTCAAATCAATTTACTTCATGACGCACGCGGTGCTTCCGCTGATGCGCGAGCGAGGCAAGGGCGGTGTGATCATCAACGTGGGCTCGACGGCCGGCATCCGCCCCCGTCCCGGTCTGTCCTGGTACAACGCGTCCAAGGGCGCGGTCAATCTGCTGTCTAAATCCATGGCCGTTGAACTTGCACCGGATCGCATTCGTGTCAATGCGCTGTGCCCGGTGATGGGCGCAACAGGTTTGCTGGGTGATTTCATGGGCGTGCCTGATACACCAGAAAACCGCGCAAAGTTTGTCTCAACGATTCCACTTGGACGCTTCTGCGATCCTAAAGATATGGCGGCGGCGGCAGTGTTCCTGGGTACTGATGCTGCCGAGTTTCTGACTGGGTTGGAAATGCCGGTCGACGGTGGACGCACCATTTAAATTTTCAGCATTTCACGGAGACTGACATGAAAACCCGCGCAGCCGTTTTGCATTCGATGGAAAATCCTGCGCCCTTTGCACAGAGCAAACCGCTGAAGATCGAAGATATCGATCTTGATGCGCCGGGCCCGGGTGAGGTACTGGTAAAAATGATTGCGGCGGGTCTCTGTCATTCGGATCTCTCGGTGATCAGCGGCGTTCGTCCACGACCGGTTCCGATGGCCTTGGGTCACGAGGCATCCGCACAGGTAGTGCAGGTGGGTGAGGGTGTCAGCGATCTGAAAGCCGGTGATCGTGTGGTGCTGGTTTTTGTACCGAGCTGCGGGCATTGCATGCCCTGCATGGAAGGTCGTCCGGCCTTGTGTGAGCCGGGCGCTGAATCGAATGGCAAGGGTACTTTGCTCTCCGGCGAACGTCGTCTGCATCTGGGATCGCAGGCGGTGAATCATCATGTGGGTGTGTCGGCGTTTGCCGAACATGCCGTTGTCTCGCGTCGCTCCTGCGTGAAACTGGAACAGGATATCGATCCGATTGAAGCCGCTCTGTTTGGTTGCGCGGTGCTCACTGGCGTAGGCGCCGTCGTGAACACAGCCAAGGTACAGCCTGGCCAAACAGCTGCGGTCATAGGACTGGGCGGCGTGGGTCTGTGCGCCTTGCTGGGTGCAGTGGCATCAGGTGCGCGCGATATCGTGGCGGTGGATCTGCATGACAGCAAGCTCGAGGTAGCACGTTCATTGGGTGCGACCATCACCGTTAATGCCCGTGATCCGGACGCCGTCGCCAAAGTCAAAGATGCCACGCGAGGTGGCGTGGACTTCGCGTTTGAAATGGCCGGTGTGATTCAGGCGATGGAGATGGCCTATCGCATGACACGCCGCGGCGGCACCACAGTCACCGGCAGTTTGCCGCATCCGCAGCACAACTGGCCGTTGCAGCAGGTGAGCCTGGTGGCAGAAGAGCGCACGATCAAAGGCAGTTACATCGGCTCCTGCGTGCCGTCACGTGATGTACCCCGCTACATTGGCCTTTATATGGCAGGCAAACTGCCAGTCGATAAGCTCATGGGCGAGCGCATGAAGCTAGATGACATCAATGCCGCATTTGACCGGCTGGATGCGGGTGAGAGCATGCGCGATTTGGTGGTGTTCTAGGAGTGTAAATTCTGATTTGATCTGACAGTGAGCAAGTTTGTGTTTGGTGAGTGTCAGTTCAAGCGAAATCTCGCACCCGATGAATTTTTTTTCGTCGCTAGGCCGGGATTACTGTGTCGCATAGCATCGCGCGCGTCATGGAACTGGAATTGCTTCTCGGCTGTGAAAGAAAACGTTCCAGTTCGGCCATTCCAGCAGGAAGATCGAGATCAGCCCCTGCAGTTTGCATGCTTGCGCCGAGCGCATGTAAAGTGCGAAACAGATTGTGAGCGCGACTTTGCTCACCCATCTGGCCAATACGCAAAATGTTCAGACCAAACGCACCAGAAATTTCTACTCTGTGTACTCGGGACATGTGCGTACGCACTACGTCAGCCGAGACCTGGCTGGGCGTCACAATTCCAATGACCGAATTGAGCCGATGTTGCTTCGGCACCAGGAGCTGTAAACCAAGTGCCTCAATGCCAGCTTGTAATGCCTCAGAGCAGTGTAAGTGTCGATAGAAACGGTTTGGCAAGGTCTCCACGCAAACCAGACGCAAGGCTTCATGTAAAGCGAGAAGCCCAGAAACCGGCGCAGTGTAGTGATAGGATTTCTGATTCCAAAATTTGTCAGCTAGTTGCGCATCAAGACACCAGTGGAATGGCATCTCGGTACGTGCAGTTACTTTCTCATTCCAGGCTTTGTCGGAAAATGCGAGAAGCGAGACGCCTGGAATGGAGGAAAGACCTTTCTGCCCACCAGTAATCACCGCATCGATACCCCATTGGTCCATCTCCAGTGGCATGGTGCTAAGCGTACAAACCGCATCAACGATAACGAGGCATCCATGCTCCTTGGCTAAGCGAGCGATGCGATCGAGATCGCGGTTGCAGACGGTGTTCGAGGTCTCGCCTTGAACGAGAGTGATGGCGTCGAATTTGGTCGTGCGTAAGGCCTTTTCTACGGCCTCGACGTCTGCCTGTTCATTGTTCGCCACTTGAAGCACCACGGGTTCGCCGCGAACCCTGCTGACCATCTCTGCCATACGATGACTGAAGTAGCCGTTGCAAATGCATAGCACCCTGTCATCCGGATGTACGAGATTGGAGATTGCCATTTCCATAGCTGCCGATCCCGGACCACCCACCCCCATCACATGTGAGGAGGTGGTCTGAAAAACGTAGCGCCCCATCTCCTTGATCTGTTCAATGACCTTGTTCATCGTCTCACCAAGATGATTGATGACGATAGAGTTTGCTGCTGCCACACGCGGTGGTATGGGTACAGGCCCCGCACCCATCATTAGCAGTGGTTCGTCGGGCAGAATGATTTCGAGTGGTACAACATGCGGAACGCCGACAGTTTCTATCACCTTGGGTTACTGTTCAAAAGTACCTGTTAAAAAAAGTGACGCGCTACAGGATGACGATAGCTAAGCAAAGGATCGCCAATTGTTAAATGAAATACTTCCATGCTCAAAGTTTGCAAGACTTTTGAGGATGGTAGAAACATATTGAAATTTCCATGTTAATTCTATTTTTTCGGTATCAATAATTCAACAGATGCAACTAGCTATTGCGTCATATGCATCCGTGTATGCATAGATCGACAATTTCGCAAGCGATAAGCGAACAGATGTAAAAATGGACTATTTTTATCGGAGGTTTAATCAATCAGAATTTATTGACCGCCCCCTGCAGAGGCCGCTTTGCTGGTTTTTCCCGTAGTTTGGCATTATCGTGAAAGTGAGCATCACCGAAGTTGAGTGAGATTCATCTTGGGATAATTCGCGCACAGTTCTTTGCAACTGTGGTAGCCATCTCCTGTCATTGAGATGCCCGCGCTAATTGCGATAGCTTCGATCGCAATTAGCGCGGGCATCTCAAATTAGACATAGCGTTTTCTATTTGACGATTCTAGTCTTCGAACTTCTTTGTTTCCGGTATTTATTTTCCCGCCGTAATCACCGGCTTCGGCTTGCCCTGAGCATCGGACAACCGATATTTGGTGCGACGATCACCCATGAGGTCGCGCAGGTCACGAATACTCAACTCCGTCACTTCATGCATGCGAATTAGCAGGGATGCACCCACGGGCAATGAGCGGTGGCGTATTTTGCTGATGACGGGCGGGGCGACTTCAAGTGCGCGGGATAGCGCTGCATCGTTTTTGAGTTTCATACGGTCGCGCAAGGTGTCAAGCAGACGGTTCGGGTCATAGCTGGATTGTGAAGCCAAGCCATGCGGCGGTGATGATAGTTGTTGCTGATGTTCCATGATGTTCCTCGGTCGGTCGGGTCATAAAATCGCAATGATTCGATTGCGTACATGACATGACCATCTTGGTGGTGGACAAGTTCCGAAAAAACATCGCTGTATTGTATTTTTTATTACTGCATCATTGCGCCATGCGATGGTTTGCGCATCGCATGGCGGGTCAATGTGCTTCAGTCACCACATACGGTAAGAGAAGACGTTAGGCATATTGTTTTGCATACTCATTGCCTGTTGAACCGCCAACAGGTTGGCGTAGGGGTCATAAGTACCTAATCCCAGATTGGCACCCTGCGGCATCATCTGCGGTAGTTCGCGATAGGCGTTGGCCAGCGTCTGCATGATTGCCGGTGAGCCCATCAATCCGCCCAGCGCCCCACCCATCGTTTTGCTCATGTCAGCAGCGGGCTGCTGCTGCGCTGGCATGAGACCGACTGCGCGCGGCGCATCCGGCAGGCCGAACCCTGTGCGGCGCTGATCGCCCACCATCACGGGGCGGCAGGAGGCTTTGATGATCTGGAACAGACGATCGACGCGCTGTGCATTACGCATGCGAATCGCTCCCTGAAAATCAGGATGATGCGCCAGTGCCAGTGCCGCCAGTCCGGTGACGTGCGGCGCGGCCATGGAGGTACCATCCCATGCGGCGTAGTTGTTGTCAGGTACGGATGAGGTAATTGCGACACCGGGCGCGCAGACGGCAATCTCGGGGCCGAAGCAACTGAAACGCGCCGCATAGAAGCCATTGGTGTCCATCTGCGGCGTCAGGCTTTGGGTGTGATAGCTGTCGGCAGGGAATTCATGCAGACGGCCAATCGCAGCGACTGCCAGCACATGCTGCGAGGCAGCCGGATACTGCACTGCACCGCCCGAATTTCCTGCAGCGACGATGCAGGCGACGCCCGCTTGCCGTGCGCGCTGCAGCTGCTGCTCCAGCGCTTCAGAGGGTTCAGCACCGCCTAGACTCAGGTTGACTACGTCGATCTGTTTCTCAATACAGTATTCGAGCGCATCAATGAGCTGACTGATTTGTCCTCCCGGGAAGAGTTTGCAGGCATGTATTTCTGCATCCGGCGCGAAGCCACGTATACCTACGGCAGAATCCAGTCCCGCAATCACGCCGGCACAATGCGATCCATGCGAAAGCGTATCCACCGTCCAGGTGCTGGTATCGCGCTGCTTGTTGATGATGTCGTAACCGTGCGTGATGTTGGTGAGATCTTGATGCTGGTTGGCAGCGCCTGAATCAACGATGGCAATCCGTATGCCCTGACCACGAAAGTGGGGCGGCAGTTGATCGAGTCGCATAGCTTTTTGTCCCCAGCTGAGTTGCTGCTGTTTGGGGAAATTGGCCAGCGAGGGCCAGTCAGACAAAGCACGCAGCTTGACGACATTGATTTCCTCATCGCTGATGTCGGGTTGTTCCTGATAAAAACTCCAGTAGTCCATGCGCGGCTTGATGTACAGACGGCGCACGCTAGAGGTCGTTTCACCAAACAGCGTGAGCCTGACTTTGCCAGTCGCATCAGTGACGCCGCGTGCAGGCAGCAGACTGCCGAACAGATACACCTCAGCACCCTCAATCAGCTTGTCCTGAGCCATCACCAGAAATTCAGCGGTCAATGCGGTGCCAGTCATGGGCAGGCTGTAGTTCATCAGTTCGGACTGCGGATAATTCACATCCAGCAGTTGCAGGCTCTGATCGCGCTCGACAATCAACTGTCCTTGCGATTGCATGGCCAGAGCGGCAGCTTTTTCTTCTGCCATGCGTGCAACCAGCACACCAGCACCACCCGGCGCGCCGGCGGCGAGCGCGCCAATGACGTTCTTGGGGCCGACGCGATCAATGACTTCAATATCGGGGCTGTCTCGCAACGCCTGCTCGACGACGGAGAATTGCAGGGGTGCGATGCCCATCATTTGCAAGGTCGGATTGTGTCGAGGTGCAACGAGAAACTGGCCTCTGCGTTTTTTAAGCTCGCGCTGTCCGGACTTGCTCTCTGTGGTCGCGCTTTCGCGCGGGGCGGCAGCTTCCTTGGTTGCCGCAGTGGTTTCCTTTGCAGACGATGGTGTGTCTTTCGCAGCGACGGGGGTACCGGTGGCCGCACTGGGCTCGGAGGCACCGCTGCGACCGGATTCGGATTTGGATGACATGGTGATCCTTTCATGGAACGGCAAAAATTCAGGCATCGCCAAACAGGGATAAGGGTTTGTCGGGTTCTATCTTGAGTGCGCCCTCAGCTTGAAAACCTTGCTGAAGGTTGGCAGCCTTGTCGTGCGCCATTTCATACACGGCGGTGTGAGGTGCATCCTTGGGCCCTATCGTTTCGATCAGATCAAGTTCAGGATCTTTGTGTGCATCATCGACAAAGCGACGCAAACGATGGTTGTCGTTTGCAATGATCAGATAGCGACCGCGACCCGGTCCTCCCTGAATAGTGGACATACTGTTCCCTGTCTGGCGTGAGGCGCTAATGGTGAAATGAATACGAGGCTCTTACGCGACAGGCTGCCCCATCGCGTAAGTCACTACATCGATTCAGTGCACGGTGGTCTGACCAGCGCCGTATCCCGGTTGCTGCCCATAGCCTTGCTGTTGTTGTCCATACGCTTGCTGCCCATAGGCTTGTTGCCCGCTACCCTGATAGGGCGCGTTTTGCTGCAAGGCCTGCGACCATGCCTGCTGCTGCGACGGGTCCATCTGGAAAGGCAAGAGCCGACCCAGTTGTCCCGCAGCGCCTCCGATCTGACTGCCGATGTTGGAATGACCAAACAGACCGCCAATAGCGCTACCGAGTGGCTGTCCAATATGACCGAGCAGATTGCCGAAGAAGCCTTGCGGCGCGAGTGACTGCCCTTGTTGTCCCTGCTGCGCTTGTTGGCCTTGCAGATGCTGAAGCTGCTGGAGTTGTTGCAGTTGCTGTTGCAATTGTTGTTGTTGCGCGAGTTGCGCATAAGCCTGGGCAACAGGATCCTGCTGGAAAGGCAGCAGGCGGCCCAGCTGACTCGCGATGCCGCCAATCTGTCCACCCAGTCCTGACTGTCCAAAGATGCCACCGATCGCACTGCCTGCAGGCTGACCGTATTGCCCGATCAGATTACCGAACCATCCCTGCGGTGACAGTTGCTGCTGCGCGTACGCCTGCATGGGATCTTGCTGGAAGGGCAGCAGGCGTCCCAGCTGACCCGCAGCGCCGCCGATCTGACTGCCAATGCCGGAGTGACCAAACAGGCCGCCAATAGCGCCACCCACTGGCTGACCGATCTGGCCGAGCAGATTGCCGAACCATCCTTGTGGTGCAAGTTGTTGACCCATCGGGTTCTGCTGTTCCTGTTGCTGCTGTAGTTGTTGCAGTTGCTGAAGTTGTTGCAGCTGCTGGAGCTGTTGTAGTTGTTGCTGAGCTTGTTGTTGCGCTTGCTGCTGTGCATAGGCTTGCATCATGGGATCCACTTGAAATGGCAGAAGTCCGCCACCGATGCCCCCAGCCATTTGGCCGATCTGGCTACCCAGAGCAGCATTGCCAAACATGCCACCGATGCCGCGTCCGATCAGACCGCCAAGGGGAGCACCAAACAATCCACCAAAAAGCCCTTGCGGTGCCAATTGTTGCCCGCTGTAGCCACCCATTTGCGAAATACCATTCATGTCGTCTCCTGTGTGTTGATAGAAAACGGCGCGGTAAAGGAAGCGCACGCCGCTCCGAGCTATCTTTGTCGGCTGCGACGGGATTGGCAAATCAATCGGCGATTCACTTGAGACCTCTCAAGCGCATCAATGAAAGGCATACGAACAAGAAAAAACCGTGCAGGCTGGAAGCGCTGCACGGTTGCGGATTTGAATGCTGGCGTGATTTACTTCACGAGCAATGTGAACGGATGTACATAGGCTTGCAGCGTGACGAGGATACCAACCAGCGCAGCCAGCGCAATCGAATGGAAGAACACGTAACGCAGGATTTCACCTTCGTGTCCGTACCACTTGGTTGCTGTTGATGCGACCACGATGGATTGCGCATCGACCATCTTGCCCATCACACCACCCGACGAGTTGGCGGCAGCCATCAGCACAGGCGACAGACCCAACTGCTCGGCAGAGGTTTTTTGCAAGCCACCGAACAGCACGTTGGACGCTGTATCGGAGCCAGTCAGCGCAACACCCAACCAGCCGAGCAGTGTGCCGAAGAAAGGATAAAACATACCGGTGTTCGCAAACGCCAGACCCAAGGTGGAATCCACACCGGAGTAACGCGTCGAGTAACCCAGTGCCAGCATGGCGGCAATGGTGATGAGCGAGTACTTCAACAGTTTCAGTGTGTCCCAGTAGACGGCGAGCATTTCACGAATCTTGTAGCCCATCATCAAAGCAGACGCGATACACGCGATGAAGATGCCGGTACCGGTAGCCGACAGCCAGTTCAGTTTGAAGATCGCCTCTTCGATTTTAGGTGCCGGGGCAACAGGCGGCATCTTCTGCACAAGCATGTGCAGATTGGCCCATTCGATCTTCACAATCGAAATACTGTCGAGGAATTTCTTCCATTCAGGGATACCCCAGAGCAGAACGATCACGGAGAGAATCAACCAGGGTGTCCATGCGTCCATGACTTCCTTGCGAGTGTAGTCATGTCCACCACCGGTCGACGCGGTAGCGTCGCCACCCTCGAACGTGCCGCTTGCTGATGTCCAGATTTCTTTGGGTTGCCATACTTTCAGGAACAATGTCAGGCAGACCATGGAAGCTACTGCGGCACCCACATCGACCAGCCATGGACCGTGGAAATTCGAGATCAGATACTGCGGTATCGCGAAGGCCGCACCCGCGACCAGCACGGCGGGCCAGATCGCCAGCATGCCGCGGAAGCCGCAGAAGGCCCAGATCAGCCAGAAGGGTACGATCAGCGAGAACAGTGGCAGCTGGCGACCCACCATGCCCGAGAGCTCAAGCATGTCCAGCCCGGTGACGCCGGCCAGCGCAATGATCGGTGTGCCGAGTGCGCCGTAAGCCACGGGTGCGGTGTTTGCAATCAGGGACAGGCCCGATGCGGCCAGTGGCGCAAAACCCAGACCAATCAGCATGGCACCGGTGACCGCGACTGGGGTACCAAAGCCGCCTGCACCTTCAAAGAATGCGCCGAACGAAAATGCAATCAGCAGCAACTGCAAGCGACGATCGCCACTGATGCCGGCAATGCTTTCGCGCAGGATTTTGAACTGACCTTTTCGTTCCGTGAGCTGATAGAGAAAAATGACGTTCAGGATGATCCAGCCAATGGGAAACAGGCCATAGGCAGCACCATAGAGCGCAGAGGCGACAGCGATGTTGCTCGGCATCGTAAAGCCCCAGATGGCGACCACCAGTGCAGACACCAAGCCCATGACGGCAGCAATGTGCGCCTTGATATGAAAAAAGGCCAGCGCCGCCAGCATGACGACCACTGGAATGGCGGCAGCGAATGTCGACAGCCAGACATTGTTGAACGGGTCATAAACCTGTTGCCACATGATGCATCTCCCCGTGAGTATTTGTTATTCGGCAAAACATAACATCATATTGAACA
The DNA here is from genome assembly GCA_027490465.1 of Oxalobacteraceae bacterium. Lineage (GTDB taxonomy): Bacteria > Pseudomonadota > Gammaproteobacteria > Burkholderiales > Burkholderiaceae_D > Pernthalerella. The sequence continues at coordinate 29,006 of JAIXXZ010000027.1, forward strand.
CCGGAAACCTTGTCCACGCGTTTGCCCTGAGGCTGGACCTTGAATTGCCGTCGATCGCGTGAAAAATCTTGGGACTATTTTGAAAATATTTTGAGCAAGCGCTCAAAAAAATCTGATCTCGACGTGAGCCAGCGCAGCAGTTCTACGCGCGGCTGGGGGAAATCCCTGGTTTGGCGTTATTTTCGGCGTCAAATGCGCGTGGTTTGGCCCAATCCAGCGCGCGCTAATTGCCAAAATGACTATTGTCGAATCGCTGAATGCGGACCAAGCCGGGTCATCGCTGGTTGGTTTTTACATCGCCAAAAATGGGTGGGAATCCATGCGGCAAGCACCGGAAGTAGGGCGGAGAGCCTGTGACCTGCCCGCCTAACGCGGCCGCTGCCCGCCAAGGCCAGCGTGGATCGCTGATGAAGGCGCGCGCCAGCGCGACGATGTCGGCCTTGCCTTCCCGAAGAATGTCCTCGGCTTGCTGCGGCTCTGTAATCAGGCCGACGGTAATCACCGGAATGCTCACCTCTTTGCGAATCGCTTCGGCAAATGGCACCTGATAGCCGGCCCCCAGCGTGATTTTTTGATGCGCGGCGACACCGCCCGAGGAGACATCAATGAAGTCTGCGCCATGCGCCTGCAGCTGACGTGAAAACGCGATGCTTTGTTCCAGATCCCAGCCACCTTCAGCCCAGTCAGTCGCGGAGAGTCGTGCACCGACCGCAATGCCCGGGCCAGCCGCTTTGCGGACTGCATCAAATATGGCCAAAGGCAGACGCATGCGGTTTTCCAGCGAGCCGCCAAAGTCGTCGGTACGTTGATTGGAAAGTGGCGAAAGGAATTCATGCAGCAGGTAGCCATGAGCGCAGTGAACTTCGATCACATCAAAGCCCAGCTCGCGTGCGCGCTCAGTGGCGCTAATAAAGTCTGCGGTAATGCGATGTATGTCGTCTGCCGTCATCGCCTTGGGCGGCGTTTCATCGGGCTTGTGAGGCAGCGCCGAAGGTGCAATCGTTGGCCAGCCACCTTCTTGTGCGCTCATGAGGGCGCCGCCCTCCCAGGGACGGTGGCTGGAGGCTTTGCGGCCGGCGTGGCCGAGCTGTATCGCGAGCTTGATGGGTGAGATTACCCGTACGGCATCGACGATGCGTTTGAGTGACTGATGGTTGTCGTCGTTGTACAAACCAAGACAGCCAGCGGTGATGCGGCCTTCGGGGCTGACCGAAGTTGCCTCAACAAACATCAGACCAGCACCCGAGAGTGCGAGCGATCCCAGATGCGCCATGTGCCAGTCATTGGCATTGCCATCGTTGCCCGAGTACTGGCACATAGGCGAAATCATGATGCGGTTGGGGAGTGTCTGGGGACCGACAGTGATCGGCGTGAATAACAAAGACGAGTTCATGTTGTGCGTGTTGCCGGATAGAAAGCCGCCACTTTAAGCGGGAGCCGCTCGCAGTACAAGGGGCCAGGAAAAAAAGGGGTTCTTCGTTTGTCTGAGAGGGTCTGACAGAAAGCCGCCGGCCAGGCGCACCGCTGCAGACAGTACGGCCGTACGACAATGGAGGGCAACAATGCTAGCGGTTTTTTGTTGGCGCCTCTAAGACTGCCTGTATTCTTGAATTGATAGCGCGTTGAACGCCGGATAGAGCACCTGCCCGGCGGCTGATTGGCACGTGTAGCAGATGATTTTCTCAGCTGGATTTAAGCTGCAAACGCGTCGGCATGGGATGGACCTGACCGGCGTTGGTCAGCGCGCTCTGCTTCATCATCAGATGATCTTTTTCCTGCTGCTCGGCGACATACGACAGATAGCGCATGCATGATACGCGCAGGAAGGAAGACAGATTGTCGACGCGCCCCTGACGCTCGATGATCTCGTCATAAAGTTTGCTGATGAGTTGGTTGGTGGTCATCTGGTCTTTGGACGCAATGCGCGCCAGAATATCCCAGCACAGATTTTCCAGACGTATGCTGGTAACGACACCGCGAATTCGCATGGAACGAGTGCGCTGCTCGTAATGGATGGGATCAGCGCTGGTGTAGATATCGCACATGGGTTCTCCCCAAAAAAATCAACGGAAGCATTAAGGCATCCGTTGAGGGTTCATGCAGTTTGATTTACTTGACGCTAGTCAGATACTCGATGATGCTCTTGCGAACGGCGGCATCATTTTGCTTGTACATCATGTAGGTACCGGGCGCGAGATTTTGCGGATCGGCGAGCCAAGCGTCCAGCAACTCGGGTGTCCACTTTTGTCCATCCAGCCCTTTTTTGAACTCAGCTGAATATCGGTAGCCTTCCATTATGCCGGCGTCTTTGCCAACGATACCAGCAAGATTGGGGCCCATGCCCATAGGCGCATCTTTTGCCACGGCGTGACAAGCCGCGCACTGCTGTTTAAATAATTTTTCACCGGCAGCTTGAGCCTTTGCTGAACCTGCTGCTGCCCCGAACAACAGGGCAGCAGCCAGCATGGCCGGTGTAGACCATGCAGTTTTCATTACAGCTCCTTGCGCGACATGGCGTTGGCGATGTACTCGGCCTGACGGATGGCCAAAGCCACGATGGTCAGTGTCGGGTTTTCGGCCGCGCCTGTGGTGAACTGACTGCCATCAGAGACAAACAGGTTCTTGATGTCGTGCGTCTGGCCGTGCTTGTTAACCACACCATCCTTGGCTTTTTCACTCATCCGGTTGGTACCGAGATTGTGTGTCGAAGGATAAGGCGGTGTGAAGATCACACGTTTGGCACCAATGGATTCGTACAAAGCCTTGGCCTGCTTGAAGCCATGGTTGCGCATCGCCTCGTCGTTTTTGTGATCGCTGAAATGCACGTTTGGAACAGGCAGACCAAATTGGTCTTTCTCGGTCTTGTGCAGCGTGATGCCATTGGTCGATTGAGGCATGTCTTCACCGACAAGCCACATACCAGCCATGTTGTCATAGGCATCCATGGCACTCGCAAAGTCACGACCCCAGCCTGGGGCGACACGGCCGCCGCCTGGCTCGAGGAAGGCCGCCATGAATGGAACGCCCAATGACAGCGTTTCCATCTCATAGCCACCCACAAAGCCACGGCTTGGATCGTGGCGGGATTCGTCCTGAACGATACCTGCCATGGTGGTGCCACGGAACATGTGAACCGGGTTTTCAAAGATGGCATAGATCGAAGCGGTCATGTGACGCATGTAGTTCCTGCCGACCTGACCAGAAGAATTGGCCAAACCATTCGGGAACATGGTCGATGCCGAGTTCAGCAAGAGGCGAGGCGATTCGATCGAGTTACCGGCAACGCAGACGACGCGTGCTTTTTGCAGATAGCGATTGCCTTTGGAATCACCGTACAGAACGCCAGTGACCTTGCCCGAGCTATCGTGCTCGATTTTCAGTGCCTGTGCGTCAGAGCGCACTTCGAGGTGGCCGGTTTTTTCGCCTTTGGGAATTTCTGTGTACAGCGTGGACCATTTCGCGCCGGATTTGCAACCCTGGAAGCAGAAGCCGATCTGCTGGCAGGAACCACGACCATCGCGAGGCTGCGAGTTGATCGACATGTTCCCAGTGTGGAATTTCTTGTAGCCGACTTTTTTCGCGCCAGCAGCAAGAACCTTGTAGTTGTTGTTGCCTGGCAGGCGAGGAATACCATTGGTACCGGTCGTGCCCATCTTGTCTTCGGCACGTGCATAGTACGGCTCAAGGTCTTTGAGTGTGATTGGCCAGTCGAGCAGGTTGGCACCTGCGACGGTACCGTAGACAGTTTTGGTCTTGAATTCATGCTCCTGGAAACGCAGCGATGCGCCAGCCCAGTGAACGGTCGAGCCACCTACCGCTTTGACGATCCAGGCGGGCAGGCCAGGGAAGTCTTTCGCCACACGCCATGAACCGGAGGTGGTCCGCTTGTCCAGCCATGAAATTTTGCTGAACATGGGCCATTCATCATTATCGAAATCATTGATCTCGTGGCGCTTGCCTGCCTCAAGAATAACCACGTCAATGCCTTTTTGTGCGAGCTCATTGCCCAGCGTGCCGCCACCGGCACCCGAGCCGATAATGACGACTACCTCATCTTTGAGGTCAAATTTTTTGGAAGCCATGCTTGTCTCCTATTACCTTTGTGTTTTTGTCGGTGGGTTCAGGAATGCGAATTACGCGCGATCCATCCAGGTTTGGTCATTGAAGCCACGATTGATGTAGCCGCCCTTGTCGGCCGATGGGCCTTCATAACCCAGCTTCGCCCACACGGCTGGCTGGTTGTAGAGGCTAACGACCAGATCGCCGCGCATCTTGGCGAAGAATTCGGATCTGGCTTTGTCCATGGCCTTGAGGATGGAAACGCGATCTGCTTCTTTTTCAACCTCTGCGTAGGGCTTCTTGAACTTTTTGTTCGCTTCGGCATCGAGCTTCGCAACGCCATCGAGCAATAGCTTCTTCAGCTTTTCATCTGCTTTTGCCTGCTCGCCGTAGCCACTGACTGCATTGATGTAGAGCGTGTCTTCGAAACGGTCATGCGGAAAGATGTCGCGTGCCATCTTGGTCAGCGTTTTGAGTGCGTCGGCGCCCAGTACTTCAGCCGCTAATGCAGCTTCGGGCATCAACATCATGGGCAGGGTGCCGCTCGCGGTGGCCACTGTTCCAGCAGATGCGATTTTGAAAAATTGCCGGCGTTTCGGCTGTTGGGGTGATGACATTGTTGTCTCCTCTGCGCTTTATAGTTGTGAAAACGACGTTGGTGCTGCCAGTTCGGCCCGTGCCGATCTTCAAACGGTCTTCTCTTCTTCGGGTAACCCGGCGGGAGTAATGTACATCCCGTGGGAATTACTGTTAAGGATTATTTACCGGGCAACTCGGCTTCGGGTAGTAATGCACTACTACGCGACGGAATTCTCGGGTATCCGTTTTTTCAACGTGATGCGCCGCAAAATTTCATTTCCGCCTGAAAAAATTGAATTTTCGCTCAGACAGGCGCTGCTTATATTGCGTCGCAACAGATTAAGTCCTCAAAACTCATTGTTGGCTGCTGTCCGATCTGACTGCACGAAACCCCGGTTCGTTCTTCGGTTCGTATTCAGGATTTCGTGTCGTCATCCGCCGAAGCAGGCGAATTGGTGTTGGTCAGCAAATGGCCTAGCTTGCTGGCCTTTACGGCGAGATATTGGGCGTTGAATGGGTTGCTCGTGGCGATGTGCTCCACGCGCTCGGCCTGGATGTCGAGTAACTTCATCGAGTCGAGTTTGCGTGGGTTGTTGGTCATCAATTTCAACGCATGGATGCCAAAGTGGGCGAGCATTGGTTCGCACACAGCGTAGTTGCGGATGTCGTCTGCGAAACCAAGCTGGTGGTTTGCCTCTACTGTATCGGCACCATTTTCCTGGAGATGATAAGCACGAATTTTGTTGATCAAGCCGATGCCTCGGCCCTCCTGTCGCAAATAAAGCAACACTCCGCGGCCTTCATCCGCGATGCGCTTCAATGCGTTTTCGAGCTGGGCACCACAGTCACAGCGCTGACTGAACAGGGCGTCTCCGGTAAGGCATTCGGAATGAAGTCGCGCGAGCACGGGTTCGCCACTGCCGACCTCACCCAGTACCATGGCCAGGTGTTCTTTGCCCGTACTCTTTTCCAAAAAGGCGTGAAGCTGGAAATTTGCCCAGGGCGTTGGCAGCGCACAGCTGGCAACGTGCTCAATCTGGGGGAGCACAGGAGATGACGTATCGGTGGTTTCAGCGCGCTGCATGAAAATAGGTGTTCGTTCGGCGTTCAAAAAGCAATGCGGCGTCGCGAGCTGTCGCGATCGCCGCATTGTCGTTCCTCAGGACGGATTATGCCGCAATCAGGCTGCCCATGGCATTCGGCAGGCTCTGAGCTAAAGATTGATGTCTTCATTTTCAGTTTCTGGCTCCGCCTGGCATGCTGCGAAGGAAAGGCCGGACGGTGCGGGCCGCTCAGCCAGATCTTTTTAGTAAGGCAGATCGAACAACAACAATTCAGCTGCTTCGGCCTGATCTGCAGTGATCTTTTCTTCACCGGTAAATTTGAGTGCGTCGCCGGTGCCCAGACGCTGCCCATTAACGGTCAGTTGCCCACGAATCAGGTGCAGGTACGCTGAGCGCCCGGGATGCAGGTGATGCGTGATCGACGCACTACCGTCCAGAAGCGAAGCATAGAGACGTGCATCCTGATGAATCGTTACCGAGCCTTCACTGCCATCGGGCGATGCAATAAGCCGCAGCCGACCTTGTTTGGAGGCGACATCGAAATGCTTCTCTTCATAGCCGGGCTGAATGTCCTTGATCGAGGGCTCTATCCATATTTGCAGGAAATGCACCAGCTTGTCTGGCGAATTGTTGAACTCGCTATGCATGACGCCCGTGCCTGCGCTCATTCTCTGTACATCGCCGTAGCGTAGAACGGAGCCATTACCCATGCTGTCCTTGTGGGCGAGCTCGCCATCAAGCACGTAGGAAATGATTTCCATGTCACGGTGTCCATGGGTTCCGAAACCCTTGCCAGCTTGAACCCGGTCTTCATTGATGACGAGCAGAGGTCCAAAGCCTGTGTGGCGAGGATCGTAGTAGTGCCCAAAAGAGAACGTGTGCTGAGAATGGAGCCAGCCAAAGTTCGCAAGGCCTCGGTCTTCACTTTTACGCAATTCAATCATCTCTAATCCGCTGGAGTACGTACATCCGAATCCCATGGGTCGATCAACCTGAAATTGCCTGAATTGAATTTTTTAAAATCCTGGCCGACCTCAGGTGCTCATCGGAACCCGTTTTTGTATCAAGTCAGCGCGAAGGTACGACGCCACTCGGTGCCGGATTTTAGCGTCTTTTGCCAGGAATACTGGTTGGATGCTTGGGCCCGGCTGGCGCCGTTTACCTACAGGCTCGCGTCTGACCCGGGGGAACGGATGATCCCGGCCTTGCGCTGGATTGGCGTGTCAGATGCCTGCCTGACTTTGCGCTCTTTGCCCGGTCCGGGAAAATGCCTGCCGGACCGCGGCTGACGCAGAGGGACACTTGAATCAGCTGTTGTAGACAGCCACGTCCTGTCTTGCTTCCAGAGGGAAGTAGGCGAGCCCGGGATTAGGTCCGCGTGCATGCCGCAACACATAGCCTTCACCGTAAGCGCTGGTCAATGTGAACTGACAACGCGTGACCGCCTCAATCTTGAAACGCAACTGAAACATGGTTACGCGGATATTGCTGCCCTCAGTTGATCTGCCCGACAACTTGAACAGCAACAGGATGTCTTCCAGCGGGATGACGCTACCAAAGTGGTGAAGAAAAAGTTCAACCACGGACACCTCGGAGGGCGTCAGTTGTATGGATTCGCTACTGAAACAGAGCATGCGTGACTCGGCGACCAGAGTCAGCTTGCTGCCGGTGACCTCGGCATGAAAACGGTGAAAGCGGTTCAGACTGCTGAATATACGCCTGACGGTTTCATGCATGGATGGCTGTGTAACCCAATCAGAGACCACGGGGGGCATCTCGAGTAATTCTGTCGTTGGCAAATCTTCAGGTAAAAACATGATCAGCGGTGCGGGAGCATTGAGATGATTCTGTGATGCCGTCATGCCGAGAAATTCCCGATTGCTGATGACCCAGAGGTGATCGATGATGCGACTATCATCAGCTTCCAGCAAGACGACGGGCATCCCCTGAGAGGTGTGTCGCAGATAGTCGGCAATAAAAGGAGGATGTATTTTCTCTAATTGCCAGTTGATTGGCTTGCCATGCAAGTGGCTTCTTGGGAAAGCAGAATTCAGCGCAGCAAGTTCTTTCGTAATGCGTTCAAACAGGTTTTGACCCATAACTCTCAAAAACACTCTTACCATGATTCCTCCCGGACGGATGGCGAAATGAACTCGAGGCCGAAGGATCTTTGAATTCCGAAGGCACGAGAACTGATAAGGACGCATCTGCCTACCCGCTGGCTGAGATAGCTTCCTGAATTTCCTTGATGTCTTGCCACAGATTGACTTGGAGAAGGCGCGCCCTCTCGTGTGATGCATATAGCCGGATGTCGAGCGATGAAGACCAGATGTCGTCGTGACTAACGATCATCAGTCGGCCAGACGACAAATCATCCTTTACACAGCGTTCTGGCAGCCATGCAATACCAATACCGTTGAGCGCTAATGAGTGCAGTACGCGCGTGTGTTGACTTTGCGCTACCACGTTGAAATGAGGTGTGGGCGTGCGGAAGCGGATGAGCCCGTTACATAGACGTCCAAAAAATGTTTCGGGTGGGTAGGCCAGCAAGGGCAGGCTACGAACTTCGGGATCTGACAGGGAGTATGAAGGCTGCCCCAGTTCGTTCGCCGCGCAGACCGGTACCAACCTGTCGGATCCCAGTGATATTGAGGTGCCGGATTTTTCATCGCCTGACATTGGTGCAGTAGGGCTGTGATAGACCATGAGCAGATCACAGCGACCACCGGATAGAGCGACCATACCCTCATAGGTTTCGCCAGCAGAAATCTCGAACTTCAGGCCGCTGATGCGCGCGTTGATATCTCTTATCCAGTCAGGAAGAAAGTGCTGAGATAGGGAATGCGCTACGAAGAGTTTGATGCCAGAAAATACCTTGCTGCGATGCCCCAGTGCGATTCGGGTTTCCTGAAGTTGACGGACCATTTCCCGTGCAGCATCCCGAAACAGATGGCCTGCCATGGTCAGCCGAGGGGGCACTGTGTCTCTGTCAACGAGGGGTATCCCTATCCACTCTTCCAGAGACCGAATGCGGCGACTGAAGGCGGACTGGGTAACGTTGCGATTTTGTGCAGCACGCGTGAAACTGGATAAATCTGAGAGCACGAGGAAATCTTCCAGCCACTCAATATCCATGCTGTCTCCCGTTGGCCTTGTCGGTGAGGGCTGCCTTGAAGGCACGCTGATCCATATGCTTCACTTTCAGTTTGAGATTCTCATCAAGGAAGCACTCAGTAAGCAGACCTGAGGTCTTTCAAAGCCAGGGATTGTCACTCGGCTATTGCAAACCTGACCTTTGCCTGACCTTGATGCGACGCCGTGTGAAAAATCAGCAGGTGATCCAGCTTTGCCTTGAATTTTCAAAAACGAATGTAATGAAAAAAGTTCCCGTCAGGTAGAGCATTTGTTGTTATTAAAATTCATGTCTCGGTCAAAAATTGCGATAAGCGCTAAAAATGTCTGATCAATGCAACGCTTTACCCGACCAATAACCAGCCTGTCGTCTATCGCAGCGTCATTTTTTTCCAGTGTGTACTGTCAGACTGAGCGGAAACAAGCAGAAACATCGGCAGACTCGGACCGTCATGATGCAACGTCAATACAAAGTGATCGACGAAAAAAAACCGCCAGCGGATCGCTGGCGGTTTGATGATATTGCTTGCAGTTAATTAGTGCGCGTGCACGTCATTATCCTTGGTCTCGGCGACAAACAATATACCGATCACAGCAGTGGCCAGCGCGATAATGATTGGGTACCACAAGCCGTAGTAGATGTCGCCCTTGTAGGCAACCAGCGCGAACGCCGTGGTGGGCAGCAAACCGCCGAACCAGCCATTACCGATGTGGTAAGGCAGCGACATCGAGGTGTAGCGTATGCGGGTTGGGAACATCTCCACCAGCATGGCAGCGATTGGACCGTAGACCATCGTCACATAGAGCACCAGCAGCACAAGCAACAGCAGCACCATGGGCTTGTTGATCTGTGCCGGATCCGCTTTGGCGGGATAACCAGCCTCTTTGATCATCTCTTTCAGCGCATCAGTGAATTCCTTGTCCTTGGCCGTGGCGTCCTCTTTGGACAAGCCCGCTGCGCTATAGGATTCCAGAACCTTCTCGCCGACTTTAATCGTGGCGGTCGTACCCGGTTCGGCCGCTTCATTTTTATAGTTCACCGAAGCCGCAGCCAATTTCGCCTTGGCAATATCGCAGGATGAGGTGAACTTCTTCGTGCCGGTCGGATTGAACTGGAACTGACATTCTTTGGGATCGGCAGTGACGACCACCGGCGCGCTGATTTGAGCAGACTCAAGCGCCGGATTGGCGTAATGCGTGAGCGCCTTGAAGATGGGGAAGTAGGTCAGCGCAGCGATAACGCAGCCGGCCATGATGATGTTCTTTCGTCCTATCTTGTCCGACAATGAGCCGAACACGATAAAGAACGGTGTACCGATCAGGAGCGCAGCGGCGATCAGAATATTTGCCGTAGCACCATCGACCTTCAGTGTCTGCGTGAGGAAGAACAGCGCGTAGAACTGACCGGTGTACCAGACCACGGCCTGACCAGCGGTCAAACCCACCAAAGCCAGTACCACCAGCTTCAGATTTTTCCACTGACCGAAAGCTTCAGACAGCGGGGCCTTGGAGACTTTGCCTTCATCCTTCATTCGCTGGAAAGCGGGAGATTCATTCATGGACAAGCGAATCCAGACCGAGATCGCGAGCAAGAACACGGAGACCAGGAAAGGAATGCGCCAGCCCCAGTCGGCAAATGCTTCTTCGCCGATCGCGGTGCGCGTCGCGAGGATGACCATCAGTGACAGAAACAAACCCAGTGTCGCGGTTGTTTGAATCCATGCGGTAAATGCACCGCGCTTGTCGTCCGGCGCATGCTCCGCGACATAGGTTGCTGCACCACCGTACTCGCCGCCCAACGCGAGTCCCTGCAAAATCCGCAGAGAGATCAGAATAATCGGTGCTGCAATGCCGATGCTTGCGTAATTGGGCAAGAGACCGACGATGAATGTCGACACACCCATCAGCAGAATCGTTACCAGAAATGTGTATTTGCGGCCCACCATGTCGCCCAGGCGACCGAATACGATCGCGCCGAATGGTCGCACCAAAAAGCCCGCCGCAAATGCCAACAGCGCAAAAATGAAAGCCGTGTTCGGATCGGTGCCCGCAAAAAATTGTTTCGCAATAATGGCCGCGAGCGAACCGTACAAATAAAAGTCATACCATTCAAATACGGTACCGAGCGAAGACGCGAAGATAACCTTGCGTTCTTCGGCAGTGATGCCAGGGGATGGCGCCTGAGCAGTGGCCATTGATGTCTCCTTAGTATTTTGATATCGCTGATGGCGCATGCACTGCGCGTCAGGCTGCCCGAGTGTAGGCAGTCAAACTTACGGCTGCCTTGCTTTAAACTTACAAAAACTTACGCCGACTACCCGAGAAACGAACGGTCGTGCGGAGGGTTATGCTATTCTCGTCCGCTGGTATTTAGTGCCCCAACTCATCAAAAACACCCTGGAGAATCTCATGACCGACGCCGTCATCGTATCGACTGCCCGCACACCGCTGACCAAATCATGGAAAGGCGCTTTCAACATGACGCATGGCGCCACGCTGGGTGGCGCAGCGCTTGAGGCCGCCATCGCCCGCGCTGGTATCGAGGCTGCTCAGGTTGAGGACGTGATCATTGGATGTGCAAACCCCGAAGGCGCGACCGGCTTCAACATCGCGCGCCAGATCGCACTGCGCGGCGGCTGCCCGATCACCACCTCTGGCATGACCATCAATCGTTTCTGCTCTTCCGGACTTCAAACCATTGCAACAGCTGCGCAGCGCGTGATAGCAGGTGAGGGTGATGTTTACGCCGCAGGCGGCGTGGAATCGATCTCCTGCGTGCAGAATGAAATGAACATGCACATGGTGTCCGACAGCTGGCTGGCCGAGCACAAGCCGGAAATTTACTGGCCCATGCTGCAGACAGCAGAAACGGTGGCCAAGCGCTACAACATCAGCCGCGAGCGTCAGGATCACTACGGCGTGCAAAGCCAGCAACGTGCCGCTGCCGCGCGTGCTGCCGGCAAATTCGATGACGAAATCATTGCAGTCAAGACCACCATGGCGGTGGCTGACAAAGAAACAGGACAAATCATCACGCGCGAAGTCACCGCGACCGCCGATGAAGGTATTCGTGCTGACACGACCTATGAAGGCGTATCGCAAATTCGTACCGCGATCCCGGGTGGTGTTATCGCTGCGGGTAATGCGAGTCAGTTTTCTGATGGCGCATCAGTTGCCATCGTGATGAGTGACAAAGCTGCGGCTGCAGCCGGCAAAACACCATTGGGCATTTTCCGGGGCTTCGCTGTCGCCGGATGCGAGCCGGATGAAATGGGCATCGGTCCTGTGTTCGCGATACCCAAGCTGCTGAAAAAAGCGGGGCTCAAGGTCGAAGACATCGGTCTGTGGGAACTCAACGAAGCTTTTGCAGTGCAGGTCCTCTATTGTGCCGAGACCCTGGGTATTCCGATGGACCGTCTCAACGTCAATGGTGGCGCCATTGCGGTAGGCCACCCCTACGGCGTCTCTGGTGCGCGGCTGACCGGTCATGCGCTCATCGAAGGCAAGCGTCGCGGTGTCAAATACGTGGTGGTCACGATGTGCATCGGCGGTGGTCAGGGTGCGGCCGGTTTGTTCGAGGTCGTTTGAGGTCGCCTGACCCGCTGTTCTCACGCCAGCCATGAGCTCGCAGATTCTGTCCAGGCGCGACCTGGACTTTCTTTTGTACGAATGGCTGGATGTCACTGCGCTCACCCGTCGCGCGCGATTTGCCGAGCACAATCGGGAAACCTTTGATGCGGTTCTCGATTTGTGCGCGCAGATCGCCTCAGAACAGTTTTCCACCCATAACAAAAAAGCCGATCAGAACGAACCCCACTTCGATGGTGAGCGCGTTCATCTCATTCCCGAAGTCAGCGTAGCGCTCAAAGCATTTTGTGATGCCGGCCTGATGGCAGCCGGGCAGGATGAAATCTACGGCGGTATGCAGCTGCCTTGCGTGATTGAAAAAGCAGGTTTCGCCTGGTTCAAGGGGGCCAATGTCAGTACCTCGGCCTATCCCTTTCTCACCATCGGTAATGCAAACACCTTGCTCAAGTGCGGCTCACTGGAGCAGATAGAGCGTTTCGTTCGCCCCATGCTGGCAGGCCGTTTTTTCGGCACCATGTGTTTGTCCGAACCACAGGCAGGCTCGAGCTTGTCGGATATCGTGACACGCGCCGAGCCCGCTGCCGATGGCAGTTTCCGTTTGCATGGCAACAAGATGTGGATTTCAGGCGGCGACCATGAGCTGTCGGAAAACATCATTCATCTGGTGCTTGCCAAAGTCCCCGGCCCTGATGGAAAACTGATCCCTGGCGTGAAAGGGATTTCGCTCTTCATCGTACCCAAATGGCTGGTCAATGATGACGGAAGCCTGGGTGAACGCAATGATGTCACTCTGGCCGGGTTGAATCACAAGATGGGTTATCGCGGTACCGCCAATTGCCTGCTCAATTTCGGCGAAGGCAAATTTCAACCGGGCGGACAAGCGGGTGCCATCGGCTATCTGGTGGGCAGCCTGCATCAGGGACTCGCCGCGATGTTCAACATGATGAACGAAGCGCGCATCGGTGTGGGTCTGGGTGCAGTGATGCTGGGCTACTCGGGCTATCTCAAATCACTCGATTACGCGCGTAACCGACCACAGGGACGTCGCGCTAATGACAAAGACCCGACGCGACCGCAAATACCCATCATCGCGCACACGGATGTCAGACGCATGCTGCTCGCGCAAAAAGCCTATGTCGAGGGCGGACTTGCACTGATTCTTTATTGTGCGCGTCTGGTTGATGAAGAAAAGACCGCTGACGATGCTGCAGCACGTGCGAAAGCTACGCTGCTGCTTGACATACTGACGCCGATTGCAAAATCCTGGCCGTCACAATGGTGTCTGGAAGCGAATAATCTCGCGATTCAGGTACATGGCGGTTATGGCTACACGCGCGAATACGACGTCGAACAACTTTACCGCGACAATCGTCTGAACCCGATTCATGAAGGCACGCACGGCATTCAAGCGCTGGATCTGCTCGGACGCAAGGTCGTGATGCAGCAAGGCGCAGCCCTCGGTCTGCTGAGCACGACAATTCGCGACACCCTCGCGCGTTGCGATGATCCTGAGTTGGTTACAGGACTATCTACGCGATGGGACCGGCTCGAGAACGTGACGGCATTGCTCCATCAGGCAGGCGATCCGGATCTGACCCTTGCCAACGCCAGTGTGTATCTGGAAGCGTTCGGTCATCTGGTCATGGCCTGGATCTGGATGGAGCAGTCGATCGCGGCGCGGCGCGCGCTGCATCAGGATGCAGATTTTTATACGGGCAAGTTGCACGCCTGTCAGTGGTTTTTCCGCTGGGAGTTACCACGCGTTGATGCCCAGCTCGATTTGCTCGCTGCCATGGATTCCACGACCTTGCGCATGCAGGATAACTGGTTTTAAAAATGGAATTTGTATGATCAAACATATCGTAATGTGGCAATTGAAAGCGCATGCCGAAGGTGCTGACAAAGCCACCAATGCCGCCAAAATGAAATCGCTGCTGGATGCCTGTGCCGACATCGTGCCCGGCATGGGTGCGTTTGAAGTCGCACTGGCGCAAGAAGGCATGGAGGCGACTTATGACGTCGTGCTTTATTCCGAATTCGAGTCGCTTGCCGCACTGGACGCCTACCAGAACCATCCCCAGCACGTCGCGCTCAAGCCCTTTGTCGGCGCCGTGCGCGAGGCGCGGCAATGCATGGACTACGAAGTGAACTAAGGAGAAAACACATGCACAGCATCCAGCAACTATTCGACTTGAAGGGCAAGACAGCGGTCATCACCGGCGGTTCACGCGGACTGGGTCTGCAAATTGCAGAGGCGCTGGGAGAACAGGGGGCGTCGCTGGTGATCACCTCGCGCAAACAGGATGAGCTTGACGAGGCTGTCGCGCATTTGAAAACAATGGGCATCAGTGCAATCGCCATCGCGGCTGACTTGGGCAAGGCCGAGGCAATACCGGCCTTTGTCACATCGGCGCTTGGCCATCTCGGCCATGTTGACATTCTGGTCAACAATGCCGGGGCCACCTGGGGATCACCCGCCGAGGATCATCCGCTCGAGGCCTGGGACAAGGTCATGAACCTGAACGTGCGCAGTATTTTTCTGCTCTCGCAAGCCATCGGTAAACAGTCGATGATCCCGCGTCGCTCTGGGCGGATTATTAGCGTTGCTTCCATCGCGGGTCTGGGAGGTAATGGCGCTTCCGGTATGCAAACGATTGCTTACAACACCTCCAAGGCCGCCGTGATCAACTTCACGCGCACGCTGGCAGGCGAGTGGGGTCAGTATGGCATCACGGTCAATGCGATTGCGCCCGGTTTTTTCCCATCGAAAATGACACGTGGTTTGCTCGAAAAACTAGGTCCAGAAGAAATGGCAGCGCGCGCGCCCTTGCGCCGTTTGGGTGACGATGAAGATCTCAAGGGTGCGGCTTTGTTATTCGCTTCGAACGCCGGCAAACACATTACTGGTCAGACGCTGGCGGTCGATGGCGGCGTGTCGGCGGTGCTCAGCTGATGAGCAAGCAGGCTTTCCCGGTCGAGATACCGTTTCTCACTGATCTGGGCGTGGAGTTTCTGGGCATGGCCGAGGGTCGTGCCAGGATCGCGCTTGATCTGTCTGAGCGTCACATGAACAGCTGGCGCGTGACCCATGGTGGCGTGATCATGACCCTGCTGGATGTGGTGATGGCGATGGCAGGTCGTTCACTGGACCCTGAATCGCGCGCAGGTGTCACCGTTGAAATGAAAACCAGTTTTTTACAGCCGGCCGGTTCGCCCGGTCGCCGTCTGATCGCAAGTGGTCATGCATTTCACCGCTCGACCACCATGTGCTTTTGCGAAGCCGAACTGCATGACAATGACCAACTGGTCGCAAAAGCGCTGGGGACTTTCAAATACCTCAAACGTCTCGATGCCGCCAACCGACTATGAACCGGAGAATCCCATGAATAACTTCCAACGCATCGTTCTTGCTTCACGTCCGCAGGGCGTGGTCAGTACCGATAACTTCCGTCTTGAGACGGTACCGGTACCCGAAATCAGCGATGGCCAAGTCCTCGTTCGCAATCACTATTTGTCACTCGACCCGTACATGCGCATGCGCATGGAAGACGTGAAAAGCTATGCGGCGCCTCAGGCACTGGATGAGGTAATGATTGGCGGCACCGCCGGTGAGGTGATCGCCTCGAAGAACCCAAAATTTTCAGTTGGCGACAAGGTCGTTGGCATGCTCGGCTGGAGCGAGGTTGCCGTGTCCGACGGCAGCCTCTTGAAAACAGTCGACACCACCCACATACCCTTGTCCGCTTATCTGGGCGCGGTAGGTATGCCAGGGATGACCGCATGGTATGGACTAACGCAAATCATTGCACCCAAGGCCGGTGACACCATCGCGGTCTCAGCAGCGAGTGGTGCGGTCGGCAGCGTTTTGGGACAGTTGGCGCGCCTGCGCGGCTGCCGCGTGGTGGGCATCGCCGGCGGCAAGGAAAAATGCGATTACGTGGTCAACACACTCGGCTTCGATGCCTGCGTCGATTACAAGGGCGGCAATCTTTTCAAAGAAGTGAAGGCAGCTGCACCCAATGGTATTGATGGCTTGTTCGAGAACGTCGGCGGTGTGGTGATGGATTCGGTACTGGCCAGGATGAATCCGTACGGGCGTATTGCGCTGTGCGGTCTGATCTCCGGCTACGATGGTGTGCCCATGCCAATACACAATATTCATGCGGTGTTGTCCATGCGTCTGACCATGCGTGGCTTCATCGTTTCCGAGCACATGGACTTATGGCCTGAGGGTTTGGGTGAGCTTGGCAAGCTGGTCGCGTCTGGAAGGCTGATTTTCCGCGAAACGATTGCGGAAGGACTGAGTGCTGCACCAGAGGCTTTCCTGGGTCTGTTGCGAGGAAAAAATTTCGGTAAGCAGTTGGTCAAACTGATCTGAGGTCACGATGAAAAATTTCAGCCAGCGTGTGGCAGTCATTACAGGCGCAGCCAGTGGCTTTGGTCGTGAATTCGCGCGCACAGGTGCGCAGCTTGGCATGCGTCTGGTACTCGCCGATGTGCAAAAAGAGGCGCTGGCGGAGACTGCAGCAGAGCTGGAGGCGCAGGGTGCTGAGGTGATCACGCAAATCTGCGATGTACGCAAAGGCGAGCAAGTCGAGGCGCTGGGACGGACAGCGATGACCAGCTTCGGTGCTGTGCATCTGGTGTTCAACAACGCGGGCGTGGGTGCGGGTGGTCTGGTGTGGGAGAGCTCGCAAGCCGACTGGGAGTGGGTATTGGGTGTGAACCTGTGGGGTGTGATTCATGGTGTGCGCGTCTTCACACCGCTCATGCTCGCCAGCGCCAAACAAGACCCTGCGTACGAGGGACATATCGTCAACACCGCATCCATGGCGGGCTTGCTCAATCCACCAACGATGGGTGTCTACAACGTCTCTAAACACGCCGTTGTCTCGCTGACTGAAAGTCTTTATCACGATTTATCGCTGGTCGAGGCACCGATCGGCGCGTCAGTGCTTTGTCCGTATTTTGTTCAGACAGGCATCAGTCAGTCGCACCTGCACCGCCCTGATGATGTGCAAGCAGCAGCACCTACCGTCAGTCAGCAGGTATCACAGGCGGTGCTCGAGAAAGCAGTCGCCTCCGGCAAGGTCAGTGCGGCAGAGGTGGCGCAGCGCACCTTCGATGCAATTCGTGATCAGCAGTTTTATATCTATTCTCATCCGGCCGCATTGGGTAATGTGCAGCGCCGCATGGAAGATATCGTGATGGGCCGCAATCCGGGTGATCCTTATGAGGCCGCGCCTCATGTTCGTGAAAAGCTGCAGGCGGGTTTGAAAGGAAAAAGCTGATGGCGGCGGCTATCAAGGACGGCCAGTACGCCACGCTAGCCAATGGCACGCGTCTGCATTACGCCAGCGCTGGTGAGGCTGGTCGCCCCCTGCTGTTGTTCCTGCACGGGTTTCCCGAATTCTGGTTCGCATGGAATGCGCAGCTGGCAGAATTTGGTCAGGATTATTTTGCGGTGGCACCCGATCTTCGGGGTTTCAATCTATCGGACATGCCAGCGGATGTGGCTGCCTATAAACCCCGGTTAATCATGCAGGACATCACCCAGTTCATTGCGCATCTGGGTTATTCCGATTGCATCATGGTCGCTCACGATTGGGGTGGCGCTGTCGCATGGAATATCGCGATCACGCATCCCGAGTTCATCAGTAAACTCATCATCATCAATGCAACACACCCATACCCTTTCGCTATGGGTCTGGTGAATGATCCTGAACAACAAGCGGCCAGCGCCTACATGAACTGGCTGCGCAATCCTGGTTCGGAGCAGGCACTTGGAAAAGACAACTTCCGTGTCATGGAGCAGTTCATGCTCGGCATGGGTGAGCAGCCTGAGTGGTTCGATGACGCCATTCGCGAACGCTATCACGCTTGCTGGGCACGTGGACTCACCGGTGGCGTGAACTACTATCGGGCGTCGCCGCTGCATCCCCCCACACCTGACGATGCGGGCGCAGCCCGTCTGTCCCTCGATCCTACAAATTTTCAAGTGCGTGTTCCGGTGCGCGTGATCTGGGGCGAGAAGGACAAAGCATTGCTGCCCGGCTTGCTGGATGGTCTGGAAGATTTTGTGGATGATTTGCAAATCGAACGTCTGCCCGATGCCAGTCATTGGGTCGTGCACGAATACCCAGCCATCATCAACGAATGTCTGCATCGTTTTCTGAGTGAGTGAGTTCCCATGGCACACAAGGATTTTTCTTTTATTCACACGCTGCGCGTTCGCTGGTCTGAAGTAGACATGCAAGGCATTGTCTTCAATGGTAATTACTTGAATTACTTTGATGTGGCTTTTACCGAATACTGGCGCGCCACCGGCTTGCCCGATGTAATCGCGCAGTCCGAAGCCGGTCTGGAGCTGTTTGCCCGCAAGGCGGTGGTGGAATACCACGCACCGTCACGTTTTGATGATGTGCTGGATATTGGCGTACGCTGTGCCGAACTCGGTCGCAGCTCCCTGCGCTTCGTGCTCGAAATTTATCGTGGTGATGAGTACCTGATTTCAGGTGAAATTCTGTACGTGCACGCCAATAGCCGGGCGCTCAAGAGCGAACCAGTGCCGAGCTCCTGGCGAGAGGCATTGACCAGCTTCGAGAAGGCGCACGCTGTTCTGACATGAACCTACGAATCGTCACGGGCGACTGGAATGATGTGCGCGAGGATGCGCAGCGACTGCGCATCGAAGTCTTCGTCATCGAGCAGGGTGTACCCATAGAACTCGAATGGGACGAGGGCGACGAAGTCAGTATCCATGCCGTGGCCTATGATGAATCCGGACAAGCAGTCGCCACCGGACGTCTGCTGCCGGATGGTCACATCGGTCGTATGGCAGTGCGGCAGTCGGCGCGAGGCACGGGCATAGGTAGTCAAGTGTTAAAAACTTTGCTCGCCGAGGCCGTACGTGAAGGTCATGCTGAGCTGGTGTTACACGCCCAGCTACACGCCTGGGGCTTCTATGAACGCCACGGCTTTGTGGGCGAGGGTGAAGACTTCATGGAGGCCGGCATAGCGCACAGGCGCATGCGGCTCAAGCTGCGCTGAATCTTAGAGGTTCTAACAAAAAGCCGTTGGCTAGGCGCAGCGCCGCAGATAGTACGGATGTACGGCGAGGCGCTGCAACGACGCTAGCGGCTTTTTGCTGGAACCTCTAGCGAATGACTTTTTCCACGAGCTGTGAACCACCGCTGGCGTGTACGCGCAAGAGCGTTGAAGCGCGCGTGCCATACGCTGGTGATTCAATGCAAATGGGTGAGAGCAGTCTTTCCCACTCGAGGCTAACCCCGGTGTCAGGCAACCTGCTGTCGCTTGCCCGCGTGGTATCAGCCAGCATTTCGAAGTACGCATCATCCGGTGCGGCCTGACACAAGAGGCTGGCAAACTGCGCTTTTGCGCGTAACACCTTCGGCCATGGCGTATCCAGTGCGCCATTGGATAAGCCGTAGATACCAGGCTCGAGCGCCCGCTCTTCCTCGTCGGCATCATTGGAAAACCAGTACGCTGACGTCGCATCACCAACGAGCAGATTGAAACCGTTGTAATCGGCCGCTGTTTCACGCAGCGTTTGGATGTAATCTCGGGCCTCAAGATCTCCGCGCAGATAATTGGCGACCAGCTCGCCCCGAGAGCGCGCCTCTGTGCGCGCAGCCTGTCCGTTACGGATGTTGGTCAAGGCAGCAAAGCGACCTTGTTTATCGGTGCCGAGCCAGGTGCCGCCCGCCTGCAGATCGCGACCTGCATAGATGTCTGGCGCATCCTCCCACCAGCTTGCAGCTTGCGTGGGGCGTTCAAAAAACTCATCTCGATTGGCGGCCATCACCAGCGGGCATTGTGGGATGAGCTTCCATGCAAAAACAATCAGGCACATGTGGATATATCGATAAAAGTTTCAATGTGACGCCCGCCTTCGGTCAGCGTGAGCAAGCCGGCGGTGTGCACGGCAGATTCAAGCGCGACGGGGAAATCTTCGGGAATCTGACTGTAAATCTCCATCCAGGTTTCAAAGCCATCTTTGAGCTCGGGCCGGCGCTTGAGCGCTGTCGCCACAGGCCATTGTTCGTGTAATGCAGCCTGCATGGCCATGACCTTCTTTTGCATCTTTTCTGCATGCGCTGCGGGTACCCGATAGTAAATAAACAGGTCCGTACTCATTCCGGATCTCTGATCACGTAAGGCAGTTCGGAAAACTGCAGAAGTTGTCCGTTTGCTGCACCCAGATGGACGGGCTTCTGTGTGGCCTCGAGTTTGATCTCGACCAGTAAATCCCATGTGCCCTCGGGATTTTTTTCGGCATTGACCACCAGACCACAGGGCTGACCGGGATCCGCTTCAGAAAAAATTTCCATCCCCGCAGCAGCCACTTCGGCCTGGGTGCTGGCCAGCAGCATGCGACGCTTGAGCTTGCCCAGGTACTGGCTGCGCGCAACGATTTCCTGACCGGGGTAGCAGCCCTTGCGGAAATTCACACCGCCGACCAGATCAAAATTCACCATCTGAGGCACGAATTGCTCGCGTGTCGCCTCAACGACCATAGGCAACCCGGCGCGGATGTCCAGCCAGCGCCAGTAGTTTGCGCTAGTCGGCGTCAGTGTCTTGCTCAAGGTGTTCCACAAATGCATTGCCGACTCGACCGGTCCCATCCACAAAGCACGCTGTAATCCTGTAGCAGACGGCCAGGTTGCATTTAATCCATCTGTCTCAGAGAATCCAATCTCTTGCAGATCGGGTACCGCCGCACCAATCAGCACAGTCTGCTCACTGACATCTGCGATCGTGACTTTGGAGCGCAGCACAAACATTTGCAGTCGTTTTTGAATTCCTGGCAAGAGTTCACGCGGCATCACCAGCATCACGCCGTCGTTGGATTTCCAGATGAGCAGTGTGGCCAGCAAGCGGCCTTTGGGCGAGCAATAGCCACCGAGATGCATTGCGCCAGGCGTCAGTTCCAGCACATCATTGGTCAGCTGATTGTGGAGAAAATTTTCAGCGTCAGCACCCGACACGGCCAGCACACCGAGATGGGTCAGTGCTGCCACCATGCCGCCATGCACGTCAGCCGACCCAAGGATTATGCCTTGAGTGCTCAGAAATTCCAGCCAGGGTGCGTTGGGCTCAGCCATGAAATTCGTGCATGTAAGAAATGGCAGCTATCATATTGGCCTGATTATAGGGGCGGACGCAGAAATTCGCTGCGCCTCGACGTAGCTGAAAACCGATCGGAACCATGGCGGCCATAAAAAAAATTATCGTACTGCTCGTTTTAGGCGTGCTGGGTGCCGGAGCTGCGCTGACTTACTGGGCGCGCGATCCGCTCATGGCCGAGGGCGCACCACCATTGGAATTCACGGTAGCGCCCGGCAGCAGTATGCGCAGCGCCCTTCGGCAGGTGGAGAGCGCTGGTGTGCCTGCGTCGCCGATCATGATGGAATTACTGGCTCGGGGACTGGGAACACGGTCCATCAAACCCGGCAGCTATCGACTCAAGCCTGGCACGACGCCACTTGGCTTGCTCAGCGCACTTGCGCAGGGTGACACCATCAGGGAATCCATCACCATTATTGAAGGCTGGACGTTTGCGCAAATGCGCGCGGAGATCGCCCGCCATCCCTGGTTGCGGCATGAGAGTGAGGCACTGGATGAAGCCGCCTGGCTGGCAAGTGTGGTACCCGGCTATGACCATCCGGAGGGATTGTTTTATCCCGATACCTACGTCTTCGATCGCGGCACCAGCGATTTGTATATTTACCGACTGGCACACCAGCAGCAGCTGAAGAAACTCGAGCAGGCCTGGGCCAATCGCGCACCTGACTTGCCTTATGGGTCGCCGTATGAGGCACTGATCATGGCCTCTATCGTTGAAAAAGAAACCGCTCGCGAGGAAGACCGCACACGAGTAGCGTCCGTGTTTGTCAATCGCCTGCGTCAAGGCATGCGTCTGCAGACGGATCCCACGGTCATTTATGGTATGGGCGAGCGCTTTGATGGCAACTTGCGCAAGCGTGACCTGCAGGAAGACACCGCCTACAATACCTATCAGCGCGCTGGTTTGCCGCCAACACCGATTGCTCTGCCAGGCTTGGCAGCGATTCAAGCCTCGCTGCATCCTGCGTCAGGCAAGGATCTGTATTTCGTTGCTCGAGGTAACGGCAGCAGCGAATTCTCGAGTAATCTTGACGATCATAATCGCGCAGTCGACAAATACCAGCGCCGTCGTTAACTCCTCCTTCATATCGGCGCAAGCATTCATGGCACAGGGAAAATTCATTACCTTCGAGGGCGTTGACGGCGCAGGCAAATCAACGCATGTGGACGCTGTGGCGCAGTATCTGCGCAATCGTGGGCTCCATGTGGTGACCACGCGCGAGCCCGGCGGTACACCGCTGGGTGAAAAACTGCGGGAATTGCTGCTGCATGAGCCCATGCATCTGGAAACTGAGGCGCTTTTGATGTTTGCGGCGCGTCGCGAGCATATCGCCCAGGTCATCCTGCCAGCGATTCATCGCGGTGACTGGGTGATCTCGGACCGCTTCACCGACGCCAGCTTCGCGTATCAGGGAGGCGGCCGACAGCTGGCACTGGACAAACTGCAGTCGCTGGAGCAATGGGTGCACGCCGACCTGCAACCTGATCTGACTTTGTTGTTCGATGTGCCGCTTGAAGTAGCGCGCGAACGCCTGTCCTCCGGACGCGCACTGGATAAATTTGAAACGGAAAAAGACGATTTTTTTCAGCGTGTGCGCGATGTGTATCTGATGCGCGCGCACAGCTTTCCGGAACGCATAAAGCTCATCGACAGCACTCGCCCTATGGCAGAGGTGTCGGCTCAGGTCGAAAAATCTGTCGCTGCGCTGTTCGATGGCCAATGACATGAGCGAGGCCATTTATCCCTGGCAGCATGAAGACTGGGATCGTTTGCAGCGTCTGCGGGACAGGCTCCCACACGCCATTCTTTTTCATGGCGCTCAAGGCATAGGCAAGGTAGGGTTTGCAGAGCAGTTTGCGCAATCCGTCTTGTGCGAATCGCCGGCCAAAGTTGGTTTCGCTTGCGGCAGTTGTGCTTCCTGCGGCTGGTTTTTGCAGTATGGTCATCCGGACTACCGACGCGTGCGACCCGAGATCCTGGATATCGACAACATGGAGGATGAGGGCGAGTCGGAGGAGGGCGCGACTAAAAAAAGTGCAAGCAGCAAGACGCCCTCCAAAGAAATACGTATCGAGCAAGTGCGCTCACTCGCTGGCTTCATGAATGTCTCAACCCATCGCAGTGGCCTGCGCGTGGTATTGCTGTATCCGGCTGAGGCACTCAATAGCGCCTCGGCCAATGCCTTGCTCAAGACACTGGAAGAACCGCCACCGGGCACACTCTTTATTTTGGTGAGCCATCGACCGGATCGGCTTCTTCCAACCATACTGTCCCGCTGCCGCAAATTTCCTATGTCTCTGCCTTCGCCTGAAGATGCACTGGCCTGGCTCAATGACAACGAAGTGAGCGATGCGGCGCAATGGCTTGCATTGCATGGCGGTGCGCCGCTGGCCGCGCTCATGGCAGCCGAGGACGAGTCAGCGGGCGATCGGGAATTGCTTTTGGGATTGCTGGCCAAACCCGATGCAGCCCAGGTACTGACCGTGGCGGAACGACTACAAAAAACACCGATTCCTCTGCTCGTGGCATGGCAACAGCGGTGGCTGTATGACTTGTTTTCTTTAAAGCTCAGCGGTCGGGTACGCTACTACCCACAGCATCAGCCGCGTCTGAAAGCAATCGCGGATCGCTTGTCCGCCGATCAATTGCAGCAGGCATTGCGCGATGCGAACAACCGGCGCGCTGTCGCGGATCATTCGCTTTCGGCGCGGCTTTTCATAGAAGACATGCTGCTCGCCTACCTCAGTCTGTTTGGCTGATAGCCGGGCAGCCTTTCGAGGAATCACCATGCAAGACACGCAGCCATCGCATGACGCGTCGCTGATACGCCCCTCTGTCATGTCGCTGACCATACGTGAACGTTCTGCGCTCTACGCCGCTTATATGCCATTTCTGCAAAATGGCGGCATTTTTGTCCCCGGAAATCGCCCGTGCCAGCTGGGAGAAGAAGTTTTTCTGCTCTTGAGCCTGATGCAGGATGAAGCCCGCTACCCGATTGCTGGCAAGGTGGCCTGGATCACGCCTTCTGGTGCGGCCAATAATCACACGCAGGGCATAGGGCTGCAGTTTCCAGCCGATGACGCGGGCCGGCGCGTTCGCCAGCGCATCGAGGAGATTCTGGGTACCGCGCTCGGATCCTCACGACCGACGCATACCATGTAGCGGGCGTACAATAGCGCCGTTTCAGCGGCCTTCCTGTCCCTTCGCAGCGATGCAGCGCTCGCACGGATCGGACAAGACAGGCATTTACTGCAGGCGACTGGCGTACCATGTTTATCGATTCCCACTGCCATATCAACTTCCCTGAATTGTCGGAGCGACTGCCCGCGATTCTGGAAAAAATGAAACAAAATCAGGTAACCCATGCCCTGTGCGTGTCGGTGACTCTGCCCGATTTTCCTCAGGTATTGTCTTTGGCTGAGACGCATCCGAATATCTACGCCTCTGTCGGCGTGCATCCCGATTATGAAGACACCGCAGAGCCCGATGTGGACCAGCTGGTGCAACTGGCTGAACATCCACGCATTGTCGCCATCGGCGAAACGGGACTCGACTACTACCGTCTGAGTGGCGACCTGGAATGGCAGCGTGAGCGATTTCGAACCCATATCCGTGCCTCCAGGGCCAGCGGCAAGCCGCTGATCATTCATACACGATCTGCCTCCGAAGACACACTGCGTATCATGCGTGAGGAAAAGGCCGGTACGGCCGATGGTGGTGTGGCCGGTGTCATGCACTGCTTTACCGAATCCCAGGCGGTGGCCGCCGCGTCCATGGACATGGGTTTCTACATTTCGTTCTCGGGTATCGTGACATTCAAAAACGCGAAAGATTTGCAAGCCGTCGCACGTGAAGTGCCTCTCGAGCGCATGCTGATTGAAACCGATTCACCGTATTTGGCGCCAGTACCCATGCGCGGCAAGACCAATGAGCCGGGTTTCGTGCGTCATGTTGCCGAATTTCTTGCTGATCTCAAAGGCGTGCCATTGCAAACGCTGGCAGACGTCACCTCACAAAACTTCCGGACGCTGTTTCGCGTGCAATAAATGGACGATCTGCAGAGCCCCTTTCGCCGCAGCCTGCTGCTGGCCGGCTTGTTTACTGATCTGGAGCGCTGGGTGGAACCCATGCCACCCAAGAAGGGGTCATATACCGCGTGGTTCGAGGCGGCGCGCACGGATGATGTCAGGCTGTGCAGCCACTTGCTGGCGCGTGGCTTCGACGCTAACACCATAGAGCCTGAACGGCTTGATACGGCATTACTTATCGCGGTCCGTCAGGGTTCTGTAAAGGTGATCAAACTGCTGTTGTCGACGCCGGACGTGAATCTGGACGCACGTTCACGCAATGGCGATACCTCATTGATGCTGGCGGCTTTCAAAAAAGATCTCCCGACTGCGAAAGCCTTGATTGATAAAGGTGCCGAGATCAACCGCCCCGGGTGGACAGCACTGCACTATGCTGCTGCAGCCGGAAGTCTTCCGATTGTTCGTCTCTTGCTGGACCATGATGCCTATATCGATGCAGAGTCGCCCAACAAGACCACGCCTTTGATGATGGCTTCGCGCGCCGGTCATCGCGAGGTGGCTGAATATTTGCTCTCGCAGGGCGCCGACCTGCAAGCAAAAAATGAACTGGGTCTGACGGCGGTTGACTTTGCGCGTGCTCAGGGACGTCAGGCGCTTGGCGATTTTCTGGAAGCGCGTATGCGCGAAAGCAAAACAAAGTCACCTTCTCGCGACTGAACGAACTACCGTACCGCTGCCTAGTCTGATTTTCCATGAATAATCTGCATGGAGGTCAGTATGAAACGCAGCATTGCATCCTCGATTACCCCGCTTTTTGTGCTGCTGATGGTGCTGGCGGGCACTGCCTACGCGCAGCGTTCGCCGTCTGACGATATACGCGAGAGCAATGATCCCGATCGCGCTGCCGAGGTTGAGCGCAAGGCAGAGGCCATTTCTGGTCAACGTATCGAGGGATCGGGAGAAAGCGGTGAGGAAGCCTCGGAAACGACTGAGTCAGGCGCCACGCCCTCAGAACCTCGAACGCCAGGAGAAGAGCGCAGCGAAGGTGAATCAGGCGGTACGCAGGAAAGTGATAAACCGCCGAGTCAGGTGCGACCTTTGCCCGAGAGTTCAGGTGAAAGCGGCAGCGAAGCACCCTACGGCGGTGGAGGCAACGAAGGAAAAACGAATAAACGCACCCCAGCCGACACAGGGGATACCTACCACTAAGCCGCAATAGGACGATTGGCTGCGTCTGGTAAAGTGCAGCCATGGCAAAACTCAGTCTTGATCGCATTCTGCAATCCCAGGGCGTTGGCACCCGCAAGTGGTGCCGGCAATTGATTGAAGAAGGCGAGGTGCAGATCGGTGGCGAGATTGTTCGCGATCCCCGCGCGTCATTTGATACCGACGATCTGCAATTCACCTTGTTCGATGAAATCTGGTCATATCACGAGCATGTCTATATCGCGCTCAACAAACCCGGCGACATCGAGTGTTCTCGTAAGCCCAGTCATCATCCGGGGGTCATGTCACTGTTACCCGAGCAATTCAGCTGGCGTGATGTGCAGGCGATAGGTCGCCTGGATCACGACACCACCGGCCTGCTGCTACTGACTGACGATGGTGCATTCAATCACGCGATGTCCTCGCCGAAACGTCATATTTCCAAGACCTATCTGGCAACGACCCATGAACCCGTCACCGCAGCCCTGATTGATCATCTGCTATCAGGCGTCAAGCTGCATGATGAACCCGCGCCACTGGCTGCAACGATGTGCAGGCAGGTCGCAGAGTTTCAGCTGGAGATTATTCTCGAGCAGGGTAAATATCACCAGGTCAAGCGCATGCTGGCGGCGGCAGACAATCATTGTTCGGCGCTCGAGCGAATCGCCATTGGTGAGCTGATGCTGTCATCGTTGTCGCTGGCTTTGGGCGACTGGTGTTTGCTCAACAGTGAGCAACGTGAATTACTGCGCTAGAGGCGAATGATGTACGGCCGCTTGCTAGTGACTGCGCAATTCCTGCTAATCATGCTGCTGATATGGCCGTGGACTGCGCCTGTTTTCGTATTGCCAGCACTTTTGATGACGCTTCCGGCGCTGGTCTTTGGTATCTGGATACTCCGACACAATCGGATCGGCAACTTCAACATCCGACCTGAACTGAAATCTGGTGCGCGGCTGATTGTCGATGGGCCTTATGCACTGGTACGGCATCCCATGTACGTTGTCGTGCTGTGGCTGGGCTTGTGCGCCGTGGTGCTTTACGCAAGCGCTGCGGCCTTGTTGTTATGGGGCTTGCTGTACTGGGTGCTGGATCGCAAGGCGGCACTTGAGGAAAGCTATCTGCGCACCCACTTTGCCGAATACGAGGCCTATGCCGACAAGCTTGGACGCTTTTTGCCAAGACGCCTTCCTGGGTGAAGAGCTATCCAAGTGTGTGCAAGCAGCTCACCACGCAATGCGCTGCCCATCCCATGCGATGAAACTACCGGTGTCTTCAACGGTTGCCTGCATCATTTGCTGCAGCAAATGCTCTGCTACAAAGGCAGGTGTAAACAGCTTTTCCTGAGCGACGTTGGCCTGAAAGGGGCGTGACAGGTCGGTATCAGTGGTGCCCGGATGCAGCGCCAGCACGATGGCTTCGGGGTTGCGACGCGCCAGTTCGATCGCCAGTGTTTTGAGTAACTGGTTCTGCGCTGCCTTCGATGCCCGATAACTGTACCAGCCACCAAGACGGTTGTCGGCAATCGACCCCACGCGCGCCGATAGTGACGCGAACACGACGGGACGACGAGCCTTCAGCCAAGGCATCAAAGCTTGCGCCAGCAAGATGGGGCCAAAGGCATTGACAGCAAAAACCTGCTGCATTGAAGCGAGGCACATCTGTTCCAGCGCCTTCTCAGGCGCGACCTCGCTCGAGTGCAATAATCCGGCAGTATTTATAATTAAATCAATAACTTGCAGGTCTTTTTTCAGGTGCTCTGTGAGGGCTGACAAGCTCGCCTCGTCAGTGATGTCTACCTCCAGCAGCAAGCATTCTCTACCTGCCGCAGCAAGTTGCGACTGCAGGGACAGCAATGGCGGGCTGGATAATGCTCGTCGCGAACAGAGCACCAGCGTCTCAATGCCGGGATCTCTGGCAAGGCGCTCGGCCATTGCATAACCGATGCCGCTACTGGCACCCATGATCAGCGCATTTTTCAATAGGAACCCACGCATCTGCGATGTCGTTTCTTCATGATCGTTTTAATACAGGACGCTCGCCGCAACTAGCAGGCGAATACCGCGAGCGATTGCGAACAACGACACGAATTTCAGTGAAGTAATTTTTCATCATACCGTAAGTCATAAATATTGATTTTCATCAATCGCATCACGGTTTGTTAGAGAGACGCTGAATAAACCCACTTATTATGGCGAGCCAGCGTCGATGTACGATGGAGCAAGCAAAATCAAGGGTTTGATGCCATTGCCCTCGGCACAAAAATTTCTGAATTTATTTGATCCGTATTTTCCAAGCTGGCAAATTCATAGGGATGTTTTTATTTTCATATAAGCTTCACAGCCCCCCCCATTTTTTGTGCACACAGGATTGCTGTTGCCATTTACGATGAGCTCATCACGATTGAAAAATCTTGAAAAGAAGCCAACAGAAAGAGATGACAGAAGTTGATCCCAATGGCCAATTCAGCCAGAGGCTTTCCTATCTCGAAAAAATTATCAACAATAGTCCTGTCATTTTCTTCATTTACGACTGCCATACAGCACGAGTTACCTACTGCAACAGCCGCGTCATCGATTTGTTGGGCTACTCATGCGACGAATTTCAATCGATGTCGCTGTATGGACCGGATGCCTTGATACACCCCGAAGATCAGTTCAACTTCCAGACCTGTATCGAGCAGATTTTCAAGCCGGACGGCGACAACGTTGGCGAGTTTGTGGGACGCTATCGTCAACAGCAAGGTCACTGGCTTTGGCTAAAAGTACAGCTGTCCACATTCGCGCGAGACGACAATGAAAATCCGGCTCAATTGATTGGGACAGCGACTGATATCAGCCATGAGTTGCTAGCCCAAGAATCACTGCAGCGTCGTGTCGATCTACTTGAATTGACCCTAAACAGCATGTCTGAAGGCGTCATTGTTTGCGACGCAAACGGCGATCTTTTTATGGTGAATCACTCTGCCCGACAAATACTGAAAACAGACTGGGCTTTGAGCTCTTTGTCCCATATTCGCGCTGCGTATGGCGCGTATCATGATTCAGAATCACTCGTGCCATTTTGGCACCATCATCCTCTGGTCAGGGCGCTGGCAGGAGAGAAAGTCAAAGACCGAGACCTCTCGCTGTTCGATCGCAAGCGAAATCTGTCACTGACATTAAACCATGCCTCTGCGCCCCTGCTGGATGGGGCAGGCCAAGTGATCGGTGCGGTGGATGTTTTTCGTGATTCAACCGAGAAACATCGTACTTTCCATGAATTGAAGCGCACTGAGGAGCAATTCCGACTTCTGGTGGAAGGCACCACGGATTATGCGATCTTCATGTTGGATAAGAACGGTCTTGTTGTTAGCTGGAATCCGGGTGCCGAACGCATACTTGGCTTTGGCAAATCAGAAATCATCGGAATACATCTGTCCGCATTTTTCTCGCCTGAGGACCAAGAAAAGGATGAGCCTGAACGCAAGCTCAGACAAGCCAGTCAGGAGGGGAGGGTAGAGGAAGACGGCTGGCGCGTGCGTAAAGACGGCCATCGTTTTTGGTGTACCGGTGTGACAGGGGCGCTGCGTGATGCGGACGGCAATCTAAAAGGCTTCGTCGCAATCCTGCGTGACAATACCGAGCGACGATTGGTAGATCAAAACAATTTTTTTCTTGCCAATCACGATGCACTGACTGGGCTACCGAACCGTGCCCGCTTTTTGGAGCGACTGTGTGAAGCACTGATCAATGCGGACCGCGACCGTACACGGGTGGCGGTGCTACTGCTCGATTTGGATCGATTCAAGGTGATCAACGATACACTGGGACATCATACGGGTGATCAATTTCTTAAATTGGTATCGAAGCGCTTGATGCAGTGTGTGCGGGAGACTGATACCGTGGCCCGATTGGGTGGTGACGAGTTCGTGCTAATTCTGACGCGGCTCAAATCTTTATCCTCTGCCGAGCTGATTGCTGAAAACATCATCCACGAGCTGAGCAAGCCATACGCTATTGATAATCATGAAATCAACAGCGGGGCCAGCATCGGCATTGCGTTCTACCCGCAAGATGGTGGTGACTCGGGTGAATTATTGCAAAAGGCTGATCTTGCGATGTATCGCGCCAAGGCCACAGGGCGAGGACGCTACCGCGTGTTTGCGCCTGGCATGATGACAGAAATACAGCAGCGTCGACAACAGGAAGAACAACTGCGATCTGCAGTTGCACAGGGTGACTTTGACCTTGTCTACCAGCCTCAGATCGATCTGGAAACGCTACAGATTACTGGGGTAGAGGCCTTGCTTCGATGCCGCAACTTACAACTAATGGCGCTGTCCACTGCGCAGATCATTACGCTGGCAGAGGAAATGGGATTGATCGTCGGCCTTGGGGCCTGGGTACTTGATTCGGCCTGCAGCCAGCTTGCACACTGGCGTTCTTTGGGCGCATCTGGCGCGTCCAGCCTGCCCGAATTGTCCGAGTTAAAGGTCGCGGTGAATATCGCTCCGGCTCAATTATTGGCAGATACCTTCATCGACAGCTTGAAAAACACACTGCATCAGCACGGCTTGCCTGCAACTGCATTGGAAATCGAAATCACCGAAGCCTCTCTGGTCAGCGCAATCACATCGGAAAGTCGGGTGGTTGATGAACTTAAATCACTCGGCGTCTCCGTCAGCATCGACGACTTTGGGGCAGGCATGTCCAGTCTGTCGTATCTCAAGCAATTTCCGGTCGATGTGCTCAAGCTGGATCCCGGCCTGATCAGCAATCTGCCTCGCGATCAGGAGGATGCCGCCATCGTGTCTGCCATCATACGTCTGGCCAGCGATTTGCATATCAAGGTGGTCGCCGAGGGCGTTGAGAATTTCGATCAACTTGGCTTCCTCAGATCAACCCCCTGTCATTGCGTTCAGGGTTTTCTGTTCAGTGAAGCGGTGAGGCCAGACAAATTCGTGCAGCTCCTGCAAAACCGCAAATCCGGGGGGCGCATCATTCACTAAGCTGCCTGAATATCGGTGTGCTGTCATCTGCCTGACAGTCCGTGCCCATGTGAATGCAACCCCAAGTCAAGCCATTCCACTTCTCAAGCCCGGCCATAATTGCTGGTGTATCGCGCACGCCCATCATTTTTCCATGTTGCTGGACGCGCAGATTTATTTCGAAGCAGTACGAGCAGCGATTCGACGCGCCAGACGCTGCATTTTCATTCTGTCCTGGGACATAGACAGCCGCATGTGCCTGGTGCCCGAAGGGGCGGGAGATGGCTATCCCGAGCCACTTGGCGATTTTCTGCATGCGGTCGTAGCGGAGCGTCGTGATCTGCATGCCTATGTGCTGAACTGGGATTTCACCATGCTCTATGCGATGGAGCGCGAATGGCTGCCCGCCTATCACCTTGGCTGGCGCACACACCGGCGTTTGCATTTTTTGATGGATGGAAGACATCCTGTCGGTGCCAGTCATCATCAGAAAGTCATTGTGATTGATGATGCACTTGCTTTCGTCGGCGGCTTGGATCTGACCAGTGCGCGTTGGGATACGCCGGCGCACGCTGCAGTGGATGTTCGGCGCCAGGATGTCGATGGCAAAGCTTATGCGCCGTTTCACGACGTACAGGCTGCCGTCGATGGTGATGCTGCCCGGGCACTCGGGGTATTGTGCCGCGATCGCTGGCGACGAGCTGGGGGCTGCGAGCCTGTCGAGGCCATCTCAGCCCGCATGAATGTGTGGCCTGATCGCCTGGACGCAGATCTGAGCGATGTGCCTGTCGCGATTGCTCGCACCCTACCTGCCTTTGGCGGCAGGCCCAGTGTGAATGAGATACGTCAGCTTCATCTTGATGCGATCGCATCGGCACATGAGAGTCTTTTGTTCGAAAACCAATACTTCACCTCGGGACTGATCGCGGACGCGCTGGCACGACGTCTGGCCGAGCCGCTCGGACCTGAGGTGCTGCTCATATCGCCGAACAAGCAGAGTGGCTGGCTGGAGGAAGTCACCATGGGCGTGCTGCGCGCCCGGTTGCACGATCGCTTGCGCCGGGCTGATACTCACCATCATTACCGCATGATGTCTCCACAGCTTGATGGACCCGATGATGGCACTTTGAATGTTCATAGCAAAGTTTTTTTTGCAGATGATCGCTTGCTCAGTATTGGCTCAGCCAATTTATCCAATCGGTCCATGGCTTGCGATACCGAGTGCAATCTTTGTGTCGAGGCTGTGGGTGAGGACCATCAACGCCGGCGCATCGCTGCCGGTATTGTGCATATGCGCGCACGGCTGCTCGCTGAACATCTGGCCGAAGAACCCGAGGTCGTGCAGAAAGTTTTCAGCGAAAAAGGCTTACTGACCGCCGCGCAGCATCTGAGTCAGAGGCCACGATATCTGGTGGTGCTGGATCCAATCGCGGCACCGGAACTGGATGCCTTGATACCCCAACAATCGCTGTTTGATCCGGAAGAGCCTATTGATCCTGAAGCGTTGATTACGCGCCTGGTTCCGCGTGAAAGTCGCGAGGCTTTGGTACGCCGATTGGTGGGACTGGTGATGCTCACCGCCTTACTGATTGCGGCTGTCATTATCTTGCGCACTACGCCGTTGCAAGCTTATCTGAACCTGCATGCCCTGGTTGTGTTCGCCGGCGATTTGCGCGAACTGGCATTGGCACCGCTCTGGATTGTGCTCGCCTTCGTGATCGGGGGACTGCTCATGGTTCCTGTCACCTTGCTGATCGCAGCAACGGGCATGGTGTTCGGCACCTTTCCCGGTGCCTGGTATGCGCTGGCGGGTGCGGTACTTTCCGCCGCGACTGGTTATCTGCTTGGCGAGATGCTGGGAAGAGATACCGTGCGTCGCCTGATGGGTGCGCGCATCAGGCGCTTGTCATTGCGCATTGCCCGACGCGGTGTGATTGCCATGATTATCGTTCGGACGCTACCACTGGCGCCGTACAGCGTGGTGAATATCGTAGCCGGTGCATCGCACATACGACAAAGCGATTTTCTGGTGGGTACGGTGATTGGCATGCTGCCAGGTATTTTTCTGACGACCACGTTTGCCGAGCATCTGGTCATGGCGATCTATCAACCCAGCCATCAGACGCTGGGTATTCTGATGATTGTCGTGCTGTTGCTGATCGCTGTGGCAATTGCCACGGCCAATATGATTCGACGTCAGCAGCGCTACCGATAAGTACACCGCTGCGCGCACCATGGCCCCTGATGCTGGCCACCTGGAATATGCATGGGGCAGTGGGGCAGGACGGACGCTTCGATCCCTCGCGCATTGCCGAGGTACTCAAGGAAATGAATGCCGACATCATCGCCTTGCAAGAAGTACCTCTGGGCGGTCATCAGTGGCCGAATGTTTTACATGGACTGGAGCGCGTGCTGGGGCTCGTGGGTGTTGCCGGCCCCACCTTTGATGTCAGCGGTCGCCACTTCGGCAACGCCATTCTTTCGCGCTACCCGATATTAAGCACACGCAAAATCGATATCTCGTTTGGCAGCGTGGAGCCGCGCGGCGCACTGGATGCAGACATCTATTGTCATGGCTGTCGAATGCGGGTGGTGGCAACGCATCTGGGCTTGCGCGCTGCGGAGCGAACGGCGCAGGTACAACGCTTGTTGCGGTGTTTCGATACCGCAGAGATGCCGGTGATTTTGATGGGCGATGTGAATGAATGGTTCGTTTGGGGCAGGCCACTGAGGCATTTGATTTCGCATTTTCAGGCAGTTCCTGCACCAGCCACATTTCCGTCTACCTGCCCGGTGTTGGCACTGGATCGTATCTGGATACGGCCGCGTCATAGGCTGGTTCGGGTACGAGTACATCGCAGCCGGCTGGCGCGGATGGCTTCCGATCATTTGCCCTTACTGGCGTATATCAGTGCATGAACGGGTAGTGTTACCCGTAGCCGCGCCAAGCGATGGCGACGATCCGCAGTTAAAATCGCTGCTTTATTTCTTCTGATGTGATTCACGATGATGCCACTCTCCCATCCCCGCGCTATCGCCCGTATCCTGCCTGCGATGAATACCTCCGACGGTGCCGGGGTGCGCCTTCGACGCAGCCTGGGCAGCGGGGAGGGAACGCGGCTGGATCCTTTTCTGATGCTCGACGAGTTTTCATCCGTTAACCCCGGTGACTACATCGCGGGCTTCCCATCGCACCCTCATCGGGGATTCGAGACAGTGACGTACATCCTGGATGGCCATATGCGGCACGAGGATCATTTGGGCAATCAGGGTGATCTCAAAAGCGGCGGAGTGCAGTGGATGACCGCCGGTCGCGGCATCATTCATTCCGAGATGCCGCAACAAGAAGAAGGGCGCATGCGCGGCTTTCAGTTATGGATCAATCTGCCCGCAAAAGAGAAAATGAAACCGGCCGGCTACCGCGACATTCCGCCCGAAGAAATACCGGTACATAGTCTTCCGGCGGGAGGCCAGGTCAAGGTGATTGCGGGCCGTTTGCAAACCGATGATGTCGCGCTGGCGGGACCTATCAACGGCGTGTCCACCGAGCCTTTGTACCTTGATGTCGCCCTGCCTGCTGGCGCCACCTTCAGTCAGCGCATGACAAGAGGTCACAATGCGATGGCTTACCTCTTCGAGGGCAATCTACGACTCGCAGGCAGTGCAACTCTGTTAGCGAATCACAGTGCAGCGATACTGAGCGATGGCGACCATGTTGAATTTGTCGCTGGTGATGAGGGTGCGCGCTTTTTGTTATTGTCAGGGCGGCCTTTGGGCGAACCTGTTGTTCAGTATGGTCCGTTTGTGATGAACACCGTAGCTGAAATCGAGCAGGCGATTCATGACTATCAGACAGGTCGGCTCACCGAAGCATAATCAACACTGAAGTCATGCGCTGCCTTGGCCGCATCGATGATACCTTCGGCAGCCGATTCGAAAGAATACGGCTTCACCAGCAGTAAAGAACGCTCACCCATTGCCTCTAATCGATCGGAATTTTCCAACAGCTTGAGCGCACAATCCGTCCAGGCCTGACTATCCAGTGGGCGCACGTAGCCATTATGTTCGTCAACGACCAGCTCGCCGACCACACCGGCATGCGGCGAAACAATGACGGGCAAGCCGGCGGCACAGGCTTCGTTGGCCACCACACCCCAGACATCGGCGCGGGTGGGAAACAGAAAAATCTTCGCAGAGCGATACAGATCAGGCAGCTCAGCCTGACTGGCAAAGCCATGAAAATGCACAGAGAGATGATGATCGATTGTCTTTGCACGCCTGCGAAGCGCATCCTCCTCGCTGCCTGAGCCTACATACAGCAGCGTCAGCCGACGGCCCAGCCTTTGGGCGCATTGCAACGCAACGTCCATCGCAAATTCAGGCTGCTTGCCAGATTCAAGTCGGCCTGAAACGATGAAATCCCAAGTTTTTTCTGCACTAGCATCGTGATGTTGAAAGCGTGTGTTGTCCACGGCAAGGCAGGATCGAAAGCAGCGCGCGGCGGGTACATGGTAGCTTCGGTAGAGCGCCAATCCGCCCTGACTGGCTGCGATAAAAGCCCCTGCGCGTTGATAAACATAGCGCCGAAGATACACATGCAAGGCGCTCAATGACTTTTCCGATTGCAGTGTGCCATCTGTCATCGCGATGTACGCGCGTCGCATCAGGCGTGTCCATGCAAATGCATAAAGGTGCGTCGGATTGAAACCATTACCCAGAACCACATCCGGCCTGAAGCGCGACAGCGCCAGCAATACATCGGGATTATTGTGGATGTAACGCCCTTGCACCGTTCTTATTCGCTCTCGCAGAAAAACATGATCGAACGCGACAGGTGGCAGATCCCACAGGCGATTGGGCTCGCGGCGGCAGCAAAAAATGACTTGCAGGCTGATCTCGGGGTTGCGGGCAATCAGATTAAAGACAGGAATACGATAGGGCGGCGGTTCATTGACGACTATGGCGAGTTTCAGCATGGGTCAGATGGGTTGTCAGGGGCAGGGGGGCGGGGTTCACTGCTTCATGGTAGATCTGAATGAGCTGCTCATAATTGCGCTCGGGCGTATACGAGTTGAGATAGTTCTTGCGCGCGGCCATACCCATGCGCCGCATATGATCCGGATGCGATTCGGCATAGGCAATCGCTGAGGCCAGTGCGTTTGCATCATTGGGTGGCACCAGCAAGCCGTTCTGACCGTGTTGTATGAGTTCGCGCAAGCCGCCATGGCGCGTGGCAATCACCGGTGTGCCACAGGCAAAGGCCTCGATCGCAACCAGACCAAAACTTTCCACGCCCGTACTGGGCATGACCAGATAAGCTGCGTTGTTGAGCTTCTGGCGCAATACCTCCGAAGACTGAAAGCCGCCATAGCGCAAACGCGGCGAGTCTTCGACCAGGGCCTGAAGTGGCCCCTTGCCAAACACATCAATCACATGCGTCGGTAATTTGTCGAGCGCATTGATGAGTACCTCGATACCTTTTTCCGTGGACAGCCGCCCTATGAACAGACCACCTCGTCGATGCTGCCATTGCGGCGCTTGGTGTGATTCGACGAAATTAGGTTTGATACGCAGCTTGTCCATGGGCAGACCTCCGCGTGCAAAGATCTCGCGGCATAGCTGATTAAGGACTATGAAGCGACTGATCTGCTGATGCCAGATGCCTCTCAAGCGCTGCCCCATCAACATGGTCGACGTCAGCGCTGTTTGTGACAAAGACTGCCTGTAACATCGATGGACGATGGCCCGCCAGGGCAGCTTGCCTACGCAGTCTTCGCAGTGCTTGCCTTCGCGCAGCAGCATCGCCTGCGGACACACCAGTCGAAAGTTATGAAGCGTCTGCACAACAGGAATCCTGCACTTTTTTGCGACGCCGTAGAGCGAGGGTGAAATCAGCGGGAAGGTATTGTGCGCATGGATCAAGTCGGGTGAAAACTGCTGGTGAATTTTTTGCAGCTCTTGCACCGTTTGCCGCGACCAAAAGGTCGTTTTCGCTGCCTCGAATGGCGTCAGATACTGGATTTCCGTATTGTCGCGGCTGTAAACCCATACTTGATGACCGCGCTGCCGCAGCAGATTTACCTCAGCATCGACCACCGTGTCCTCGCCACCCCGATACAGGTAGCGGTTGTGCGCAACGAGAATTTTCATCCTAAGGCCACAGGCATGATCAGTGAAAAATGATCCTACGGGCTTGTGAGGATGGCATGGTGAGGTCACGCAAATGGATGGGATATCATCAACTGCAAACGGCTGGCAATGCCAAGAACCTCTGACAATTCTCATTTATCTTCATCAGGACAGACATGAACCCATTGGACTTTTCAGGTAAGCGCGTGCTCATTACACAGGCAAACGACTTCATGGGTCCCGTCCTGGTGGACGTTTTCCGCGAGCTGGGCGCATCCGTTATCGCTGACGGCGGCTCACTTGAGGCAATTGATCGACCGGCGGACCTCGTTGCTGAAGCGGGCCAAATCGACATTCTGATTGCCAATCTGGGGGTTCCCGCAGCTGCAACGCCCGTAGCCGATGCGGGCGAGGATGAATGGCGTCATGCCTTTTCGCACATGGTTGATCCTTTGCCTCGGTTGGTTCGTGCGGTACTACCGCAGATGCGTGCCAAAGGCAGCGGGAAAATTATTCTGATCGGTAGCGCCTCAGCGCTGCGCGGGATCAAACGGGCATCGACTTACAGTGCTGCACGCGGCGCGCAATTGGCTTACATACAGTCCGTGGGTGTCGAGCTGGCAGCAGCGGGCATACAAGTCAATGCGATTGCCCAGAACTTCGTCGATAACCCTACGTATTTTCCACCTGAGGTACAGGCCAATCCTGCATTCAAGGAAAGGCTAAAACGCGAAGTGCCTTTGGGCCGGCTGGTGAGCGCTCGCGAGGATGCGATGTTCGTGGCTTATCTGGCCAGCGTGCATGCGGACTGTTTTGTTGGACAAATCTTTCCGGTGTGTGGTGGCTGGGTGCCACGGTAGTTGGCGCTGATGACTGCGAGGTTTTTCAGGCAAACAAGGAAAGACCGTGGATCCCAGCTTTCGCTGGGATGACGGTTGTTGTCGGGGCCGCTGTAAGATTCAAAGCGCCATCTCTGCGAGAACTTGGATGACGGTAGTTAGGTAGTTATTGAGGCGGCCATAAAATTCCCAGCGTCATCCCAGCGAAAGCTGGGATCCAGGCTATTTGCCAGCTCACAGTCTGAGGAGACCCTTGAATTTCCACCGTAATACCAATGCAAACTGGGGGCCAACGACCACGAGCATTCCATCCATTTAAACCGCATAATTTGTATTATGTAAAACGCCATATTGAATTAGAACAACCACCTGGTCTGGCAATAAGCTCGGAACTCAAGACCCAAATGGCCGCATCTCTCCCGCTCTCAAACGCGTCCATTGGGTCGGTGCATCTCGTGCTCAGAGCTACTTAATCGCCAGCGTCTTTCCAACGCTGCCGGATTTCTTGGGGAGCTTCAACGACAACACGCCGTTGTCGTAGCTCGCAGCGGCGCCTTTATCGTCGATATCCTGCGGCAGACTGAAACGCCTGTATTGTTGCCCGGCATAGCGCTCACGCCGAACCAGTCTGCCAGCCAGTTTTTCTTCGGTTTCGGTGGCCGTCTGAGCCTCAATGGTGACCAGATTGCCGTCAATGGCGACCTTGATGTCCTCTTTTTTGATGCCGGGTAAATCGGCCTTCACCATAAATTCCTGCTCGGTCTCTTCAACATCCAGCCGGATACCCGGCTCGGTCTCCAGACCACCGAGCGCCGGCAGCATAGTGAGGTCGCGCATGAGCTCATCAATGCTCCGCAGGGGGTCAAGTCGAAAAGGATCGAAACGCGAAATGTCTGCAAAAGGGGAAGTGCGCACAAGATTGCGTGCCATGTTGACTCCGATATAAAAGTTGCATGAAGCGGTTGAAGGAAGTGCGTTACCTGTTCACGATAGGTCTGTGCGAAGCCGGCTGCTTGCGACAGGACAAAGGAAAGGCTCCGCTCATTTGCGAAGACGCCCCTCGGTGATCGCCTGCTCCACCATCAGCCCGGCAATCATGGAAAGTTCGGCAGCAAGCAGGTTCACGAAATCATCCGTGGTGACCATGCCAAACAAGGTACCTGCACGCGTGACCACAGGCAGCCGGCGTATGCGCTTCCCACGCATAATGCCCAGCGCTTCAGCGACCTTGGCATCTTCCTGAACGGTGGTCACTGGTGCACTCATCAGATCGGATGCGGTAAACAGTTTCGCTTCGATATCGAGCGCAATAGTCTCGATCAGAATGTCGCGATCCGTGACGATACCAATCGGTATGCGCGCGCCCTCCTGTTGATGGTCAACCACGATCACATCACCCACATGATGCTTGCGCATCAGCATGGCCACTTCAGCGATGGGGGCATCAGGTTCACAACAAATAACATTCAGATTGCAGTAGTCTCTTATCGACATAGGAACCTCTTAACAAAGCCTGGTTGACACCAGACGTGGATTCAACCAAGATCAAACACTTCCTGCGCGATCTCGTCAGCATTCATGCTCAGTCTTTCAACAGGTGCCAGTCATGAGCGTAGATTCCGGACCAACATCACTGCCCTTCAGTCTTGAACGAATCCAGAATCTGTTGTCTGATCTTGAGCAGGAGCTTGCATCGTTACCAGACACATCATCACGCGTTCAGGCATTGAAAGCAGAAATAGAGGCGCTCAGGCAGACCTTGAGTATCAGTGCCCCCGATTCGCCCCAAATAGCTCGGCAACTGCAGGGGACGCACAGCGCGCTTGACGATCTGGTGGCCAGTATTGAAGGTGAAATCCTGCGAGACACCCCGTACGTGGCCGAGCTGGGCCGAATACTGGGTCTGATGTAATTTTTTACGATCAAGTCTCTTCACTGCGGCAACTTATCCCGACCGCATTTGTCCTACCCCGCGCGCTGGATTCTGACCATGGGCCAGCGTCTGTATTTCTGTGCCCCCTTCTTGTTTAATTCCATGCCCAAATTCACGTCACTTACGCAATTGCTCAAGCGCGAACAAATACGTAACACCCTCTTTGGCTTATTGCTGTTGAGCGCAATTTTTATCTCGGTACAACGAGGGCCCCCTCAAACTGAGTCCTCCAACGTCATCTTCAGTCAGGACATTTCCCTCATCACGCAACTTCCAGAGCGTCGGGACGCACTGGAATACCTGTTGCTGGCGCAGCCCTTAAGTGAATTTCCCCGTTACCTCATCAAGTACAAAGATCAAGCCAAGATCATTTCCGTCAAAGTACCGAGTAACACGCACGTGAATCTGGAGCGTGAAGTCCTTTTACGAAATGGCATTCCCTACGCGATAGCCCAGCCCGAGTGGCTGGCAGCAAACAACCAGGTATTACGCGAATCGCCGGAAGAAGAAAACTTTCGGAACATGCTGCTTGCCTTCCTATCCCGGAATGTGGTGGGCTTGTTCCTGCTCGTGCTGATGCTGATAGGCTTGAAAAAAGGTATGCCGGGCATGATGTCGGGCGTCAAGGTCACTCGGCCTGAGGAATTGCGTGGCAGTCTTGATGATTTGATTGGCATGGACGATATCAAGCGGGAAGTCAGGCATCTGGAGTCCATGATCCACAATCGCTCGGTCTACCAATCACACAACATTGACAAACCCTTCAATGTCATGCTGACCGGTCCGGCAGGTACAGGCAAGACCAAGCTCGCCGGCTACCTCGCCCGGCAGCTCAATATTCCACTGATACAGTCGTCAGGCGCCAGCCTGGAATCCGGCCTGGTGGGCGGCGGGTCCAAGACGCTCAATGGCATTTATAAAAAAGCCTGCGCGCAGGGCCGCTGCATGATTTTCCTCGACGAGGCGCAATCGCTCTTCATGCCGCGCGGTCGTGGCGAGCGAAAATGGGACGACGACACGGCCAATACGCTGCTGGGTCTGCTGGACGGCATCAAAAGTGAAGAAGGTCGTGAGGTTATCTGGGTCGTTGCCTCAAATTTCGACGACAGCAACAGCGAGATGGATGAAGCGATGCTGCGCCGCTTCAGCGTAAAGATCAATTTTCGTTTGCCGAACAAAGCTGAACGCCGTGAGCTATTACGCGTCTTTCTGGGGCGTAAAGATACGAGTGTGATCGACTGGGAGCATTTGGATCTCAATGCCGTGGCCGAGGTGACGGCCAACCTCTCCCCTGCCCTGCTGGAGAGCGTGGTGGATCGCTCAAGCATGATCGCCATTGAGGAAGATTCCCGGATTGACACGGATTTATTGTTTCGTGCAGTCGAGCGTACTGCCATTGGTCTTACCGATCGTGCCGCCAGCGCAGATAAAGACAGGCAACGCGAGCGGGTTGCCTTGCATGAGCTGGGACATTTCTTCATGCAGATTGACCCTATGCTCAAACAAGGAATGCCGCTTGCGGATATCAAGGAAAAATCTCTGCTGATGAAGATCAGCACTGAGTCCGTTTCCAAGCTTGGAGCGCTTGGCTATGTCCTGTCAGCCACACCCGATACAGGGCTGCAGACCTTGGAAGATCTGGAGCAGGATGTGATGCAACTCTATGGCGGCGTGGCGGCGGAAGAACTCTTCTACGGCGCGCGCGGTATTTCGGTGGGAAGCCAGAATGATATTCAGAAGGTCACGGTAAGACTCGAAATGATGGTGAATCAGCTGTCGATGTATTCGCGATCCAAACTGGATTATCGGCAGCTCAAACGGGATGGGGCCTCCGATACGTCTGTTCGTGAGTTGGAACAGAAAGCCGATGAGCTGTACGCACGAACACTACGGGCAATAGCTACCTATCGCGACTGTATGGTTCAGCTAAAAGATGTTTTGATGGAACGATATGTGCTATCAAAAGATGAAGTCTTCGAATTACTAGAAAATTTACAAAACAAAGGATTTTTCTGCATTCAAAAAAATCGCCTGATGCTGTCGTGATTATTTCTCAACCATCAATCATCTCGCCAAGTCCAGGTTGACCAGTAGATGAAAGATGACCGAAGGATAAGCTTCGGTCATCTCCAGGGGTATCAAGCGTCGAAACTGGCAAATGCATCATCAGAAAATGTATTCCATGCTTTTTGGAATTTGTCAGACATGGTATTGGCAAACGTCGTCACCAACACTGGAAGTGCGCCCTCGGCCGTAACGCGGGTCGGCTTGGCCTCAG
Organism: Oxalobacteraceae bacterium; assembly: GCA_027490465.1. Classification (GTDB taxonomy): domain Bacteria; phylum Pseudomonadota; class Gammaproteobacteria; order Burkholderiales; family Burkholderiaceae_D; genus Pernthalerella. The sequence goes on from JAIXXZ010000027.1 coordinate 71,958, forward strand.
TGCCAGACGGCGCTTGGGCCGCCTTGAGTGCGAAGGGAAACATTTGTCGGGTAACCAGCAGATCGTATCCAAGATTCCTGCGGGCTCTCAGTATCTCGCTTTGGGTGAGTGCAGGATTATTCTTCGCTTCTTTGACCAATCTGGCATCCAGCAGCTTCCAGAAATCCAGCAATGCCTGAGGCAAATGTGACTCTGAAAGCTTGCGCGATGGACCGAAAGCGACATCAACGCAAGCACTGGCTTCACCCACGATCGCATCGGCCATTATTTTCCGCAGTTCTTTCTGCTTATCGGCACCATCAAAATTCATCATGTCGTCAAAAGAAATTTTCGCAAGCGTCGGATTAGCCTGCATAGCCACAGCCTGCATAGCCTTGATAATTTTTCCCGTATCGCTTTGACTCAAATGATTCGCCAGCAAGGAGTTCAGCAAGCTGCTCAATGACACTTTGCCTTGTTTATCCGCAGATACTTTGAGACCACCAAAAACCTCGGGTAAGGCTGATGCTTCTATTTTTCCATCGGTACGACCAAGTGCATTGATTTTAATTCCTGTCAACAATGCTGTCTGATCACTCGATTTATTGGACGACGAACCCAGCAGATGCTGTACCCAAAGATCTGCCAAAGCATTCATTTGCTCGGGCGACGGTTGGTTAAGGCTAATAGTATTTGGAGGAGAGCTCATACGCTGCCGTGCGACCTTATGCATCAACTCGTCCTTTGCAGGAGAAACTGGCATGTTTGAGTTAGCGCCATGCGGAGCTGCCATATTGCTCACCGCAACAGTCGAAGTCACCGTTTGCGTTGCCGTCGTCGTTGTCGTCAAGGTCGGGGAAGACACAGAGGGGGTCGCTTGCTGCTGGCTTGAGCGGTTAGTCCTGGGTGAATCGATACGATGCCGGCGGCTCGACATGGTTTCATGTTCATTACGGGGGGACCTGGGCGATTGAGGTGACCGCGCTGAATGTGGCGATTCACCTGCATCAGTTGGGGATTTCACCAAACGCCCACGAAGCGAAATTGCACCCACCGGTGATTTAAAACTATCGAAGGCTGTTTGATCAGGCTTTGGCAGCTCATGCAATTTCAGCTCTGGCAATGCATCCTTCTTTTTTTCGGGCGTACGGATAATTGGCTGTGAGCGATGTTTTTTCGAAGGCGAATCTCTAGACTCTTTATTTTTGCTTGAGTCAGTATTTTTTTTGCGGGCTGAATGATGCACCTCTGACTGATTATTTGATGAAAAACTGGTACTTAAGCTCATGATAACTATGTCTCTTTCTTAGTGAGTAGATGTTGAAAGATCATTTCCCACAAATAAAGCCCGCAGGCAGCGATGGGATGCGTTCGGTCTTGGTAACCTTTTTCATCAGATAGTTCTCAAAATCTTCTAGGATAAATCGTTGAAATCTGCGGCTTCAGATGAGGTGATCGAAATTTGTACGGTCGGCGCAGGGAAAATTCAGGATTTCCTAGTATGTTCAGTAAAATCTTTTTGTATTTATTGGATGAATCAGCGTTTATGAAAAGTCTCGACTACTTTTTTTAAATTCGATCAGCAAGTTAGAAAGATCGACTAGCCGTTTAGCGATCAAATGATGCACATTATTTTCTTTCTGCCATATTCCATAAACGCCCAATAGTCCGGCATTCAGTAATTCTCGTCGTTGTTGCATGACCAGGCTTGACCAAACAATCACATTGACAACCCCAGTTTCATCTTCCAGCGTTATAAATACGGTTCCCTTGGCAGTCGCTGGTCGCTGACGCATTGTGACGATCCCGCAGGCTCGCGCAAACTGACCTTGTGCAAAGGTATCGAGCGTAGACGCTGGCAGAAATCGCTTCGCTGAAAGATGCTGGCGCAAGAAGCTCAGCGGATGCTGACCCAAACTCAGATTCAGCATTCGGTAGTCACTGATAACCTCCTGCCTCTCTGTCGGCGCAGGCAAGGTAATGCTATCGATAGCAGGTGGCGCGGCTTTCAGTAAAGCTTTGCCCGGTGTGGCTACTGAAGCATGCCACAGTGCTTCATAACGATGACCCGCCAGACTGTGCAGTGCGTTGGCTGCAGCCAGTGCTTGCATGTCAGTCGAGGACAGCTGGGCTCTCAGCGCGAGGTCTGGCAGATCATGAAATTGTTTGATGGCGCGCGCCTCTTCTATGCGCCATCCGACTTCCTGCGAGAGTCCGCGGATCAGATTCAATCCCAGCCGGACAGCTGGCCGTTTTTCCTGACTGATTTCAAGTGTCGCTTCCCAGTCGCTGACAACAATATCAACGGCGCGTACTTCAACGCCGTGTCGCTTCGCATCCTGTACGAGTTGCGATGGTGTATAAAATCCCATGGGCTGGCTGTTGAGCAAGGCCGCCAGAAAAGCTGCCGGATGATGACACTTCAGCCAGGCGCTGGCGTAGGCGAGCAGTGCAAAGCTTGCCGCGTGACTTTCAGGAAAACCATACTCGGCAAAGCCTTGTATCTGGCTATAAATGGATTCGGCAAATTCGGCGGTATAGCCGCGTGCCAGCATGCCGTTGATTAAACGGTCATGAAATTTTTCCAGACCACCCTTGCGCTTCCAGGCTGCCATCGCACGACGCAGCTGATCGGCCTCCCCTGCTGAAAAACCTGCAGCAAGCATGGCGATCTGCATCACCTGCTCCTGAAAAATAGGCACACCCAAGGTACGCGAGAGTGCTATTTCCATGTCAGCGCTCGGATACGTGATCGCTTCAAGTCCCTGCCGGCGCCGCAAATAAGGATGGATCATCCCGCCTTGTATCGGCCCGGGTCGTATGATGGCCACCTCAATCACCAGATCATAAAAGGTGCGCGGCTGCAGACGAGGCAACATGCTCATTTGCGCACGACTCTCGATCTGGAACACACCCACCGTGTCGGCCTTGCTGATCATCGCGTAAGTTGCGGCATCTTCGGCGGGAATGTCCTGCAGCTCGAAAGGCTCGCCCAGTTGCGCTGATATCAGCTCGAAACTTCGACGTAGCGCAGATAGCATGCCCAATGCGAGGATATCGATTTTCAGCAGGCCCAATGCATCGAGATCATCCTTGTCCCATTGCACGACACTGCGCCCTGCCATCGTGGCTTTTTCGATAGGAACCAGCCGGGAGAGCTTGTCGCGTGCGATCACAAATCCACCCGGGTGTTGTGATAAATGGCGAGGAAAGCCCATCAGATCGTCAGCGATTCTCTGCCATGATTGTGCGATGGAAGAGCCAGGATCCATGCCGCACTCAATAAAAATATCTTCCAGTCCGGTCTCACTATCCCATCGGCGATAGGACTTTGTCAGCCGATCAACGATAGACAAGTCCACGCCCAAGGCCTTGCCTGCGTCGCGTAATGCACTGCGTCCCCGGTAGCTGATGACAACGCCAGTAAGTGCAGCTCGATGGCGACCGTATTTTTCATAAATGTATTGAATGACTTCTTCTCGCCGCTGATGTTCGAAATCGACATCAATGTCGGGTGGCTCGTTACGCTCTTTTGAAATGAAGCGCTCAAACAGCAGGCTGCTTCGGGCCGGATCAACCTCGGTAATGCCCAGGCAGTAGCAGACAGCCGAGTTGGCTGCCGAGCCACGTCCCTGACACAGAATATGGCGATGTCGGGCAAAACTGACGATGTCATACACTGTCAGGAAATAAGGCTCATAGGCCAGTTCCGCAATCAGTGCGAGTTCGTGTTCGATCTGCTGCTGTACATGGGCCGGTATGCCTGAAGGAAAACGACGATGTGCGCCCGCCCAGGTTTGTTCACGCAGATAGCTGGTCGGTGTCTGACCTTGCGGCACAAGCTCGTCCGGATATTCATAGCGCAGCATATCGAGAGAAAACTGACACTGCGCTGCCAGCTGCACAGTCGCATGCAAGGTCTCGTGCGGATAAATATTGGCTAACCGCAGTCGTGAGCGCAAATGCTGTTCTGCATTCGGAAACAGCGCGTGACCGCATTGCGCTACGGATTGGCCAAGCCGGATAGCCGCCAGTACATCCTGCAAGGGCTTGCGTGAGCGAATATGCATGCAGACATCACCGGTGGCGACAACACCAAGTGCATGCAGGGCCGCTGTTTGCATCACGACGCGCTTGTGCTGTTCATCCTGTCCTCGATAAAGCAAGCTGAGAGCGAGGTAGGCACGCGCACCAAAGGTAGATTTCAGCCATGTGGCCTGACGATGCAGTTTGGCCGCACTGATGCCATAGTCGGGCGCCAGCAGTAAAAGACAATCAGGCAGGGTACGCAGATGACGATATTGATCCTCAGGGTGAGTGAAGTCATCCAGCGTGAGCCGGTAATTCCCCTTCTCTTCCCTGCTTCGTGCCAGCGTGATCAGTTCGCACAGATTGCCGTAGCCTTCACGATTCATCACCAGCGCAATCAGAGTCAGGCTATCGCCCTCTTCCGTTTGAACTCGAAACTGACTGCCGATGATCAGTGACAGCTGATGTCGTTTTGCCTCGAGATGTGCGCGCACCACACCGGCCAGCGAGCACTCATCCGTAATGGCCAGCGCGCTATAGCCCAGCGCTGCGGCCCGTGCGACCAGCTGTTCGGGATGTGAAGCGCCGCGCAAAAAACTGAAGTTGGATGCGCACTGGAGTTCAGCATAGGCCGGCAGGAAAGATGCAGTAGGTACCATGGCTCATGCAAACAAGCCATGCAAAAACCACCGCGCCTGATCGATATCGCGCTCGCGGTAAATCCAGTAGTACGCGCCCTCCTCGCCCTGCGCAACAAAGTAATCGCGCATCGCGAGATCGCCATCCCACCAGCCTGCTTCAATGCGTTCCGGCCCACTGAGCAAATGCAGTGCTGAACCATAAAAAGGTCGATGTCCACGCAGCGTCAGCGCCAGTGGCTGCTCGAGCAACCAGAAGGGACGTTCGGCAAATCGCGTACCTGTATCAGCCATCATTTTTTGTTGTGCTTGACTGCTTGTTTGCCATTGGTTGACGACTTCAGGGCGATGGTCTGACACCGGCGTAGGCAGGCGTATCGCCTCAGGCCCAAGCCGCGCCATCAGCAACTCGAGCAGTCGGCGGTAATCTGCGGGTGTGCCACCAGGTTCCGGAAACAGCTGCGCAGTCGGTGGCTCGAATGCAGCAAGCTGTTTGGCTTTCAGGCGCAAGACTGTAACGGGTGCCTTGAGCACCAGCTGGTTCAGTCTTTCTTTCATCAGGCGCAGCAAATGCGCTTCCTGCCATGCAGGTTCTGCGAGCGTGATCTCAATCTCGGTCGAAGCAAGTCGATAACGCATGCGCTCATGTTCCAATGTCAGCACCAGCGCAGACACGGTGCGTTGGCGCGCAACCAGCCAGCCTGTCATTTGCACCACCAGACGCTGGGCAGCCAATAGCAGCTGTTCGGCCTGTTCGGTCGGATAAGCAAATTCGAGAAAGGCGTCAAAGGTGTCTGGCGCTTGTATCCATTCGAATAATTCAGGCCCTTCGCCATAGGCGCGGTCGAGTTGATCTTGCAAGGCAGGATCGGTACGACGCTTCAAGCCTGCGCGCGGTAAACGACGCAAGTCAGCGAGCGTGCTACAGCCTATGCCCGTTAGCCAGGACTCGTATCGCTCTGCGGTGGGCAGCAATGTGACCGGTAAGGCATCCAGACGTTGCCGCATGCGCTCGATGCGAATGACGCGTCGCACGCGTCCGTCCTGATGCGCAAATAGCCAGGCGGCCTGTGCGACAGGCGCCATACCAAGACGCAATGAAAAACCCAGCGCTTGCACACTGCCTCGCACGCGATGGCATAAATGTCGCCGACCACCAAATGCGGAAAGACTGGCGCTGACATCCATCAGCAAAGTGTGTGCATCGGCGATGGTCACTTCAGGCGTGTATTGCAGCAGCGTCAGAGCGACTGCATCGCGTGCGATGTTCTCTCGCATCACATCACGCGTTTGCAATATGAGCTCCGGTGCCAATACCTGAGCGCTGGCCGCGCGCATGCCGGGGCGAATGCCGTGACGGGCTGCAAGTCGTGAGACTGCCACGACCTGCGCACTATCAATGATGGCGACAGGCAGTGGCTCAGACCAGCGCGGGCGCAACGATTGAAGCGGCAGTAGTGGCAGGTAAACGGCGATCCAGCAACGCATGATGGGGTTCATCGGTGAAAAATGGCCTATCGCCATGCAGCAAAGACCAGGGCAATAGCAAGGGGGTGGCGCAAGGCGGACCGCGCCGCTTGAGAACATCGATCTGCAAGCCCTGCCCCTTTGCTTGCAAAGCGAGACGCAATGAGACCGGTGAAGGCGTATCTGCCATCGATAAAGGACGCAGCAACCAGCACACGATGTCGGATGCCTGCGCGGCAAGTTGCAGACGACGTATAGCCTCATTGCGCAAAGTGCCTTGCCACAGCAATAGCGCGCCGCAGCTACCATTACGCAATATTTGTTCGGCACTCCACAGAAGATCAGCGTGACGCTGGGTCCGTATCCATAACAAACGTTCAGGTGCCAGACCCCAATCAATCCAGGTTGCCACCTGCGGCGCGTGGGGTGGTTGAAGCAAGGCAATGCGGCCGGCCAGCCGTCGCAGCGCTGGCTGCAGCAATCGCATTTCGCCGATGCCGGTTTGACGAATCAGCAGCTCGGTCAATCCACGGTGCGGCCAGCCCTGATTCGGTAATTCTTTGTCGAGTGCTGGCCAACCGCTGGATGTGACCGACACGCCGGCCGCAGCCATCTGCCCGGCACGCCAGACACTGTGCGCAATGCCAGATGGCAGGGAAAGCGAAGACATCCCACCCGCAGAGGCGGTAAGCGGCAGTGTGCTCATATTGCTTTTATGGAAATTGACTGAAGTGAAGTTCGGTTAACAGTTATACTGTACAAATATACAGTATAAATTGCAGGCGGGAAGTGTAAAACCCGCTGAATTTTTCAGGGTCTTGTTACAAAAACAAAAGCCGGACTTTGGATCCGGCTTTAAAAGAGAAGCGACAGGGGTAAAGCGAAAAATCAGGGATGGATTAATCCCGTTTGTTAAACGGCACCGTTTTGCAAAGCGATGGGGGCTCGGCACGATATAGGCATTTTCCCCCGCTTCTTATCGGGCAAATAAAACTACGCATCAGGCATGCATCTGAAAGCTATCACCGCCCAATCCTGGCAGTGGCGCTGGGGTGGGTGCCGTCTGACTGACAAAACTTTGCCAGGAACGAGTGATCTTGAGGAAATTCTTCAGAGTGTGCTGCAAGTCATTGAGCATTAAGCTTTCGAGGCAAAGCTCGGTGCTGATAATGAGCGTACCCTGGGGTCCGGCGAGTCCGATTTTTACGCCGCCAGTATCACGCCACATCAGGTTGTAGCACAGCAGCGCTTCATAAACCGCGTGCTGGTTGTTATCGTTGGTACTGCCAAGTTCTGCAGAAAACACCATGCGCGCAGGGTCTTCCGCCGCTTCGATAATGACAATCGTCTCATCGGAAAACTGTATGGCCCAGCTAGGCTCTTCAGTCTGCACGATGGCATCAATGTCCTGCATATGGGGACCGAGCTCCTGAATCAGCTGCTGAATTTGTTCGATAGTGGTGGCCATGAATGTCCTCGGATAAAAATAAAGGTCACAAGATGCTGATTCGGCATTTATTCGCCGATACCGGAATAGTCCGGATTTCGGGAGCTAACCATTGCCTGCGCCTGTGTTTGTAGCTGCTGTATTTTTGCCAGGGATGCGGTAAGGCGTTCAGCCTTGGTCGCATCGCCGTAATTGATTTTCAAACTGCCTGCACTGGCAGCGGATTGTGTTTCTTTGGGTTCTGCAAAGCTAGTGGCAGTCGTGGATGCTGGACTGCTCATACCACCGATCATATTAGGTCCCATCATTTCTATCCCTGTTAGTGAATTTGATTTGATTGCTCAGGCACCCAGATGCAGCATATCCATCGGACCTGGAATATTGGCCGCTGGCTGATCATTCTCACCAGTCACATACACACTCCATACTTGTGCAATGCTGACAAAATTGGATAAAACAGTTTGCAACTCATTGAGCGACAGATCAGATACGAAAAGTTCATATAGCAAGACGAGTTCACCTCCGGGCCCCGAAAGTGCCATCTTGACGCCGCCTGTATCTTTCCAAAGTAAGTTATAGCAAAGCAAGGTCTCATAAACCGACAGCTGCATGGATTCCGATGGAACACCCAGCATGGAAGTAAGTACAACGCGCTCTGGCTTTTCAGCCCATTCCAGCGTGATAATGGACTGGTCATCAAACTGAATAGCCCAATTTTTTTCTTCGCTCTGAATGACGGCTTCTATCTCGGGCATGCTGGGCCCGATTTCTTCCATCATGATCTGCACGCGCTCCAAATGACTGGCCATGCCTGCTCCTCTCTAAAAATATGATGCACGGACAAGATTTTGGAGGTATGTGAATTACAGCAACAAATAGTTCCCGGAATCCTGGAATTCACAAAAAAATGATGCAAACAAAAGCTAAATTTCTTGAAATATTCAAAGAGACACACAATAAGTCCCCGTTTTATATGGGGAGACACTGAATAAAGCTGTGTTTTGTGGCAAGCCAATGAAAAAAAACGCCAGTCGGTAAATACCGACTGGCGTTTTTTCTACGCAGAAAAATTTAACAGAAGGAAACTTAATGAAGCTTTACGCGCGGCATGGTTCTTTGTCTCAGCCATTGCGCAACGGTATCAAGCAACATGCGAAGCAATCCATGCAAAGCCATCTGATGCTGGCGGTACAGTGATAAATACAGCAGACGGGCAAGGAAACCCTGGATTTTGACTGAGCGCCCAACCAGTCTGCCCATCAGATTACCGACCGTGTCGAAATTTCCTAATGAAATCAGAGAACCGTGATCACGGTAAGTGAAGATGGGCAGATTTTTCCCTGCCAGACGTCGGTGCATGCTTTTAACCAGCAAGGACGCCTGCTGGTGCGCCGCCTGAGCACGCGGCGGGACGGATTTGCCCGTGGCTGGCCAGGGGCAGCTGGCGCAATCTCCCAGCGCAAAGATGTCCGGATCGGTAATGGACTGCAAGGTCGGCGAGACAATTACTTGCCCCAGAGAATTGGTGGGCAAACCCACGCGCCCTAGAACGGCGGGTACTTTGATACCACCGGCCCAGACCGTCAGATCACTGGGCAGCGCATTACCGCTGGCGGTGAGTACGGCATTGCTGCGCAGCTCGACCACTTTGTCGCCTGTCAGGACCTGAATATCAAGTGCCTGTAACAAACGCGTAGTTTCGATGGCAATCCGCTCTGGTAAGGGCGGCAGAATGCGAGGGCCTGCCTCGACCAGTGTTATCTGAATGTCACGATGTGGATCAAGCTGGTGGAGTCCGTAGGCAGCCAGCACTTGCGCCGTGTTGCGTAGCTCAGCCGCGAGCTCGACACCGGTTGCACCACCGCCAATAATGACCAGATTGACTTTGCTGGCCGATGCGTCCTCTGATTCGACGAGTCGGGTCTGTGTGCGCATACAGGCAGCCAGAATACGCTTTCGGACATGCTCTGCCTGACTCACAGTATCAATGGCCATCGCGTGTTCAGCTGCACCCGGAACACCGAAAAAATTAGTCACGCTGCCAATCGCCAAAATCAACGTGTCGTAGGGTATGTGTCGCTCGGGCAGGATGGGATGGCGATCATCATCCAGTACCGCGCCAACCACGAGCTGGCGGTTGACACGATCCAGGTCAAGCATCTCCCCCTGCTGAAATTCGAAATGATGCCAGCGAGCCTGGGCGATGTACTCGAGCTGATGCGTATGGGGATCCATACTCCCTGCTGCGACTTCATGCAGCAAAGGCTTCCACAGGTGGGTAGCCGCGCTATCAACCAGAACAATCTGAGCCTGGCCCTGCTTGCCAAGCTGATCGCCCAGACGAGTGACCAGCTCAAGACCACCGGCACCCCCACCCACCACGACGATGCGATGCGGCCGAGTACATGACGATGGTTTAAGCGCGGGAGCGGGATGGGTCATAGTTTCCATGAAAAGTCCATTCAGGCACCACATGAAGGTATTCATGCGGAGGTGGTGATTTTTACTCAAGCGATATTTTACCTTCAAGAAAAAAACCTTTGCGCCTGTCGTGTTCTTTGACATGACGTGCGAACCCTTGCAGGGATTGCATTGTCCACTTGTCAGGTACTGCCCGATGAAACAGGGAGAACAAGCATGACAGGCATAGACAAAGAATTGAGTGTGGGTGAACGTGAAAATTTCATGCACAGCCTCTTCGCATTCGCAAAGGAGCACAAGGCGGCCCACTGGCTGGGCACGCTGGAGGAATTTCTCGACAAAGTACTACCCGCCGATCCGCAGGGCATTGTGCGGACCTCACATCAATATCTCTGGGACATGATCCGCTGGACCCGGCGCGACCAATGCGATGGCCAGCTGTCCACGGGACTATTCGCCGATGAACTTTTCGGCATGGATGAGTCGATTGAGCGTGTTGTCGACTATTTCAGGGCAGCTGCGGCGGGCTCTGAAGTGGGTCGTCGGCTGCTCTTGCTGCTGGGGCCACCCTCGGGCGGCAAATCTACTCTGGTCATTTTGCTCAAACGCGGGCTGGAAGAGTACAGCTACACCGACGCCGGTGCGCTCTATGGTGTTCAGGGATGTCCGGTACATGAATCGCCCTTGCATCTGATACCGCATACCCTGCGTCCGAATTTTCGTGAAATCTATGGCGTCGATATCAGTGGCGAGATATGCCCTTATTGCAGGATGCGTCTGGATCAGGAATTTCAGGGAAATTTTCTGAAAATGCCCGTGGAGCGAATTTTCATCTCAGAAGCGGGTCGCAGCGGTATTGGCACCTATGCCCCCCATGATCCGACCACTGCCGATCTGGCCGATTTGGTCGGATCGGTGGATTTGTCAAAAGTCGCGGAATTCGGTGATGAGGGCGATCCGCGCGCATGGTCATGGTCAGGCGCCGTGTATGCAGCGAGTCGCGGCATGCTGGAAATGATAGAAATTCTGAAGGTGAAACGCGAGTTCTTGTATCTGCTGCTGACGCTGACTCAGGAAAAGAATGTGAAAGTGTCGCGCTTCCCGCTGATCTATCTGGATGAAACCATCATCGCGCATACCAATCTGGCGGAATTCAGAAAATTTCTTCAGGAAAGTGAAAACGAAGCCTTGCTGGATCGTATGGTGATCATTCAAGTACCGTATGCACTGAATTACAACGATGAGGCAAAAATCTATAAAAAGCTGATCTCCTCTGCCGCCCCCGCCTTTCGTGCCGTGCATCTAGATCCCCACGTACTTCACGCAGCTGCCGTATTTGCAATCCTGACACGCTTGCATGAGCCAGAAGAAAAAGAACAAGAGCTAGCGAAAAAAGTTCGCATCTACGCCGGGGAAGATGTAGAAGGCGTCAATCGCAATGAGGCAGCGCGTGTCCGTCAGAAGACGCCAGAAGAAGGACTTAGCGGTGTATCACCGCGCTTTGTCGTTAACGCATTATCCAATGCCATCATCCAGGCTGACACTAAAAGCCTAACGACAATGGATGTCTTGCTGGCCCTGAAGGATGCCATTGACAATGATGCGCGTATTGATCCGAAAAAAAAGCGCAAATGGATCGACTATCTGGTTCTGGCAAGGAAGTACTTCTATAACCGCTGGGTCAAGGAAGATGTACACAAAGCGCTCTTTGTCTCATTTGAACAGGAAGCACAAGATCTGCTAGAGAAGTACCTCGATGAGGTTGAGGCGACATTGGATAATCGCCAAATACGTGATCCGATGACCAATGAAGAACGCAAGCCAGATGAGCGTTTTCTTCGTTCGGTCGAAGAAAAAATTCACATTTCAGATTCAGGTAAACAATCCTTTCGTCAGGAAGTGGTTCGTAAAGCGATGGGTGCCTACAAGCGAGGCGAAAAATTCCGCCTTGAAAGCCACGCACAATTACATAACGCTGTGCAGCAGTACTTGTTTGAACAGAGACGCGACGTCCTTCGGCTGGTCAGCTCCACGAGCCGACCCGATGAAGAAGTTCGGGAAAAGATATCTGTCGTCGAAAAACGTCTTATTGACGAGTATGGATATGATCATCACAGCGCGCGTGAGGCTTTGAATTACGTCACTACCCTACTGGCGCAAGAATGAGATTCGATCAGAAAATGGGATGTATTTTGGATGAAGACATCAACGGACAAAATTTGTTAATTCTCGATATTTGTATTGTCGGCGCCTCTTTCACCTTGAATCTTTATCAGGACAAGAGCTAAGACATGTCCATTCATAGCACGATTTCGACCGGATCTCCCTGGTATGCGCTCTTTTCCAGAGGGGCACGGGATTGGCTTCGGCACAATGAAAAAATTCGACAGAGCGTAAGAAAGCATCTCCCTGATCTGATTGCGAAATCTGATTTAATGACAGCACCGGATGACCGGACTGTGCATTTGCCTGTTCAGATTCTTGAGCATGCGCGATTTCGTTTGGCGGATTCGACGAATGACATTCTACGTCATGCAGGTCAGGGCCATGCCAGACCGGGTGATATCCTCCGCCCAGCTCAGGGAAAACCTTCCGGTAACGATGAAACTGAAGGCGCCAACAGCGAGGGTGAGGTTCGCTTGGTGCTGGAGTTGAAGGTTGATGATATCGTGGACTGGCTTTGGGAGGAGCTGAATCTTCCCGATTTGCAGCCAAAACAAAAGACGTCGATTCATGATGATGCCTGGCTGCAGGAAGGCTGGGACAGACACGGGGCACGCGCGCGACTGGATCGCCGTCGCACGGTCAAGGAAGCCGTCAAGCGGCGTGCAATACAGCACAATCCAGTACCTTTCTCAAATGAAGACCTCAGATTCCGTCAACTAATCCATCGCCGTCGTCCTGCGACACAGGCGGTTGTTTTATTTGCCCTCGATGTCTCTGCAAGCATGACGGATGCAGAGCGAAAACTGGCGAAGAATTTTTTCTTCTTCGCACTGCAAGGTATACGGCGCAGGTATGGCCGCGTCGAAACGCGCTTCATTGCCCACACGACGCAGGCATGGGAATTCTCGGAAATGGATTTTTTTCAGGTGACCGGCACTGGCGGCACGGGTGCTTCTTCAGCTTTCAATTTTGCGCTTCATATGATTGATGAAGATTATGACTTGTCACAATATAACGTCTATCTTTTTTACGCCTCTGACGGTGAAAATTTTACGGAAGACCGGGCAGCTGCTACTGAAAGCCTCTCAAAGCTAAGTTCACTCCTGAATTATGTCGGCTATGTAGAAACCGTACCCGGCACCGTACGCATCAACGAGACGGAAATGAAGATGATCTGCAATCAGATCGAAATGAGTGGTGTCCCGCTGGGGAGTTGCGTATTAAATAATCCCGATGATATATGGAAGGCGATACGACAGTTTTTCATGCAGGACGCCCGACAGAGTGAGCATATCTGATGGCACATACACATGCACAGCTGGAAAATTATGCAAGTCAAATTGAGCAGTTAGCGGGAAAACTAGGGCTGGACTATTACCCTGTCGATTTCGAAGTGGTACCCAATAACTTTATGACCGAGATATCCGTCTATGGTCTTCCGGTAAGAATGCAGCATTGGTCTTTTGGTATCCGCTACATTCATCAATTGATCAGGCAAGGCATGGGGCATTCACGAATTTTCGAGGTCATGTTTCCCGGTGATCCTTGTCACGCTTATCTTGTTAATGACAACTCCATTGCCGAAAACACGCTGGTGGTTGCTCACGTCATTGGTCACGCAGATTTTGCAAAAAATAATCATCTTTTTGCACGGTTCATGAACATGGCTGGTGGCCATATTCTTGAAAAAGCGGCTGAACGTGCGCATGCAATTGAGCAGGCCTTGGCACACTATGGACAGGAACGCGTTGAGGCAGTGCTGGATACTGCGCTCGCACTTGAGCCGCATATTGATATCAATCAAGCTATCCATCGGCCTGCTTACCCAGTCACTGAGTTGCCTAACCCCACGACAAAGTCTGTCAGCCTGTTCGCTGAACGATTTCATCGATTGCCGGGCGAGGCAGATAATGATCGCAGGAGTGAGGCTTTGCAGAACAAATCCTCTATTCCACCCAGCCGGGAATATGATCTATTGTGGTTTATTGCACAGTACGCACCTGATCTCGAGGGCTGGGAGCGGGATATTTTTCTCGCAGTGCGTGAAGAATCATTTTATTTTTATCCGGTATTTGTCTGCCAGATCATGAACGAGGGTTGGGCCTCTTACTGGCATGCGCGTCTACTGCGAGAGGCAGATTTCCTTCCCTCAGATCTCTATCTTTCCGCTATCAAGGCACATTCCGATGTGGTGCGACCCTACGCCGCTGACAATCAACTATCACTTTCAATTAATCCATACCACTTGGGCTTCTCCATCTGGGAAGACTTGATTGAACGCCGTGGTATCGAGCTTGCACGTCAGATTTGCAGGGAAGAAGATGATTTCGGCTTTATTCGAAATTATTTGACTACCGAACTCGCTGAAAAACTGGAACTCTTCATCTACGAGGCTGATCACGAAGGCGGTATTCGGGTTGCCGAACAGGATATTCATGCCTTGCACGAAGCGATACTTGCACCAAAATTCAATTACGGTGCACCCCGTATTGCAGTCACTCATTTGCATCGGGATGGGAGTCTGAAGCTGGTGCACGACTATCAAGACGATGGCCGTGGTTTGGATATCGGGCGAGCAGAACGTGTTGTTGACTACATCAGTCGAATCTGGCGTCGGCCGGTCAGCTTGCAGACGGTGGGAGCCAGCGGCAACCCTTATGTTATCGCCGGCAAACAGGCCAAATCCTGATTACCAGGCGAATCAGTAATCGATATTCACAATCAGATTAGCCACATAGATGCCTTTACCAATATTTTGTTTGGGAAGCAGGCGACCGTACAAGCGAATGGTAAACAGCTTTGAACGAGGTACAGATTCGGACACCGGTATGGCCATATCATCCCTCAGTGGGATGGTTCTGGCAGCATCTTGAAACAAGATATAGTAGGCCTTGTCGTCTCCAGCGATATTCTGTAAAACACGACGATCACCTCGATCAGTTTCGTCAATCAAGTTGACTCGCACATTTAGCTGTTGACCTTTAAATGCCGGCGCACAATAAATTTCGATGGTGGTATCCATATCAATCCCTTGAGATAATTCAGGACTGTAACTGCCGAAAATCATTTGAGCCGAATTGATCGGATAGCAGGACTCTGCCGCAGCTGTTCGGATCAGCATCATGCTCATACAAATGATCAGTAGCTCAATACTGCGATTCCTTTGAGCGCAGCAGCGCAAGACGCGGAGCCCGCTTTGTAGAAAGTGCATGGTTCTCACGGCTCAAGCTCCCTGCAAATGAATTCGCCCAAATGAGGAATCACGGTTTCTGTCGGGGCTGAAAAAGGCAGTAGCACCTTGCATCGTCTGCTCCCCCAAGAGACAGTCAATTGATTTTCTTTTTCCAGACCGGATACAAATGTCAGACCTTCTCGACCGACTGCAAAGATGTTATCTGCCTGATTCATCCTGATGAGCGCCCCAGCGGGTACCGCTTTGCCATCAGCCTGTACTAGATTGAACGTTGCTGCCGCCTGCTGACGCACCGGAAAATCTATAACTACACCACTACGCCAGGCGGGTACAGGACGCACGGTCAGTGCACCGATTGTGGCGTCTATGGGTAAGTCAAGCTGATCGACAGACACGTGGTTGCGCACGTAGGGATGTAGCCTCGGCAAGAAAGCATAACCATCGCTATTGGTTCGGCTTGCCAGTTGATTGTCGACGTAAACGCGCACATTATTTAATCCCGGCATCTTCACTAAACCATAACTGCTGTTTATTCGCTGGGTCAGAAACCACTGATCCTCAAGCCGGGCGATAGCACCCATCACACTTGCCCGCGCTGACGTCTGTCCATTGAGTTCCGCGACTTCAAGCCGGCCTAGGCCGTAGCGGTTCTGGCCATAGACGGCCGCTTGTTGGGATGCATTGACAGCTGCCTGCAGGCGATAGCCCACGCCCTCCCCTGGCGGCAAACTTTTGTTTGCCTGAAAAACAGTTTGCTCCTGCTGATTCGAGCCGCGTGAGTGCACCACACTGGCGTTCACTTCGCGCTCCAAAGGCAGTACCCATAAAAAATAGATACTGCTCTGCGAGGTCTCAGCGCGGGATTGTGTAGCGGAGACAACAAAGGTGCCCCACGTGTATCGTAGCGTGCTGAAGCTGGCACTGTATATTTCCGCTGATCGATTGTTACTAGCCTGCTGACTGAGATAAGACAAGTTGATACTGCCAAGACCGTCCAGCCTATAGCCCCAAAAAGCAGAATCCCGGCGGCGAATGATTTGAGCTGCATCGACGCCAACCTCGCGAAAATTTTCCGATGTAACTTGCGTACGCAAGGCAAAGCTGTGACGTCCGCTGCGTCGCTCAAAGCCAAGCAGACTTTGCAAACCATCACCGGCAGAACTATGGCTATAAGCCAGCGCCATCGTTGCCGTACCAACACCCGCAAATGCGCTGGCGATACCGCCGCTGAATGAGGTCAGACCACCCTGCTGAACTTGGGCACTTCCTTCTGCGGTTAGGGTAGGCCTTAAGCCTACGCGATAGCTTGCCGATGCAAAGAAATCGCCGTAATCATTACTCTCTCGTCCAAAATTTTGCCGCAAAAATCCACCCTCGAAAGAAAAATCCGATAGGCCGGGTGAAAGCAAAGCGGTGCTTGCATAAAAACGCTGACTGATGATCTCTTCACGACCCGCAATATCACGAACGCGCATGGAGACTTCGCCATCTCCGGACACAACGGATGCTGTACTTACAGAAAATGGACCGGGCGGTACCTGACGGCTGCTTTGCATCACGTTATTGACATACAAATCCACGGTGGATGGCAGTGCGGCTTGGCCACCCAAGGTAGCCATTGGCGTGATGATCAGCCCGGGCTGAGTAAGAAAATTCGTTGAATACTGCAAGCCTCCAAACCGTACGGGTCGGCCCAACATGCTTCCGGGGCGGGAAATCGTATCGCCCAGCCGCCAGCTTGCACGGTCGCTGGGACGATCGACTTTATAAGTCGTATCAAGCCTCAGATGTTTATCCATGCCCTCGAGTTGCAGATAGGCGTGGCTGGAGGTCACCACCCCGGGTCCCGCAGCAGAGCCCAGTTCGGAAAATACACTTTGACGCAATCCCGAAGGGCTCTGATCAAGAAGCAGATCGTAGTTAAGGAATAGGCCCGAAGGCGCGTCATAGGAATCTTTTGTCAACGATACCTCTGGCTGCAAGCGGGTCGATTGAAATGCGTCGACCACAAACTGAATATCCAGCGTTTGTGAAGCAGCATCAAACTCCGCTATTTTTAGGCCTATCGCCGAAATGGAATGAAAATCTAGTTGGTTGAAATGGATGGGCTGTGTTTTCGGAAGCTGTATTCTGGCTGCACTCAGCACCTCGGACGGCAGCCACCAGTTTTTATCCGGCGTTTGCAACGCCATGACTGTATTTTTTACAGGAAGACCATTGATATTCAGTCGTATCAGTACGGGAACCGCATGCAATGGCGGAACGGTAGAAGATTCTTCTGAATGAGCCTGACAAGAAATCCATAGTAAAGTCAGTAGATAAAAAATCAGAAGATAGTCTGAACCGAGTCCACGCCGATAATCACGGCGGTCCGGCGCTGGCATAAAAATCCATCGACTCGTTGCTGGATGTCGCTCTGACGATTAATTTATCAGTTCCAGAAAAAAAACGATCTTCTGTTTTCAGGAGGATATTTCGCACCTGCCCAGGAAGCACGTAAAGAGATTTGTCATACTTTGCTAAAATTTTCTCTGCCTTGCCTTCTGCAAAGATGACAAATTTTTGTATCTTGGTATGCACTTTCCCTTGGTTGAGTATTTTGACTTTCAACTTACCGTCATCCTCCACAAAAGACTGAAACTCAAGCTGTGGTTTGGATGTTTTCTCCGGTGCGACAAATACAGGAAGAGTAATTTTTAACGCGATTTGTGCGCCAGTAAATTCCGCTGATGGCGGCTCCGGAATTTCTTCAATAATGAGCCGATAGGATAGTTCTTCGTTGGCATCCGGCTTTCGCAAAAGTCCTGCTCGAATTATCTGCAGGCTATTAGGTTTTAGATGAAAGACTTGTGGCGTAACAATGACATCACGGGTCGATGTCAATTGGTCAGTGCCATCTTTATGTGACCATGACAAAATTTGCAACTGAACAGTGACAGGCTTGGATTCAAGATTATACAAATTGATTACACGTGTCGATTCAGCTTTTGATAAATCAATCCTTAATGGTGTAACGCTGAACGATCCTGCATTGACAAGTTGTGGCACCCAGATCAGTAAAGCGGCAAAGACGGATAGGAACCACTTCATCCAAATCATGGAAGTTCCTGCCTGGTCAATAGGCATGAGATAGCGTGTGGGGATGACCAGGCAGGCGTTCATTAATAATCTATTTGAGCGGTGACGGTACCTGTGTAAGTACCCTTACTCAAAGTATTTTGGCCCTTGGCGATTTTTCCGCAAACACTATAGTCTTGGGCGACATAACCAGTGAACGTAAGCAGTTGTAATCTGTTCCCTGGATCCGCAGCCGTACCCGCACCCTTATTAGCACCCCATAATTTTGTGAGGCTGGTATCGACGCATGCAGTGGTACCGTTGGTCGGCTGGTACAGTGAATAGGCAATAGTTTCAGTACCGTTCGCCAACGTACGATCTGCGACATTATCCCCACCACCCAACAAAGACATGATTGGCGCATCACCTTTGATGCAAGTCACGCGCAGAGTGCCTTGTCCGTACTTATCTTGATCAGGAACATAGGCACCAAAGTCAATATCCGAGGCGACTTCAATTTTGCAACTGGATTCAACTCTCGCCGTCACATTCAATGTGGCCGTTGCAGTATTGTTCGCTTGGACGTAACCTGTCGATGCAAGCAAAGTGAGAGAAGATAAAAGTGCAGTTACCTTTATTTTTTTCATGTTCAGATCCTTTAAACGAACGGTGAAGGGACCTGAATTTTAGAAATTTGAGCGCCGATTTGTTTCGAATGAGATATGAAATTATGGAATGAAATTATTCATAAGAAATTTTAATTTTTAAATGCATATTTCTCATTAGACACCTAATGAAACAAAGGAACATCTTTAATTTGGATATTTTTTATCGATATTTGTTGTAATTTATAAACAAATTAAAACTGGAATATTTGTTGGAAAACAACGCATATTTTTGAAGACCATTTTCAGCTGAACGAAATTTCAGTGTTTTTCTGCATCGCAATTTCAAACTACAAATTACACGCGAAAAATATTTTTTGAGAATTTCTTTCCTGTGCAAAACAATGCCCCATGAGGGATCATCGAAATACGCGCAGTCAAATACAACCGCAAGCGTTGACAAGGATTGGGAGCTTAGGTGCAGCGACGTAATCCGCGCGTTTGGGCAAATGTAGTGATATCGGTTCTGATATCGCTATATCTTCATGCGGTGTTGTGCCGGCTCGTTTTAGCCAGCCGACCTCAAAGACCTGCCGCCGGCAATTGCCGGGGCAGTCTCTGAAAGAACAGGAGAGGTAGTTTCTGTTTTAGCTCAGGCGTTGAATGCCTTGCCTTCGCCTGCGAGTTTTTCCAGCAGCGGCGCTGGTTTCCAGGCTTCCGGATGGCTACCTTTTGCATACTTACGAATCGACATCAGGACATTAGGTAGGCCCACTGTATCTGCATAGAACATAGGACCACCGCGGAACAGCGGGAATCCGTAGCCCGTCAGATAAACCATATCGATATCGGAGGCACGCATGGCGATCCCCTCTTCCAGAATCAGCGCGCCCTCATTGACCAGTGCATACACCAGTCTTTCAACGATCTCTTGCTCGCTGATTTTGCGCCGGGCCATACCCAACGATGCAGAGTGAGCAATGATCATCTGATTGACTTCATCGGATGGATGGGCTTTTCGATCACCCGCTTTGTAGTCATACCAGCCTGCCGAGGTTTTCTGACCAAAACGCCCCTTCTCGCACAACAGATCTGCAACCTTCGAGTAGGTGACTTCAGGCTTTTCTATGTAACGGCGCTTGCGGATATACCAGCCAATATCATTACCCGCCAAATCAGACATGCGGAAAGGGCCCATCGCGAAACCGAATTTTTCAGCCGCTTTATCGACTTGCTCTGGCAAACAACCCTCTTCGAGCAAAAAGCCCGCTTGGCGAATATATTGCTCGACCATACGGTTACCGATGAAACCATCACACACACCGGAGACCACACCCGTTTTACGAATTTTTTTCGCCAACGCCAATGTCGTGGCAAGCACATCCTTGGCGGTTTTTTCTCCGCGCACAATCTCGAGCAACTTCATGACATTGGCGGGACTAAAGAAGTGGGTACCAATCACATCCTGAGGGCGCTTGGTGAATGCCGCAATCTGGTCAACATCCAGCGTTGAGGTATTCGAAGCCAGAATGGCGCCGGGTTTCATGACCGCATCGAGTTGCGTGAAAACTTTTTCCTTGACCGCCATGTCTTCGAATACCGCTTCAACCACGATATCTGCCGGGGCAAGATCCGCATAAGACAGGGTACCGGTGATCAATCCCATGCGCTTGTCGAGCTGCTCTTGCGTGAGTTTGCCCTTTTTCATGGTGTTTTCGTAGTTCTTGCGTATCGTTGCCAGCCCTTTATCCAACGCTTCCTGTTTCATCTCGAGCATTTTTACGGGGATACCGGCGTTGGCAAAGTTCATTGCAATGCCAGCACCCATCGTGCCTGCACCAATGACCGCAGCCGACTTGATATCGCGCAGGGGCGTATCGGCAGGAACGTCTGGCACCTTGGAAGCTGCACGTTCACCGAAAAATGCATGACGCAGCGCCTTGGATTCGGTTGTCTGCACCAGCTCCAGGAAAAGATCTCGCTCGTAGCGAATACCATCATCGAATTTCTTGCTGACCGCGGCAGCAACTGCATCGACACATTTGAGCGGCGCAGGAAATTTACCAGCGACAGCGCGCACCGCATTACGTGCAAACTGCAGGTAGCCATCGGCATTCGGATAATTCAGTCTGATATCTCTGACCTTGGGCAGCGGCCGTGCATCAGCCACTTTCCTGGCAAAAGCCAGCGCGCCTTCGATGAGATCACCTTCGATCATCTGGTCGAACAATTTTGTGCCTGAGAGTTTTTCTGAAAGTACCGTATTGCCCGTCACAATCATGTTCAACGCGGTCTCGACACCAAGCACACGCGGCAGCCGCTGCGTGCCACCGGCACCGGGCAAAATGCCCAGCTTCACCTCAGGCAAAGCAATCTGAGCACCCGCAGTCGCAACGCGATAATGACAACCCAGTGCCAGCTCCAAGCCGCCGCCCATGGCAATACCGTGAATCGCCGCGATGACGGGTTTATCTGCTTCCTCGACGACGCGAATGACCGTATGCAGCGAGGGTTCTTGCAGCGCTTTGGGAGAATTGAATTCGCGGATATCAGCGCCGCCTGAAAAGCCTTTTCCGGCACCCGTGATAATGATGGCCTTGATCGCTGGATTGTCCAGCGCACGACCGACACCGTCGACAATACCGGCTCGCGTCGCATGACCCAAGCCATTGACCGGGGGGTTATTCAGCGTAATAACGCCAATATCGCCGTGCTCCTGATACGTCGCGCTCATGTCGGGATTCTCCTGTGTTTTTGAGTAGTCGCAGTATACCTTGCCAGCCTGCAAATATAACCCAGAAAAGCACGATCGTATTATTCAGATCGACTCAGGAAGCACTGATCGAATAAAACCGGAAATTTTTTGGCAAGGTGAATGGCGCCAAAGCCCTGATTTTTCAGGCTCCCGCATCACATAGCTCCGCTGGCTTGCCACAAAAGGGGCATTTATTTCACGTCTGCCTCATAGTCCCCTACCAACGGCTGCTGCCAGCGCGGCGCTCCATTGCGAGGCTGGGCGAGACCGTTTACGGATTCGCCTTTTGCTTTATTTTGAGAAGCGCACCGCGCTGCTGGTCTTCATGATA
Source organism: Oxalobacteraceae bacterium (assembly GCA_027490465.1). Lineage (GTDB taxonomy): Bacteria > Pseudomonadota > Gammaproteobacteria > Burkholderiales > Burkholderiaceae_D > Pernthalerella. Next base: position 94,046 of record JAIXXZ010000027.1, read on the forward strand.
GGCGTAGCCCACCCGCCCTGCGGTTACCCGGCCAATCACCATCATATTGGCCGTGATGGCATCATGATCCTGAGTGCTGAAAGGCTTTTCGTAGCTGGTGACGACCCCCTGATATCTGAACTCGAGCGACTCCAGTGCTTGTCGCAGCGTCTCCCCATCGAGTGATTTCGCTTGGCGCATTGCCAGCGCCAGCAAGTGCATGCCGTCATAGCCTTGGGCGGCGCTCATCGGGGAAGGAATCAGATCTGTTTTGAAGCTGCGCCAGTAGGCCAACAAAAAACTGTTTTTAGCAGTGGAACCAGCGTCCTGTATGAAGGTTTGTGGCATCAGTGCCCCCTCGCCTGAGGAGCCAGCCGCATCAATGAAGTTGCGCATGGAGAGAGTCCAGCTGCCCACGAGCGGTGCACGCCACCCCATCGCCTGCATGCCGCGTGCGATTTGGGCCAGCTCCGGACCGATACCCCAGCCCACGACCGCAGCGGCACCGGCACTACGAGCACGTTGCAACAGACCGCTCATATCGTTTTCGCCAATCTTGAATCGCAGTTGCGCCACTACATCAAGGCCCGACAGCCGAGCCTGCTCCGAAAACGCCTGCAAACCGCTGTCACCATAAGGCGTCACATCGGTCATCAGCGCCACACGCATCAGACCACGGCGCTTGAGATCCGCGGCAATGATGCGCGCCTCCAGATCGAGCGTGGGTGATACGCGAAAAATGAAATTGCCACCAGAGGCCGGCGGCGCGAATTTTCGAGTAAGTGCTGGTCCTGTGGAAACGGCCACCATCAGGGGGATTTTTGATTTTTGATAGTAGTCGATAGACGCGAGGCCAACACCGGTGTTGACAATACCGATGGTCGCGATGACCTTCATTCGCGTCAATTCATCTGCGATTCGCGCGCCCAGCTCATTATTTGCCTGATCATCGCGCTCAATCAGTTCAATCAGGCGCCCGTTGACGCCACCGATGCCATTGATTTCTTCTACAGCCAGTCGCACCCCATTGCGCATACTCTCGCCCATGGGGGCAGAACCACCGGTGAATGGGCCCGACAATCCAATTCTTATCGGTTCATATGTTGCCGACAGCGCGTTCACGCTGAAGAACATCGCAATGAAAAAAATCGTGCGGCTTACTGGACAAAACAGAGCTGCAGTCACTGTCTATCTCCCATCGTTATTTTGGCAGGAAGATTTTAGGCAGCTCGCAGCAGCTGTCTATCAAGATGTCTCAAGTGTGGTGAATAAATGACCTATTCATAAAAATGCCTGACATAAAACAAAAAAGCCTGCGTGATGCAGGCTTTTCATTCAGGGACCGATCACTCAGGATGGACGCTTCATATTGCAAGAGGTTGGCTGCGAAGCAACGTAGGAATCGACTTTCTGGTCTGTTCTCCAGCCATATCCCGTATTTTCCTGATCAAACTTCACATCCTTGCCGTTGGTCTTCACCCAGGTGGTGATGTAAAGCGGTTGTTGCAGCTGGTGGTCGGTCTTGCGCATTTCAACCTCGCCATTCAGCGTTTTGAATTTTTGACCTTCCATCGCGAACGCAACTTTCACCGGATCGGTTGACTTGGCAGCTGAAACGCCCCTGCCCAGCAGCTGAATGGCCGAGTACACCGTCACCGCATAAAAATCATCATTGAATTTTTTCTTGAATGACTCCACCAGATTCTTGCCGGCGTAAGTTTCATTATTGACGTTCCAGGTGCCGACATAGCGCACGTGATTGGCACCTGCGGCTCCCATGACGGTTGGCACGCCCGTCGTATAGCCATAGTAGGTATAAAAATTGGCTTTCAAATCAGCTTCGCGGGCGGATTTCACGAGCAGCGCCAGATCCGAGCCCCAGTTGCCGGTGATAACGACATCAGCACCGCTGGCGCTGATCTTTGCCACATACGGCGAGAAGTCTTTTACGCTGCCAATGGGATGCAAGTCATCGCCAACGATTTCGATATCAGGACGCTTGCGCTTCAAGTATTCCTTAGCCGCGCGAGTCACTTGATGCCCGTGTGCATAATTCTGACCGATGATGTAAACCTTCTTGATACTCTTGTCCTTGGCCAGATAAGTCGTCAACGCCTCCATCTTCATGTCGGAATTGGCATCCAACCGGAAATGCCAGAAACTGCATTTGCTGTTGGTCAGGTCAGGATCCACAGCGGCGTAATTCAGGAAGACCACCTCTTTGCCGGGATTGCGTTCATTGTGTTTGTTGATCGCGTCGATCAGCGCACCTGCTGCACCTGATCCGTTACCCTGCACGACATAACGATAGCCTTGATCAATCGCGGCCTTAAGCACAGTCAAGGATTCTTGTGGACTCGCCTTGTTGTCAAAGCCAGTCACCTCGAAGGTATGGCCAGTCGCCCATTTTTCGCGATTCGCAATCTCGGCCACCGCCTGATAGCTGCGCAACAGATTTTGGCCTACCGGCGCAAAGGGGCCGGACAGCGGGTCAATGAAAGCGACTTTGATCGTGTCAGCCAGGACGGCCGGCGAGGCCATCGCGGCTGAGAGCGCTATGCCTGCGATGAGTGAGCGGGTCGGATAGGTCATGTTTTCTTCCTTGAGAGAGGTTGAATATTATTTTGTCTCACTACACTTCCAGCCATTCCTTGCGAATGTCGGGATTACTGCGCAAATCGTCAGGCGAACCTTCAAACACAATACTGCCACGTCCCATCACATAGACGCGCTGGGATATGTCGAGCGCGATCGCGAGTTTTTGCTCAACCAGAAGAACCGAAATACCACGCGCCTTGAGCGCTTTCAGATAATCGGCTACCAGGTCCACAATTTTGGGTGCAAGACCCTCGGTGGGCTCGTCGATCATAATCAGATCAGGATCGCCCATTAGTGTACGGCAGAGCGTCAGCATTTGCTGCTCGCCCCCGGACAAGACACCTGCCGCCGTGTGCTGCCGCTCTTTGAGGCGCGGGAACATCTGATACATATCGTCCATTTGCCAACGGGAGGTTTTGCCCTTTTTTACGCCGAGCAGTAAATTATGCTCAACACTGAGCGTGGGAAATATGTCCCGGTTCTCTGGTACGTAGCCCAAACCACAATGCGCGACTTTGAATGCAGGCAATCCCAGTATTTGCTCGCCCTTGAATTCGACCGAACCCGTTGCATGTACCAAGCCCATCGCCGCCTTCACCGTCGTAGACCGCCCGACACCATTACGGCCAAGCAGACTGACGATTTCACCTTTTTCCACGTGCATATTCACGCCATGCAAAACATGACTTTTGCCGTAAAAGGCGTGCAAGTCGCGAATGGCCAATAAAGCGCTCATGCTTTCACCTCATCGGGTGCATGACCGCCCAGATAGGCTTCCTTCACCTGCGTATTTTCACGGATAGCCATCGGCGTATCGCAAGCCAGTACTTCGCCATAGACCACGACAGCGATACGGTCGGCCAGTCCGAATACCACGCTCATATCGTGCTCGACCATGAGCAGCGTTTTCCCTTCGGTCACACGCGAGATCAAGTCCACTGCGGCATCCGACTCTGAGCGGCTCATGCCCGCAGTAGGTTCATCAAGCAGGATGACGTCAGCACCGCCGGCAATAGTGATACCAATTTCAAGCGCGCGCTGCTCGGCATAGGTCAACAAGCCCGCCGATGTATTTCGTCGCCAGCCGAGCCCAATGGACTCCATGACCTGCTCTGCTGCTTCGCGAGCATCTTTCAGCGCACTCAGTTTGTGCCAGAAAGAGTAACGGTAGCCCAGAGACCATAACACCGCGCAGCGCAGATTTTCAAAGACTGACAAACGATGAAAAATGTTCGTGATCTGAAAACTGCGTGACAATCCCAGACGATTGATCCGATATGGTGGCAAACCGGCGATGGGTTGACCATTCAGTAAAATCTCACCACTGGTGGGTGCAAATCGACCAGAAATCAGATTGAATAATGTCGACTTGCCGGCGCCATTGGGACCGATGATCGCTATTCGTTCCCCTTTTTCAATTTGAAGATTGACACCTCGAATGATCTCAGTGTTACCGAAACGCTTGCGCACCTGGTTGAGTTCGAGCGCGTAAGAACTCATCGTCCACCTCGCGCATCCGATTTATCAATGTCGGCATTGACGCTGTCCCAGACCGCCATGAATCGTGACCTGCACAGCAGAAAACCGGACACACCCACCAGCGAAAGCACAACACCCGTAAACCAAGCCGATGGCGCTGCGGTGTCAACTACCTGCCCAAACAGGTTCATCTCCATCCCCATCGCTGACTCCAGTGTGCGGTGGTACAGCAACTCAATCAGGATGATCTGACCCAACAAACCAATCGCACAGGCAAGCAACAGGCTGAAACCCAAAGGAAGAATACGGCGGAAATAGCCATGAGCAGCTACGCGGATATTCATCATGATCAGGCTGGCCAGACCGCCAGGCGCATACATCACAATCAGAATAAAAAACAATCCCAGGTAGAGCTGCCACGCTTTGGTGAATTCAGACAGCATCACCGTCAGGAATACGCCGACGATCGCACCAAGCATCGGCCCAAAGAAAAAGCCGATACCGCCGATGAAGGTAAACAAAAGAACCGCACCCGAGCGAACCGCACTGACGTTTTCTGCACTGACGATCTCAAAATTTATGGCCGTGAGTGCACCGGAGATTCCGGCAAAAAATCCAGACAAAATCAGCATCAGGTAACGCACGCGCTGAGTGTCATAACCAATAAACTCGGCACGCTCAGGATTGTCACGCACGGCATTGGCGATACGTCCCAGAGGCGTTTGCGAAATGGCGAACATCGCTGCTGTACAAATGAATAGCCAGAAAGCGATCAAGTAATACACCTGTATCTGGGGTCCGTAACTGATGCCGAACAGCGGTTTTCCGAAAACACGATCACCCGCGACACCACCCTCACCACCAAAGAACCCGGGGAACATCAGCGAACATGCGAACACCAGCTCGACAATGCCCAGCGAAATCATCGAAAACGTTGTACCGGAACGTTTGGTGGTCACATAACCAAAAAGTATTCCGAACAACAAACCTGCCAGTCCACCAATAATGGGTACCAAGGTCAGTGGCAAAGGCAGAGCACCGCTGCCAGCAAGATTAATCGCATGAATGGCAAAAAATGCACCCATCCCGGAATAGACCGCATGACCAAATGACAGCATCCCGCTCTGACCCAACAACATGTTGTAGGACAAGGCGAAAATCATGGTCGTGCCCATCAGCGAGAGCAAGGATACGACCGAGCCAGAACTCATCAGGCGAGGCGCAAGGACGAGCAATAGTGCGAACCCACCCCAAATTAGCCAACGGGCTGGATTCCAGGGTGTGTAATGAAAAGGACGAGCGCTCATCATCATGTTTCTCTCGTACCTAGCAGGCCTTTAGGCCGGAAAATCAACACCAGCACCAGGAGCAGATAAGGCAAAATCGGCGCGATCTCTGCCAAGGTCAGCGAAAGCAATCGATAGAACGGCGCTTCCGGCGTAATCTGAAGTCCAGCGCGTGCCAGGGGTCCTAACAACGACCAGTCCAGCGCAACGGCAAAGGTCTGAATCATGCCGATCAGAATGGAGGCCAGCAGAGCGCCGGCCAGTGAGCCCATACCACCCACCACAACCACAACAAAAATAATGCTGCCCACTGTGGCCGCCATCGCCGGCTCAGTCACAAACGCATTGCCACCAATGACACCGGCCAGCGCCGCCAGCGCGCACCCACCACCAAACACGAGCATGAAAACGCGAGGCACATTGTGACCAAGCGCCTCGACAGCGTCAGGATGCGTTAGGGCCGCTTGAATCACCAGACCAATGCGCGTGCGCTTGAGCAGAAGATAAATCGCTGCCAGCATCAGGAGCGCGACGAGCATCATGAAGCCGCGATACATAGGAAATGCCGTGCGGTACAGAACAAATAAAGGGCCATCAAGCTCTGCGGGGATGCGATAAGGCACAGCAGCCCTGCCCCAGATCAGTTGGACTAGCTCGACGATCACATAGGAGAGGCCAAAGGTGAACAACAGCTCGGATACATGACCGTATTTATGCACGGTACGCAGCCCGTAACGCTCCACGCCGGCACCCAAAAATCCAACTGCCAGAGGCGCGATGAGCAGAGCAGGCCAGAAACCCAGCGTCTGGCTGATCGCGTAACCAAAATACGCCCCCAGCATGTAGAAGCTGGCATGGGCGAAATTAAGCACCCCCATCATGCTGAAGATCAGTGTAAGTCCAGATGAGAGCATGAACAGCAAAAGGCCATAGCTCAATCCGTTCAACAGTGAAATCAGCGTGAATTCCAAGACTTGGGCTCCTGCAAACCGTTAACGACGCATGCGGATCTGTTGCCAGCGCCCGATCAGGCGGTTGGCAGTTTATGGTCGCGATACATCTCTCTGATCTTGTTCTTCAATATCTTGCCCGTCGCACCAAGGGGCAGCGCATCCGTGAAAACAACATCGTCAGGCGTCCACCATTTGGCGATTTTGCCTTCATAGAACTTCAGCAACTCATCTTTGGTGACTTCCATGTTGGGTTTTTTCACGACAACCAGCAAGGGACGCTCATCCCATTTAGGGTGGTAAACCCCAATGCACGCAGCCTGAAGTACTGCGGGATGCGCGACAGCGATGTTTTCGAGATCGATACTACCGATCCACTCGCCACCTGACTTGATCACGTCCTTGCTTCTGTCTGTGATCTGCATGTAGCCGTCTTCGTCAATCACTGCAACATCGCCGGTCGGGAACCAGCCATCCTGCAGGACATCACCACCTTCTTGCCTGAAATAGCCCTCGATGATCCAGGGCCCTTTGACCAGCAGGTTGCCGTAAGTCTTGCCATCCCAAGGCAATTCTGCCCCCGCATCATCGACGATTTTCATGTCCACACCAAAAATCGCCCGTCCCTGCTTTTCAAGCACTGACTGCTTTTCTTCCTCGGACAATGCCTCGTGTTTGCTCAGCAGTGTGCAGCAGGTACCGAGCGGTGACATTTCTGTCATGCCCCACGCGTGTACTACCTCGACACCATACTCATTGCGGAAGGTTTTCATCATCGCAGGCGGACATGCCGAGCCGCCGATCACGGTGCGCCTGAAGGTAGAGAATTTCAGGTTATTTTGAGCGACATAAGTCAAAAGACCGAGCCAAACGGTTGGCACACCGGCAGAGAAAGTGACTCTTTCCTGCTCAAATAATTCGTAAATGGATTTACCGTCCAATGCCGCACCGGGAAAAACCATTTTCGCACCGGTCAGCATGACCGAATACGGCAGGCCCCAGGCATTCACATGGAACATCGGCACCACGGGCAAGACCACATCGCGCGCAGAAACGTTCAATGCGTCAGGCAGTGCAGAGGCAAAGGAGTGCAATATCGTCGAGCGGTGAGAGTAAAGCGCACCTTTGGGATTGCCCGTGGTACCTGACGTATAGCAGAGACTGGATGCCGAATTTTCGTCAAACACGGGCCATTCGTATTCATCGGAATTTGAAGCGATCAAATCCTCGTAACACAACAGATTGTTAACCTTGCTATCAGCCGGCATGCGATCACGGTCGCACATCATCACATAGCCTTTGATTGTCGTCGCCAATGGCGCGATCGCTTCAATCACGGGCAGAAAATTCATGTCGAAGAAAAGATACTGATCTTCAGCATGGTTGGCGATATAGGCAATTTGCTCGGGATGCAAGCGGGGATTAATCGTGTGCAGTACGGCACCCGATCCCGATACAGCGTAGTAAGTCTCGAGATGTCGATACCCATTCCAAGCGAGCGTCGCGACCCGATCACCCATTTTTACACCCAGTTTTGTCAGCGCATTCGCAAGCTGCTTCGCTCTACGATGGCAGTCACTGTAAGTGTAACGATGAATATCGCCCTCGACTCTGCGAGATACGATTTCAGAGCCGCTGTAATAGCGGTCCGCGTGCTGGATCAGATTGGAAATGAGCAAAGGTTGGCTCATCATTCGGCCCATCAATGGGCTCTGGGGGTACTGCGCCATGTTGTCTCCGATGGTATTTATTGTTGTACAGCTTTTTTACCGCTCGATTGTAGCTGAATTACCTTTCCGCTAACAGTGCGCAATGCTGCACCGCATCAATTGTCGGTCGCTTCACAACACATATCAGCAACTGGTGTAAATTGTGTTTTTCGGGCTCCTCATCACGCGTCGGACCATGGGCTCAAAAAACGACAGCGGCAAAGTGTCGTAGTCTGGGTCAAAGGCGGGGGCGTCATATTTTTCACAAAACTCCAAGGTGCGCTCGTAGATGGGTTGTCCCTGAAAACGATCACGCAGGTTGCGGTCCATACCCAGATGATGGAAAAAATAGTACGCCTGAAACAGGCCATGCTTTTCCACCATCTCCAGATTTTCTGCCGACACAAAAGGTTTCAGTATCGCCGCCGCGATGTCGGGATGATTGAAGCTGCCGAGCGTGTCGCCGATGTCGTGCAGCAGTGCACAGACAACGTATTCCTCATCCTTGCCATCCCTGTGAGCGCGCGTCGCTGTTTGCAGGCTGTGCGTCAGACGATCCACGGAAAACCCGCCAAAGTCACCGTGCAAGAGTTTGAGGTGATCAAGTACGCGGTCTGCCAGTTGCGAGGAATACGCCCGAAAATCCTCCAGGATCACTTTCCAGTCCTCTTCCGTGCTCTCGCGCATATCGGTAAAGCTGCTCTGTGCCAGCATCATTGACTCCCTCTTGGTTCAGTTTTTATAGCCAGGATCAGACCGGTCCAGCTTGCGCAGCAGCGCCGGCCATGCCAGCAGGCCACCCTGAGATTTTGTCACTGTGCGTGCCTGCTCCATCGCATTTTCAATGATGCGCGGATCGATAGGCCTGAGCGGCACCCCGCCGGACATGGCTCGTACTTGTATGGCGCATGCGGTCTCAAAGACGTACATATTGAGGAACGCATCCGCAATCGTTTTGCCCACGGTGAGCAAACCGTGATTGCGCAGCATCAGGTAAGTTTTATCGCCGAAATCAGCCACCAGACGAGGTCGCTCTTCATCGCTGAGCGCGAGACCTTCGTAGTCGTGATAGGCCAGACTGTTCAAGACAAATATCGATTGCTGAGATATCGGCAGTACACCGGCCTCTTGTGCTGCAACTGCCACGCCATTCACGGTATGTAAATGCAGCACGCACTGTGCGTCGTCGCGCGCTGCATGAATCGCCGAATGTATGGTGAAACCTGCCGGGTTGACCGGGAATGGTGAATCCTCGAGCTTGTTACCCTCAAGGTCGATTTTCACCAGCGAAGACGCGGTGATCTCATCAAACATCATCCCGTAGGGATTAATCAGAAAGGCGTGCTCGTCACCGGGCAAGCGTGCGGTGATGTGCGTGAAAATCAGATCTCCCCAACCGAATTGCGCGGCAAGGCGGTAACACGCCGCCAGGTCAAGCCGCATCTGCCACTCTTCGGGGCTGACGCGCTGCTGCAGGGACGGAATTTCAAGTCGCTCCGGGGCGTTCATATGCACTGACCTCTTCTCTGTCAAAATACCGGGCCTGTCTCATTCATCGCACAATCGTAACAGAAGCCCAGATGAACTCTCCTGAAACCCTGCCGGCACAGCGGCTGCGACTTGCTGAACTGCGGATTACCAACCGCTTCGCCACCCTGCCCGGGGATTTTTATACCCAGCTCGCCTCAACGCCGCTGCCATCGCCCTATCTGGTTTGCGGCAGCGAGCACGCGGCCGGGCTGGTCGGTCTGGATCCGGGGGAATTCGCGCACCCTGAATTCATCGCTGCGTTCAGCGGTAACTCGACATTATCGGGTTCAAGCCCGCTGGCCGCCGTTTATTCTGGCCATCAGTTCGGTGTCTGGGCCGGACAACTCGGTGATGGCCGAGCCATCCTGCTGGGCGAGGCACTCGCACCCGCCGAGCCTATGGGCACGCTGGAGCTGCAACTCAAAGGATCAGGTAAAACACCCTACTCGCGCATGGGTGATGGCCGCGCGGTACTTCGCTCCTCCATTCGCGAGTTTCTGTGCTCCGAGGCGATGGCAGCATTAGGCATACCGACTTCGCGCGCTTTGTGCGTCATCGGTTCGGACATGCGGGTCATGCGCGAAATGCCGGAGACCACGGCAGTCGTGACACGCATGGCGCAGAGCTTCGTGCGCTTTGGATCCTTTGAGCACTGGTTCTACAAAGACCGCAAAACTGAGCTGCAGATACTGGCCGATTACGTGATCGCCAACAGCTACCCTGAATTGCAAGGTGCGGCACGGCCTTATCACGCGCTGCTGGCCGAGGTGACTCGCCGCACAGCTGCGCTGGTCGCGCAATGGCAGGCGGCCGGATTCATGCACGGTGTTCTGAACACGGACAATATGTCGATTCTGGGGCTCACGCTGGACTATGGCCCCTATGGCTTCATGGAAGCCTATGACCCGGCACATATCTGTAACCACACAGACAGCCACGGACGCTACTCCTATCGCATGCAGCCTCGCATCGCTGAATGGAATTGCTATGCGCTGGGACAAGCGCTGCTGCCGCTGATAGGCGAAACCGACGATGTCTATGATGCGCTGTCTGTATTCAAACCCGCATTCGAGTCCAGCATGCAGCGTTTGTGGCAGGCGAAGTTGGGATTTGGCAGTTCGCTGGAGGGCGATGCGGCACTGATCGATCAGCTGTTCGCTCTGATGGCTGCCAGTCGTGTGGATTTTCCCTATTTTTTCCGACATTTATCCTCGGTAAAAACAAATGCCACCCATCAGGATGAAACTCTGCGAGATCTTTTCATTGATCGCTCCGCTTTTGACGCCTGGCAGTCAGACTACAGGCAACGACTGACGCTGGAGAACAGTGATGATGCAGAGCGCAAGCAGGCGATGGACAGGGTGAATCCCAAATATGTATTGCGAAACTACCTCGCCCAGCTCGCGATCGACAAGGCACAAAACAAGGATTTTTCCGAAGTAAAAATTTTGCTGGATGTTTTGCAGAAACCCTACGATGAGCAACCTGAGCATGAGAAGTATGCTGCGCTGCCCCCGGACTGGGCGGCCGGCATTGAGGTCAGTTGCTCATCTTGAACCACGCTGGAGTAAGTAATGAACGTCAAAAAAATTGTGCGTACCGATGCCGAATGGCGTGCTCTGCTCGAGCCCATGTCGTATGAGGTGACACGACATGCAAGTACGGAGCGCGCCTTCACCGGCAAGTACTGGGATCACCACGAACACGGCATCTACCAGTGCATATGCTGTGAAACACCGCTGTTCGAATCCGACACCAAATTTGATTCCGGCTGTGGCTGGCCCAGTTATTTCAAAGCCATTGATCCCGCACATGTCGCTGAACGAGCAGATCACAGCTATGGAATGATCAGAACCGAAATCCTGTGCAATGTCTGCGACGCTCACCTCGGTCATGTGTTTCCTGACGGGCCACCGCCCACCGGGCTGCGTTATTGCATCAATTCGGCTGCATTGACCTTTATCCCAACGCCCTAGGTTGACCGAATCATGAAACTTTTATTCGACCTGTTTCCGGTCATTCTGTTTTTTCTTGTTTTCAAGGTCGCGGGCGCCAACCCGGAAGCCGCGCAGGCATTTGGCGCACAGTACCTGTCGACACTGGTCTCTGGTGGCGAAGTCAGTCTGGCGCAAGCACCGATATTGCTCGCTACGGCAGTGGCGATTCTGGCGACGATCGCGCAGATTGGCTGGTTGCTGGCCAGACGCAAGCCGGTCGACAATATGCTCTGGGTATCACTGGGCATCATCGTCTTGTTTGGTGGTGCCACGATTTATTTTCACGATGAGCAATTCATCAAGCTCAAGCCCACCGTACTGTATTGGTGTTTCTCACTCGCCTTGCTCGTGAGCCCAATTTTGTTTGGTAAAAATCTCATGCGTTCGATGATGGGCAAACAATTGACCCTGCCAGACCCGGTCTGGACCCGGCTGAACCTCGCATGGGGCCTGTTTTTTGCAGCAATGGGGGCAGTCAATCTCTACGTCGCTTTCAGCTTTCCCCTCGCTTTTTGGGTGAATTTCAAACTATTCGGCTTTCTGGGTCTGATGATCATTTTCATCATTGTCCAGAGCATCTATCTCGGTCGTTATCTGAAGGAGGCAGAATGAATCGCCTTGAAACCATCAACACCTTGCTGCGCGAGGGCTTCGCGCCCCTGGAGTGTCAGGTCGATGACGAGTCGGCGCTGCACGCGGGCCACGCAGGGGCTGCGTCCGGCGGCGGGCATTACCGTTTACGGCTGGTATCAGCCCGCTTCGAAGGCTTGGGTAAAGTCGGCCGCCACCGTCTGGTGTATGATTGCCTGCGCGAGTTGATGCAAAAAGAGATACATGCGCTCGCAATGACCCTGCTGACCCCGGCAGAAGCAGCCGAGAACTGAAGAGGCACTTCTGTACCTGATGCGGTATTTTTTCCAACATTTTCACCATTACCCCTCATGAAGAATTTGAAACTCGCTCGTTTGCTCCTGACGCTGACCGCATTCGCTTCACTGTCCGCGATGGCGCAAAACGTCGCCGTCGTCAATGGCAAAGCTATTCCTTCCAATCGCGTTGATGCGATGGTCAAGCAAATGGTCCAGCAAGGACAGCAGGACACCCCCGAAATGCGTGCCATGATCAAAGATGAGTTGATCAACCGTGAAATCCTGACGCAGGAAGCGGATCGGCAGGGCATAGGCGCACGCGCCGATATCAAGAATCAGGTCGAACTTGCGCGTCAGTCCATCGTCATTCGTGCACTCGCGACGGAGTATCTGACCAAGAATCCGGTCAAAGACGAAGAAATGAGGGCGGAGTACGACAAATTCAAAGCCCAGTCAGGTGGCAAGGAGTATCACGCGCGTCACATTCTGGTAGAGAAAGAGGAAGATGCCAAAGGCATCATCAGCAAGCTGAAATCCGGTACCAAATTCGAAGAATTGACCAAGGGATCAAAAGACCCCGTATCGGCGCAGAACGGTGGTGACCTCGGATGGGCGCCCGCAAATGCGTTCGTCAAGCCATTTTCCGATGCCATGGTCGCTCTCAAAGCGGGCGAGTTTTCCCAGGTACCAGTACAAACCGAGTTCGGTTATCACGTGATCAAACTTGACGAAGTCCGTGACGCACAAATACCCAAGTTCGAAGAAGTCAAGGCGCAGATCTCTGAATCACTACAACAGAGAAAGCTGCAGACCTTCCAGCAAGATCTGAAGAAGAAAGCAAAGATCCAGTAATGCATACGACTGAGCTTTGAGCACTGTTCAAGACTCAAGCAAAAAGGGCTCCTTACGGAGCCCTTTGTTATTTCAGCTGACACAAAAAGCAATACCCCCGGATCAGGATACTCAGCGCAGACTGTCCCATACTAGCCCACCCACTTGCGCGCATTTCGGAACATCCGCATCCAGGGGGCATCCTCACCCCACTCGGGCGGATGCCAGGAATTGAGTACCGTACGGAATACGCGTTCCGGGTGAGGCATCATCACCGTGAAACGGCCATCACTCGTCGTTACAGAGGTAATGCCCGCCGGGGAACCATTGGGATTGTAAGGATAGCGCTCGGTGACCACGCCAGTATTGTCAACAAAGCGCGCTGCCACCAGAACATCATTCTGAACACCTGTCGCAGAAAAATTGGCAAAGCCCTCGCCGTGGGCCACCGCAATCGGTGCCTGAGTCCCAGCCATGTCGGCAAAGAAGATCGAGGGTGATTCCATGACTTCGATCATCGCAAACCGTGCCTCAAACTGCTCGGACTGATTGCGCGTGAATTTAGGCCAGTGGCCGGCACCGGGAATAATGGATTTCAGGCTACTCATCATCTGGCAGCCATTGCAGATGCCCAGCGCGAAAGTATCGGCGCGCTCAAAGAAGGTCTTAAACTGCGATGAGAGCTGCTCATTGAACAAAATTGTTTTCGACCAGCCCTCTCCTGCACCGAGCACATCACCGTACGAAAAACCACCGACGGCAATCAGCCCTTTAACATCGGCCAGACTGGCGCGACCGGCAATCAGGTCACTCATGTGCACATCCATCGCATCGAAGCCCGCCTTGTGCATGACCCAGGCAGTCTCCACATGCGAATTCACACCCTGTTCCCGCAAGATCGCGACACGCGGACGCGCACCCGTGTTGATGAAGGGTGCAGCAATATCCTCTGCAGGATCAAAGCTCAGTTTGGGATGAATGCCGGGATCGGTTTCATCCAGCAAACGGTCATATTCTGCATCGGCGCAGGCCGGGTTATCGCGCAAGCGAGCAATGCGCCAGCTGGTGTCGCTCCAGGTACGATGCAGTTCCACACGCTTCGTGCTGTAAATGACTTTGGCATCTCGCGTGAACTCGATCATGCCTCTGTCATTGAGCTTGCCAATGATATGACTGCAGGCGCCCAGACCATGCTCGCGCAAGACATTCATGACCGCGGATTTTTGATCAGCACGTACCTGAATCACTGCGCCGAGCTCTTCGTTGAACAATGCACGCAGCGTGAGGTCATTACGCCGCTCGCCGACCTGACTCGCCCAGTTTTTGGAGTCACCCCAGTCGCTGGCGTGTTCACCTTCGGTGACCAAGATATCGACATTCACCGATACGCCAGTGCGACCGGCAAAGGCCATCTCGCACAGGGTTGTATACAAACCGCCGTCAGAACGATCGTGATAGGCCAGTAACTGTTGCTCACGGTTGAGCGATTGAATCGCATCGAAAAAAGCTTTGAGGTCTTCTGCACTGTCGACGTCAGGTACCGTGTCACCGATTTGCTGCATCACTTGTGCGAGTGCAGACGCGCCCATGCGATTTTTACCGCGCCCGAGATCAATCAAAATCAGCGCCGTCTCGCCGGCATCCGTTCTGAGCTGTGGCGTCAGGGTCAGACGTACATCTGCCACCGGACTGAACGCAGACACGATCAGCGAGACCGGTGAAATCACCGCCTTGCTGGCAGCGTCATCCTGCCAGGGCGTGCGCATCGACAAGGAATCCTTACCGACCGGGAGGCTGATGCCCAGTGCCGGGCATCACTCCATCCCCACAGCCTTCACCGTATCAAACAAAGCGGCATCCTGACCAGGCTGTCCGCACGCAGCCATCCAGTTCGCCGACAGCTTGATATCGGAGAGATTACGTATCGATGCCGCCGCGATGTTCGTGATGGCCTCACCCACCGCCATGCGGCCAGATGCAGGCGCATTGATGACCGCGAGCGGCGTACGCTCGCCCATGGCCATGGCTTCACCGAGATAGCCCTCATAGCTCATGGTCGTGACCGCGCAATCGGCCACCGGCACTTGCCAGGGACCGACCATCTGATCACGCGCCGTATGTCCACCGACAAAACGATCGCCGATGGTAATCAGGAAGGATTTGTCGGCCACTGTCGGCAAGCGCAACACACGTGAAGCCGCATCTTCCAGACCAATCTCGGTCAGATCTACCGGCGTGCGCTGCAAGGACTGACGCTGTACATCGCGATGCATTTTGGGTGGTTTGCCCAGCAAGACATCCATGGGCATATCGACCGGATAATTGTCATGCTCGGGGTCGAGCACCCGCAGCTGCCGCTCTTCGGTGGCAATGCCAACGACCGCAAACGGACTGCGTTCACGCTCGCATATCTCTCGGAACAAACCCAAGCTGGATGGCGCGATACCCATCACATAGCGCTCCTGAGATTCATTACTCCAGATTTCTTTGGGTGCGAGTCCGCTTTCTTCGAGCGGTACTTTACGCAAGTCAAAGACCGCGCCACGACCCGCGTCATTGGTCAGCTCGGGGAAGGCGTTCGACAAACCACCAGCACCGACATCATGTATCGAGAGAATGGGATTATCTTCACCCAATGCCCAGCAGGCGTTGATGACTTCTTGCGCGCGTCGCTCCATTTCCGGATTGCCGCGCTGTACCGAATCAAAATCCAGATCTGCGGTATTGGCGCCCGTCGCCATGGAGGATGCCGCACCACCGCCCATACCGATGCGCATGCCCGGGCCGCCGAGTTGTACCAGCAAGCTGCCCGGCGGCAGGCCTTCTTTCTTTGTGTGCTGCGCAGCGATGTTACCCATACCGCCGGCGATCATGATCGGCTTGTGATAGCCGTAAACGGTGCCACCGACATTTTGTTCGTAGGTACGGAAATAACCCGCCAGATTCGGACGACCGAATTCATTATTGAACGCTGCGCCACCAAGAGGGCCATCGATCATGATCTGCAAAGGTGAGGCAATGCGCTCGGGTTTGCCAGTGATATCCGCCATGCCGATATCCTTGCGGGTTGCCACGGGCTGGTTTACATCACGCGCGTTTTCCCACGGTTGCACAGCATGGGTGAGCATGAGATTGGATACCGTAAAACCGGTCAGGCCCGCCTTGGGTTTGGCGCCTCGGCCCGTGGCACCTTCATCACGAATTTCTCCACCCGCACCCGTCGAGGCGCCGGGGAAAGGCGAAATCGCCGTCGGGTGGTTGTGGGTTTCCACCTTCATTAGGATGTGCGTGGCTTCGTCTGAGGGCAGATACTGCTGACCCTGCGCAGCGCGCGGATAAAACCGCGATACCACCGCGCCTTCGATCACCGAAGAATTGTCCGAGTAAGCCACCACCGTGCCCTGCGGATGCAACTGATGCGTGTTGCGGATCATGGCGAACAGCGAGCGGTCCTGCGTCTCGCCATCGATGGTCCAGTCGGCATTGAAGATCTTGTGCCGGCAATGTTCACTGTTGGCTTGCGCGAACATCATCAGCTCGACATCGGTGGGATTGCGGCCCGCGCTGCTGAAGGCAGCATCCAGATAGTCGATCTCGTCATCCGAGAGCGCGAGTCCAAGCTCGACATTGGCATTCAACAGTGCCTGACGACCACCGGTTTTTACATCAATATAGGCCAGCGGCTGTGCAGGTAATTCTTCGAAAAGCGCCGCTGCTTCTTCGGGTGCGCGAATGACGGTCTCGGTCATGCGGTCATGCAGCAGTGCTACCACCAGCGCCGTTTGTGGCGCATCCATTACGGCTGACTTACCCAGCAGTCCGGATTTCAGCGCGACCGTATAAATGACGCCGCGCTCGATGCGATGAATATGGGACATGCCGCAGTTGTGCGCGATATCCGTCGCCTTGCTGGCCCAGGGAGAGATCGTCCCGAAGCGAGGTATGACCACGAATTGCTCGCCGCTGAGATCGGACACTAGAGGTTCTCCGTAGGCGAGCATCGCCTCGAGTTTCTGACGATCGCCGTCGGTCAACGGTGTTTTGCTGTCAATGAAGTGACAATAGTGACCCGTGATCCCCGTGACTGCAGGATGAATCTCTTTCAATTGTGACAATAAACGCTGAATACGGAAGGCAGACAGGGCATTGGAGCCCGGCAAAATGAGCATGGCGAAGGCAGCTTGAAGTGGGTTACGCGCAAGAGCGGGCGCGGTAAAAATCAAGGTTGCGATTATAACCCGCCACCCTATCTCAACTCTGTCGCGATAAGCCGTCTGACTCAGCCATGTGCTATGGTCTGGCGCATTCTTTCCTCCTAAATGCTTGCATGATGATGAAGCACAGCCACTCTCGCATACGTTCATTGGACAGCGCACATCGCGGCGATCTTGTGGCATCCAGCCTGTCGCTCGCTGAAACCCAAAAAGCTGTGTTCACCACACGCTATGCATCGGAAGCACTGTCAGTGGCCCGCACCGCTGATACCGCCCGCCAAAACGGCCGCCCGATCTCCGCGCTGGCTGGCCTGCCGATATCCATCAAGGATTTGTTCGACACCAAAGGCGAGGTGACGCTGGCCGGCTCCGTCGTGTTACGCGATCGACCACCTGCCCACGAAGATGCTCCCGTAGTGGCCCGCCTGCGTGCTGCAGGTGCGGCGCTGCTGGGCAAGACCAACATGACCGAGTTTGCATTTTCGGGGGTCGGCATCAACCCTCACTATGGCACCCCCGGCAATCCGACCGACCCAGCGCGCATACCCGGCGGATCGTCCTCGGGCGCAGCGGTCTCGGTGGCCGGTGGCAGCTGCGTTGCGGCCATAGGCTCGGACACTGGCGGCTCGATTCGTATTCCTGCCGCGCTGTGTGGACTGGTCGGATTCAAACCCACTATGCGCCGGGTGCCCTTGGCCGGGATTGTGCCGCTCTCGCCTTCGCTGGACACCCTGGGTCCGATTGCGCACACGGTTGAAGATTGTCTGCTGATCGATAGTGTGATTGCAGACGCGCCATTGCAGCCAGAGGGAATCACGCTCGCCGGGCTACGGCTGGCGGTACCGCTTGATGTGGTGCTCGATGATGTGGACACGCAGGTCGCGCATGCCTTTTCGCGTGCTCTGTCGCGTCTGTCCGAGGCCGGTGTCGAGCTGATCGACGTACCCATGCCCATGCTGCGGGAAGCACCGCAGATCAACCGCTTTTCGCCGATCGAAGCCTATGCATGGCATCAAACGCTTTTAGAGACGCGCGAGGACGCCTACGATCACCGGGTCGTTCAGAGAATTCGGCAAGGCGAACATCAAGGCCTTGAGGTATTGATTGAGCTCCGTGCCGCGCGCGCTGACTGGATACGCCGCGTGGGCGCTGCCCTGGCAGGGTTCGATGCGCTCCTGATGCCTACGGTGCCCATCGTTGCGCCGCACATCGCGCCGCTGCTTGCTTCGGATGCTGCATTTTTCGAAGCGAATCGTCTCCTGCTCCGTAATCCTTCGCTCATCAATCTTCTTGACGGCTGCGCGATATCACTCCCCTGCCACCGGTCAGGCGAACTACCGGTGGGCCTGACGGTAGCAGGGCTGGCAATGATGGATGCAAAATTGATCGCCATTGCTCAGGCCATCGAGGATTTCCTACAACTGCCGAGTGCGGTCATAGCGACTCCCTGACATAGACCGCGTTGGCGAGCGATTCACCGTATCTGTCCTTCATCCCATAAGGTGCCGTTGAAAAATCACGATCGCTATAGACGGCCACGATCTTGTCATAACCCAGAGAAAGTATGAATTTGGCAGCATTTTCTGCTTCTCCGGAATTTCTGAACGTCAGACGAGCCGATCCGAAATTTACATAGGCCACGCGTGGATTTTGATCATCAAAGAAAATTTCTCCGCCAATCACTCCGCGGAGCTTGATAAGACTGTGTAAAGGCACACCTCTGGAACTTGCTTCACATGGCATCATTTCGCGAATGATATGCATGCCGTTGGAATCAATCAGATAAAGATATTTGAACTCACGCTGTCCATATGGCCCCGTCGCCACGTTGGTGAATATCCCCTCGCCGGGTTTTCGGCTCTGTAATTTGTCTTTCAGCGCCAGAGGATCCTTGTCAAAGGGGTTGGTGTTACTAATCTCGCGGTAAGTAGCAATGTTGTAGAGGGTCTTGCCAAACTCAAAACCATCGTAGTGCATGGCTTTCAGCGCCGCAATCTCGCTTTCGGGAACGGTCACCACTTTCCACGGCTCCGCAAATGTTGAACTGATCACCTTGGGTGTCGCGGCAATAACCATCGGGTCAATCACCATTGCCTGCTTTTTCATTTCCAGGTATTCCCTGTACTCCTTCGCCAGAGGATACGTGTACAAGACTGAGCGTTGCACCATTCGGGGCGTTCGATGACTAAGTTCTGCCGAACTCTTACAGGAACGGCGACTTAAGCCAAGTGAAGATCTTGCGCTGATTCGTGTTGCGACTAAGTTCATGGTGACTCCTTTTTGCAAACTGTCTCGGGTGAAAATTCTCTGAATGCCGCCGGACCCGCGCTACTAACAAGGCCTGTGGCGTTTTCTTTTTTGCAATAGCCGTGCCATGCGTGTTGAGAGGGAACACCGTTTAAATGTGGTGCCCATTGGGTAAAATCGTCGTAAGTAGTCAACTGATCAGTTGGTAATCGCACCACTTCGCGCAACTGTTATCGAACAAAAAAGTGCATGCACTGAAATGGGAAATTGATGGGTGCGGATGGCCGATTAACAGTACGGATTGTTTTGAAATGGGTTTACGGCTACCCTATAGCGGCTTTTTTATTAAGTGTTTTCCTGAAGAACATAGGTATCGACCTGCCCCGAAGCAAATAGAGGGCTGCAAGATTTGCCTGGAACTGGAGTCCAATGCGTGTCGCTGTGATTGGTGGTGGTGTCATCGGTGTCTGTACCGCCTACTACCTGGCCGAGGCCGGGCATGAAGTTGCTGTCATAGAACGCTATGGCAATGTTGCCCAGGAAGCCAGTTTCGGGAATTTGGATCTCATGGGTCCGTCTGCCGTCCGCCCTTGGGCGACGCCCGGGACAGTGGGTCGCGTATTCTCCATGCTCTTTCGCCCAGAATCCCCGATGGCATTCAGTGCGCGTTTCGAGCCGGCCATGTGGCGATGGCTGCGTCGCTCGATGTCCGAGTGCGCATTACCTCGTTACAAACAAAATCAGCAACGCCTGCTCCGCCTTGCGAGCTATAGTCAGGAGCTGATGCAACACCTCGTACAGACCTGCGAGCTGGATTTCCAGCAACGGAATGGCGCATTGATGATGTTCCGCACATCCCGCGAGCTTGAGCTGGCCCAGCCCATGATGGAGCTGCTGGGTGAGATAGGCGGTCGCCATGAATTGCTCGATATTGAAGCAGCCCGGCAGCTGGAGCCGGCGCTGTCGAGCGAAACGGCATTTCACTCAGCCTTGTACATCCCGGATGACTGGTCGGGCAATTGCCCCCTGTTCGTGCGGCAGATGAAATCTCTCGCGCAAGACAAGGGCGTGGAATTTCACTTCAATACCGAGGTGCAGGCCATACGCCCAGAGATCGGCGGGGTGAGCTTTCAAATTGAAGGTCGCAGCATCGACACCGATGCGGTCGTCGTTGCAGCAGGCAGTGATAGTGTTCGCCTGCTCAAAGCCATCGGTATCAGCCTGCCGCTCTACCCGGTCAAGGTTTATTCGGCATCAACGCCGATTCAGGAGTATGAGCTCGCACCACAACTCTCTGTTTTTGATGACACTTATCGGGTTGGTCTCACGCGGCTGGGCAAGCGAATTCGTATCGCTGGCTGTGCTGAACTGGGATCATCGAATTTCGATCTGAATCAGAAAGCGGTGAATACCTTGGTCAAAGTCGGTGATGACTGGTTTCCGAATGCCGCAAATTACCGAACCGCGAGCTTCTGGTGTGGTCCGGCAGCGATGCTGCCCGAGGGCGTACCCTTGCTCGGCGCAACCCGATACCCGAATGTCTTCATCAATACGGGACATGGTGCGGGCGCCTGGGCAATGGCGGCGGGTAGTGGCAAGCTCATGGCCGACCTCATCTCATCGCGGCGCACTGAAATTGATATGGATGGCCTCACGCTGACACGGTATGGCGACCGGATGCGCTGATCAGCGCGACTCACAGGCTCTTTACAGCGTCGCGCAGATTCGAGCGATCGAAGCTGCCGCAATTTCCTCGGCTGGACCCGGCACCTTGATGCAACGCGCAGGCGCCGCCGTTGCCCGCTACGCGCTGACACTTCTACCTGAAATCACCACCAACCCGCATGTGCTGATCGCCGCAGGCCCTGGCAACAACGGCGGTGATGCACTCGAAGCAGCGGCCCTTCTCGCACAGCAAGGAATCAAGGTCACGATTGTGCATCTCGCTGAAGAGACCGCGCTAACCAGTGATGCTCGCATGGCGCTATCACGCGCCAGGCAAAGCGGTGCCACATTCGTCGATTCGATACCTGCCATGTCATGGTCACTGGCTATCGACGGGCTATTCGGCATTGGCCTTGCGCGTCCCCTTGAAGGACTTTACCGGCAGTTGGCCACACAGTTGAACCAATTAAGCTGCCCCGTACTGGCCATTGATGTACCTAGCGGACTTGATGCAGATACCGGCGACATTGTTGGCCCCGATGGTCTGGCCGTGTGCGCCAATGAGACTGTCACCTTCATTGCCAACAAACCCGGACTGCACACCTTGCATGGTCGCGACAACGCTGGCCATGTCGTGACGGATGATCTTGGCATTGATCCAAGCCTGTTTCCGGAGCCGATAGCCCGTCTGAATACGCCGCTGACTTTTGCCGAAGCAATCCGCCCCCGATTGCACGCATCGCACAAAGGCAGTTACGGGGATGTGCACGTGATCGGTGGCGCTGAGGGCATGAGTGGCGCGGTAATACTCGCGGCTCGCATGGCGTTGATGGCAGGCGCAGGACGTGTGTTCGCAGGATTCGCTGGACCAGTACCTGCGTATGACAGCCTGCATCCAGAACTGATGTGTCGACACGCGGATGACTTGCGCGCAGATCACGGCGCTGTCGTCATTGGTCCAGGTCTCGGCATGTCGCGGCACGCTCATGATCTGCTCGGTCGGGCGTTGTCCTTTGCGCCTTCGCTTGTGATTGATGCGGATGGTCTTAACCTGATCGCGGCCGAGCCGGCATTGCAATTCCGTCTTGCACAACGACGAAAGCCAAGCTTGCTTACGCCCCATCCGCTGGAGGCAGCACGACTGCTGGGAACCGATGTTCATGCCGTGCAATCAGACCGACTGAGCGCGGCGAATGCGCTGGCGCAGCGTTATCACGCGACCGTCATACTTAAAGGCAGTGGCAGCATCATTGCTGACCCCGGCGACATCCCTGTCATTAACGCCACCGGTAATCCGGCATTGGCAACAGCCGGGAGCGGTGATGTGCTGGCCGGACTCTGCGGGGCACTGCTCGCGCAGGGCTGGCCGGTGCGGGCCTCTGCGTTGGCTGCGACCTGGTTACATGGCAGCGCAGCGGATCAGATGGTTGCAGACGGCACTGGACCGATAGGCGCCACGGCGAGTGAATTGATGCCGTGGATAAGAAATGCTTTGAACAAACTTGTTAACGACTCCAGTGCGATGCGGCGCTGAAGTGTCTGAGTTACTGGCGACGGTCGTCGACCAGCCGTCCGGCAGCGATCGTCAGCTGACGCGCACAGCGCGCCGCCATTGCAAGATCGTGGGTAACCAGCACCAGGGTCGAATGCTGCTCGCGATTGAGTTCAAACATCAATTCAATAATCGCTTCACCAGTCGCTGCATCAAGACTGCCCGTCGGCTCATCGGCCAGTAGCAAAGGCGGACGCGTCACAAAAGCACGCGCAAGAGCCACGCGCTGCTGCTCGCCACCGGACAGATATTTCGGATAATGCTGCAGGCGCTGCTGCAAGCCCACGCGACTCAGCATGGCCTCTGCCTTGGCGGCAGCATCAGCATCGCCACGCAATTCCAGCGGCAGCATCACGTTCTCGATCGCCGTCAGATGCGAGAGCAACTGAAATGATTGAAAGACGAAACCCAAATGAGCGCGCCGCATCGCGGCTCTGCCGTCTTCATCCAGGGAGAAAATATCAATGCCCTCGATGCGGACGCTCCCCGACGTCGGGGTATCCAGACCGGCAAGCAAGCCCAGCAGGGTTGACTTGCCGGAACCGGATGCACCCACCAGCGCCAACGTGTCACTGGCCTGGACGGTAAAATGGATGTCATCAAGAATCGTCAGCTCGCCACTGGCGTCGGACACTTTTTTGGTCAGTGCCATGACTTCGATGGCGGGAATTCTTTGGGGGTTTTCAGGCATGCAAGGTCGATTGATTCTCTATCTGGGATGGTCGGGATCGTCGGGATCCTATGGAACGGCAAAGCTTGTGCAAGGCTTGATCATGACGGTGGTGTTGTTCATCAGCGGCCTCGCAACGCCGGCGTATTCTGCATCAAAAACCCTGCTCGTGCTCGGCGACAGCCTCTCCGCCGAGTATGGTCTGCCGCGCGATAGCGGATGGGTTTACCTTTTGCAGCAACAGCTGCGCAAGGAGAAATACGACCTCACGCTCGTCAATGCCAGCATCAGTGGCGAGACCACCGCAGGTGGAAAATCTCGCTTGCCTTCGCTGCTACAACAGCATAAGCCGGCCTTGGTACTGATCGAACTGGGTGGCAATGACGGATTGCGTGGATTGTCATTGGCAGCTACACAAGCCAATCTGCGCGAGATGATGGCAATGAGTACCACCGCCGGCGCCAAACTGATTCTTGTCGGCATGCGTGTGCCGCCCAATTATGGTGTCGATTACAGCAAACGCTTTGCTGCGATGTATGAGGGTCTTGGACGCGAAAAAAATGTCAGGCTGGTCCCGTTTCTTCTGCAGGGCCTGGACAACACCGAACTGTTTTTTCAGCCTGACCGCATTCATCCCAACCAGCGTGCCCAAGGCATCATGATGGAAAACGTCTGGCAAGTCCTCAAGCCCATGCTGCGATAAGATCCATTCATGAAATATCCCGCATTGCTCTCGGCCGAAGAGGTACTCGCCCATTTGAACGACTACGACAGCATCATTGATGTGCGCTCCGAATCGGAATTCGCCCTCGATCATGTGCCGGGAGCGATCAATTGTCCCGTGCTGAATGACGCCGAGCGCGTTCGGGTGGGTACCATCTACAAACAGAACAGTGCCTTCGAAGCGAAAAAAATTGGTGCTGCGCTGGTCGCCAACAATATTGCGCTGCACTTGCAGCAGACGCTGGCAGACAAACCCCGCGACTGGAAGCCGTTGATTTATTGTTGGCGTGGTGGCAATCGCAGCGGTGCGATGGCACTTATCCTGGCGAAAATCGGCTGGCCGGCAGTGCAATTGGACGGTGGTTATCGAGAGTATCGTCGCAGTGTGCTGAGCATGCTCGACTCCGAGCCGGAGGCGCTGACTTTTCGCGTTATCTGTGGCACTACCGGGAGCGGCAAAAGCAGGTTACTGACTTCGCTGGCCGGTGAAGGTGCTCAGGTACTCGATCTCGAGCAATTGGCGATGCATCGCGGTTCCGTCCTGGGCGGCATTCCGGGCGAGCCTCAACCTTCGCAGAAAATGTTTGAAAGCCTGATATGGCAAAAGCTGCGAAGCTTCAACGCATTGCGTCCTGTCTACGTGGAATCGGAAAGCCGAAAAATAGGCAATCTGCGTGTGCCTGAAAAATTGATGAATAAAATGCGCGCCTCCGCCTGTGTGCATTTACAGACTCGCATCGCCGACAGAGTCGCCTTGCTTATCGAAGATTATCCGCATCTCGTGGAAGACAGCACACTACTCGGAAGTCAACTGAACCATCTGGTGGCATTACATGGTCACGCAAAAATCCGCGCATGGCGAGATATGGCGGACACCAGTCAGATCGCCCGGCTGGTAGAGGAGCTACTCACTCAGCATTACGATCCCGCATACCTGCGATCAATAGAAAGAAATTTTAGCGGCTATGCGCAGGCGCGATCGCTGACACTCGAGGATGTTTCGGGCAGGGCTTTTGCAAAGGCGGCGCAACTACTGCTGGCCGACGAGAGAGCGAGTTGATTGGAGATTTCCAAGTAGCTTCGCATTAAGGAATGCAGAAGGCTTTGGACATCCAACGAAAGACGCTGGATCCCGGCGTACGCCGGGATGACTATTGAGGATCTGTTCGCTTCAAATTCGTCATCACCTGGATGTGATGACTGCAGCATGGGTGGATTGCACGCGGTCCGAAGTCCCCGCCCGCTCCCGACGCACGCCGGGATGCAGTGTCTTTGCTTTAAAAGTCCCGCCTCGTGTGGCTTACTTAACGACTGGTGCCGCTTTGGCCGCGACAGGCTTGAGAATTTCTGCCTTGGCACGCTTTTTAATGACATCGATATAAGCACCCACTTCCTGAGATGCCAGAAATTCGTCGACCTGCTGCTGCTCTGCCTTGCGCGCCTCATCGTCGATCATGTCTTCGCTGATTTTATTCACACGGTAGATCGCATAGCCGCGACCGGCCACCGCCACGCCAACATAAGCCGGTAGCGTACGTGGATCAGCCTTCATAATGGCAGTGACCGCCGAGGGCGAAAGGCCCGAAGTGTTGTTCCTTGAAATGGATTTCGCAGCACCAAACTGGGCACTACCACCCCCACGCAACTCGGCCAGACGCGCCTCACCGGCTTTTACCGCAAGCTTTTCAGATTCCAGTCCAATCAGCCGCTCCTCGATCATGGGGCGAACTTCTGCTACAGGGATCTTTGTCACGGGCTTGTGCTCAAGCACACGACCTGCAATCAGCACACTCGCGCCTACTTCGATTGCCTCGGTGTTACGCTTGGCGCGAATAGCATCATCGGAAAAGATCGCTGTGAGGAACTTCGGCTGGTTATAAGCCGCCATTTTCGGCAGTGACGAATTCGGCTTGCGGGTCAGGTTTTGTGCCGTCTCGATTTTCAGCCCCAGCTTGTCAGCGACTGGTTTGAGGCTGTCGGACTGTTCGTAGACCATGTTGGAGAAGATTTCCGCCATCTCGGCATATTTTTTACCTGACTGCTGACGCTTGATTTCTGCAGCAATATTCGCTTTGACTTCAGCAAGCTCGCGAGTAGCTGGGGCTTTGATACCCGTGACGCGAATAATGTGAAAACCAAAATCCGATTGCACCAGGCCGCTGATCTCGCCTTCTTTCAGAGCAAATGCTGAATCTTCAAACGGTTTGACCATATCGCCCTTACCGAAAAAATTCAGATCGCCACCGCGCTCCGCAGACACCGTGTCCTGTGAATTCTCTTTCGCCAACTTGGCGAAATCGGCTGGATTTTTACGTACCTGCTCCAGTATTTTTTCCGCTTTTGCCTTGGCCGCCGCTTTGTCTGCTGCAGATGCGTCCTTGGATGCATTAATCAGAATATGACTGGCACGTCGCTGCTCGGGTGTTTTGTAACGCGCGATATTCTGCTCATAGAAGGCCTTGATGTCGGCATCAGAGACCTCAATGCGCGATTCGATCACGTCTGGAGATAACACCAGGTACTCGATTTTGACGGTTTCGGGCACTTCGAATTGCGCACTGTTCTTGTTATAGAACTCATTGACCATCGCATCGGTAGGCTTGACCTGACCTTTGAAATCCTGCCAGCCAACTGACAATTCCTGTACCTCGCGTACCTGCTGATTGAGTGAGGTAATGCGAGCGGCCACTGCCTTCGGAGCGAACGCGCTGTTTTGAATGGAAAGATTCACCTGCTGCATCGCAAGCTCATGGCGCAGATTCGCCTCGAAACGATCTGTCGTCAGTCCCTGTGCGGCCAGCAGTGCCTGATAACGCTGCTTGTCGAAACTGCCATCTGGATTGGTCAGACCCTGAATCTCTCGTATGGTGCTGCGCAACTGGTCGTCGGACACCGTCAAATGATTCTTCATGACGTGGGAGGACAATGCCTTTTGTGAGAGCAGACCTTCCAGCGTGCCCTGGCGCGCTTCGGGCGTATCGAACAAAGAAGGATTGAACTGATCACCAAACATCTGACGGAAACGTTCAAGCTGCCGGGCCTGCGCTGCATCCCATTCGCGCTGTGAAATGTCCTGTCCGTCGACCTTGGCAACGGCTGGCTCACGGTCAGACATCCGTATGTAGCTTTCAAGCCCGACAAATGCAAACGAAGGAACAATAATCAGCAGCAGCAAAAACTGCATCAGGCGGCGGTGGGTACGAATGAATTCAAACATGGTCGGTCTGATGTCTCCCGCCCTTGGTGGGCGTTTGTCTTTGTCGGGTTGTTACTGAGTGCCTCGTCACCCGGGCGACATGCCTTCGGGACGACAGGGCACCATATGAAAAAAGGCGAACACAGGGTTCGCCTTTTTGGTTTTTGGCGGAGTGGACGGGACTCGAACCCGCGACCCCCGGCGTGACAGGCCGGTATTCTAACCGACTGA
>JAIXXZ010000115.1 GCA_027490465.1 Oxalobacteraceae bacterium
ATCGATACCACCGAGGTCGACGAATGCGCCGTAGTCGGGGATGTTCTTGACGATACCGGTGACGATGGTGCCTTCTTTCAGGGTTTCCATCAGCTTCGCGCGCTCTTCGCCCATCGAGGCTTCGATGACGGCACGGCGTGACAGCACGACGTTGTTGCGCTTGCGGTCGAGCTTGATGACCTTGAATTCCAGGGTCTTGCCTTCGTACGGCGTGGTGTCCTTGACCGGACGGGTGTCGACCAGCGAACCCGGCAGGAAGGCACGGATGCCATTGGTCAGAACAGTGAGACCGCCTTTGACTTTGCCGCTCACAGTACCGGTCACCAGCTCGCCCGACTCCATCGCTTTTTCGAGCGAGAGCCAGCTAGCCAGGCGCTTTGCCTTGTCACGCGAGAGGATGGTGTCACCGAAACCGTTTTCGAGCGACTCGATGGCAACGGAGATGAAGTCACCGACAGTGACTTCGAGCTCACCATTGTCATTCTTGAATTCTTCGATAGGGATGAACGCTTCGGACTTCAGTCCGGCGTTAACGATCACGAAATTGTGGTCAAGGCGAACGACTTCAGCCGAGATGACCTCTCCGGAGCGCATATCCTGGCGCTGCAGTGATTCAGCAAATAACGCGGCAAAGCTTTCCATGCCGGAAGATGCGGGGGATTGAGTAGCAGTAGACATAAATTAGGAAGGTTAGCCAACCAAAGCGGAATTGCCGGGGCTGGGTTAGGTTTTTCAACACCTTGTGACGCATTGCGCATCACGAGGCACCGGGTACAGCATTTACTGCGGTACTGACTGATACCAGCCAAGTACTTTTTCGACCGCCTGCTCGATGGTCATATCTGACGTATCGAGCAAATGAGCGCCTTCGGCGGGTTTCAGGGGAGCCACAGCACGCTCGGTATCGCGCGCATCGCGGTCTCGCAAATCCTGCAAAAGGGCACGCATATTAGCAGGAAAACCTTTGCCAATCAATTGCTTATAGCGCCTGTCGGCGCGCGCTTCGACGCTTGCGGTCAGAAAAACCTTCAGATCGGCGTCCGGAAAAATCACCGTACCCATGTCCCGGCCATCCGCGACCAAACCGGGCGCCCGCCGAAACCCATGCTGCAGATCCACCAGCGCGCTGCGCACGCCCGGCAGTATCGCGATCCGAGACGCCGCAACGCCCACGGCTTCGGCGCGAATCGCGTCAGAAACCTCGCGTCCTGAGAGAAGTATGCGCTCACCTTCGAAGCGGATATCCAACCCCGCAGCAATGCCCACAAGCCCGGGCTCGTCGCCAAGATCCACACCCGATTCGGTGGCCGCCAGTGCTGTGAGGCGATAAAGCGCGCCCGAATCCAGCAAAGCGAAGCCCAAAGTCTGAGCCACCCGGCTGGCAACCGTGCCTTTGCCAGAGGCCGTCGGGCCATCAATGGTGATGACAGGGATGCGATTCATGAGGATTCAGTCGTGTTGAACGATGCCGGCAAACGCATCGAAGTAATCGGGGAAAGTCTTGGCCACGCACGCCGGGTCATTGATGCAGACCGATGTTCCCTTGCGCGCGACACCATCGAGGCTGGCGAGCGAAAAGCACATGGCCATGCGGTGGTCATCATAGGTATCAATGGTGGCGGGCTGCAGCACAGCGGGGGGCGTGACCTGCAGATAATCGCTGCCCTCTTCAACCTCCGCACCGAGTTTACGCAGCTCGGTGGCCATGGCGCTCAGCCTGTCGGTCTCTTTCACGCGCCAGCTGCCGATGTTGCGCAAAGTGCTGGTGCCTTCGGCATACAAGGCGGCGACTGCAATCGTCATTGCAGCATCGGGAATGTGATTGAAATCAGCATCAATGGCTTTCAGCGCGCCACCCGAGCGCACTTCAATCCAGTTGTCGCCCATCGTGATGTGCGCGCCCATGCGCTCCAGCGCCTCGACGAATCGCACATCACCCTGAATACTGGATTTGCCCACGCCCTCAACCCGCACCGGGCCGCCGGCAATCGCGCCTGCAGCGAGGAAGTACGAAGCAGACGATGCATCCCCCTCAACATGCAGCACACCCGGACTCTGGTAGGTCTGCCCGGGGGCGATACGAAACGCCGCCCAGCCATCGCGTTCCACGGCCACACCGAAACGCTGCATGAGGTTCAGGGTGATTTCAATATAAGGCTTGGAAATCAGCTCGCCGACCACATCAATGCGCAACGCATGGTCGCGCGCAATCAGGGGTGAGGCCATCAGCAGCGCCGTCAGAAACTGGCTCGATACATTGCCACGTACCTGCATGACCTGCGGATGCAAATCGCCCGCATGAATATGTAAAGGCGGGAAGCCCAGTTGACCGGTGTAATCAATGCGCGCACCGGCGGCATTCAGCGCGTCCACCAGATCACCGATAGGCCGCTCATGCATGCGTGGCACACCGTGTACGGTGTACTCACCACCAATCGCCGCCAGCGCCGCGGTCAGCGGACGAATCGCCGTGCCTGCATTGCCCATAAACAGATCAGCGGATTGCACAGGAAATCGTCCTGCGGCACCGGTCACCACATAGTCCTGATTCTGGCCATGCTGCTGCCATGGCACACCGAGCTTTTGCAAGGCGGCCAGCATGACCTGAGTGTCGTCCGAGGACAGAAGCTCGCGAATCTCGGTCGTGCCACTGGCGAGTGCTGCCAGCAGCAGCATGCGATTGGAAATACTTTTCGAGCCGGGCAGTCTTACGACACCGCGCGCGACAGATCCCGGCGTCAGTGCAAGCTGGTGAGGATAGGTTTTCATGACATCAGTCTCCGCCCTGCTCAAATGATCGCGCCTGTTCGGCTGCTTCAATCGCGGCGATCCATGCTTGTCGCGCTGCCTGCGCGCTAGCGAATGTTTTTTCCAATCCGGGACCATCGCCCTGATCGAGCAAGGCGCGAATCTGACTCAGCTGGGCCATGTAGGCATCCAACTCACCGAGCAAAGCGCTGCGGTTAGCCAACGCAATATCGCGCCACATTTCCGGCGACGATCCCGCAATCCGCGTGAAATCACGAAATCCACTGGCCGCATACTGAAACAATCTTGCCGCATCCGGACGAGCAGCAATATCCGCCACCAGCGCATAGGCAAGCACGTGGGGTAAATGACTGACCGCCGCAAATACTGCATCGTGTTCTTCGGCAGTCAGGTGATGTATCAGGGCACCACAGCGCTGCCAGGCATCGGTAACGCGATCAACTGCAGCGGCTGGATTTTCAGGCAAGGCCGTAAGGATGATTTTTTTGCCGACATACAGATCGAACAATGCGGCTTCAGGACCATTTTGTTCACGCCCTGCAATTGGGTGACCGGGCACGAACTGATGAATTTTGCTACCCAATGCAGCGCGCGCCGCAGCGACCACATCGGTCTTTGTGCTGCCGGCGTCGGTGACCACGGTATCTGCCTGCAAATGCGGCGCGATGGCTTGCAGCAGTGCGGAGGTTTGCGCGACAGGCGCAGCAATCAAGACCAGATCAGCACCGGCGACTGCCTGCGCAACATCCTCAGTGTGGCTGTCAATGATGCCGAGTTCAGCCGCTCGCAACAAGGTTTCACGTCGTCGACCCACACCAAGCACTTCACCCACAGCACCGGATTTTTTCAAGGCCAGTGCAAACGAACCACCGATCAGGCCAACGCCAAAGATGGCGATTTTTTTGAAAGCGGCCATGATCAGGCAAGCACGGATTTCAGCGCAACGATGAAGGCTTCATTTTCCTCAGGCAGGCCAATGGATACGCGCAGCCATTGCGGCAGGCCATAGTTTCCTACTGGTCGCACGATGATGCCTTGTTTGAGCAAGGCCAGGTTGACCTTGGCGCCGGCATTGTCATCATCACCCGCACGGAACAACACAAAGTTGCCGACCGAGGGTACATAGGTAATACCCATCTGATCAAACGCCGCCGTCAGCTGGCGATAACCTTGCGCGTTGATCTCTGCACTCTTCTTAAGAAACGCTTCATCCTGCAAGGCAGCAATCGCAGCCGCTTGTGCGAGTGAATTGACATTGAATGGCTGGCGTAGACGATTCATCAGATCCGTCAGTCCCGGCTGCGCGATACCAAAACCAATACGCAAACCGGCAAGCCCGTAGGCTTTCGAAAAACTGCGCGAGACAATCAGATTGGGATGCTGCGCGACCCAGGCAAACGCGTCATAGCGCTGCGAGGGCGACAGATATTCGGTATACGCCTCATCCAGAACAATAACGACATGGGACGGCACCGAGCGTATGAACGCAGCGATCTGCTCGCCATCGATAAAGGTACCCGTAGGATTGTTTGGATTGGCAACGAAGACCAAACGCGTGTCCTCGGTTATCGCAGCGCGCATGGCGGGCAAGTCATGACCGAAATCTTTTGCAGCCACCACAATCGCGCGTGCACCGATGGCCTGCGTAGCCAGTGGATAGACAGCGAAGGAATACTGCGAGTACACGACGCTTTGTCCGGGCGAGACCAGCGAACGTGCGGCCAGTTCAAGAATATCGTTGCTGCCATTACCCAGCGTAATCCAGTCAGTCGGCACACCAAATTTGGCACTGATCGCCGCTTTGAGATCAAAGCCATTCGAATCCGGATAACGTGACAGATCCTCAAGTGCGGCCATCATCGCCTGCTTGGCAGACTCGGGAATACCAAGCGGGTTTTCATTCGACGCGAGCTTGACGATGCTCGCCTCTTGAAGCCCAAACTCGCGAGCCACTTCGGATATCGGTTTACCACCCTGATAGGGTGCAATCGCGCGAACGTAATCAGGACCAAAGTTCATGGGCATGGCCAATCAAATAAACAAAAATCAGGATGCGTGGGGATAAGAGCCAAGTACTTTGAAAAACGCCGCCTGTGACTGCAATTCGGCCAGCGCCTGCGCAACTTTGACGTCATTGGCATGACCTTCGATATCGACGTAGAAGTAATAGTCCCAACGGCCAGTTCGCGCAGGACGCGATTCGAAACGCGTCATGGACACACCATGCCGGGCCAGTGGCGCAAGCAGTTCATACACGGCACCGGGCTTATTCGGCACGGACAAGACGAGTGAAGTCTGATCCTTGCCCGATGCCGAGGGCATCAAACGGCCCACGACAAAAAACCGGGTACGGTTGTGCGGATCATCCTGAATATGGGCATGCACAATCGAAAGTCCATAGCGCTTTGCTGCCATTTCGCTGGCGATCGCGGCGACCTGACCCTCTTCGGTTGCCATGCGCGCGGCCTCGCCATTGGAGGCCACCGCCTGACGCTCGATGTTCGGGTAATGCTGATTCAACCAGGACTGACACTGCGCCAATGCCTGCGAATGCGCGCAGATGCGCGTGACCTGTTCCATGTTGCCGCTGCGAGTCATCAGGCTGTGATGCACCGGCAATGCGACTTCGCCGCTGATAGACAGCGTGGTTTGCAGCAGCAAGTCCAGCGTGCGGTTGACAGTGCCTTCGGTGGAATTTTCAACAGGCACGACACCAAATGCCGCCGTACCCGCCTCAACCGAACGGAAAACCTCGTCGATCGATACACAAGGCAGCGCCTCGACAGCCTGACCAAACTGCCGCCAGACCGCCTGTTCGCTGTAGGTTCCCACCGGTCCGAGAAAGGCGACCGTGACGCGATTTTCAAGCGCGCGACAAGCCGACATCACTTCACGGAAAATCGATTGCAAGTCGGACGACAGCAGCGGACCGGGATTGGCGTTCGCAACGCGCGCCAGCACCTGGGCTTCGCGTTCGGGACGAAACACCGGCGCATTGGTTTCAGCCTTCACATGACCGACCTGCTGGGCAACACGCGCACGCTCATTGAGCAAGGCGAGCAATTGCGCATCGATCGCATCGATCTGGTCACGCAGCGGTTTGAGTTTGTCGTCGCTCATGGCAGCCTGCCTGTGTTGTTATGTTGTCCGGCGCTGGCAGTTCATCGCACGAATGCGGATGCCGCGATTAGCTCGCGTCAGCCTCATCCGCACCGCTATCGTCATCGCTATCGGCCTCAAGAATACGCTGCAAGCCCGAAAGTTTTGCGCCATCTTCAACCGCGATCAGCGTCACGCCCTGTGTTGCGCGACCCATTTCACGAATCTCGGATACCCGCGTGCGAATCAAAACACCACCGGTCGTGATCATCATGATCTCATCCGTGGAATCCACCAGCGTTGCAGCAACGACCTTGCCATTGCGCTCGCTGGTCTGGATCGCGATCATACCCTTGGTACCGCGGCCATGACGGGTGTACTCGGTGATTGGCGTACGCTTGCCAAAACCATTCTCGGTCGCAGTGAGTACCGACTGCTGTTCGTTTTGCGCGACCAGCAAGGCGATGACCAGCTGGCTCTCTTCGAGGTTCATGCCACGCACGCCGCGCGCGGTACGGCCCATGGGCCGTACATCATTCTCGTCAAAGCGAACTGCCTTGCCGGCATCCGAGAACAGCATCACATCATTTTTACCATCGGTGAGCGCCGCACCAATCAGGAAATCACCCTCATCCAGATCGACTGCAATGATGCCTGCCTTGCGCGGATTGCTGAAATCGGACAGTGGTGTCTTCTTGACTGTGCCCAGCGAAGTCGCCATGAACACATAACGATCTTCAGGGAAGGTACTGTTTTCACCGGAGAGCGGCAGCACCACCGTGATTTTTTCACCTTCCTGCAGCGGGAACATATTCACAATGGGCTTGCCGCGCGAAGTGCGCGAACCCTGAGGCACTTCCCAGACCTTCAGCCAGTACATGCGGCCACGGTTGGAGAAGCACAACATGTAATCGTGGGTGTTGGCGATGAACAGCTGCTCGATCCAGTCGTCTTCCTTGGTCGCCGCTGCCTGCTTGCCACGACCACCGCGTTTTTGCGCGCGATACTCCGACAGCGGCTGAGATTTCATGTAGCCGGTATGCGAGAGCGTGACGACCATATCCTGTGGCGCGATCAGATCTTCGGTGCCGAGGTCGGTGGCATTGATTTCGATCTGCGAGCGACGGACATCCTTGTTACCCTCGCCGTATTCATTGCGGGCAGCGATGAGTTCATCGCTGATGATCGTTGTCACGCGGTCGGGACGAGCAAGAATATCGAGCAAATCAGCGATCTGCGACATCACGTCTTTGTACTCATTGACGATCTTGTCCTGCTCGAGGCCGGTGAGGCGCTGCAGACGCATTTGCAGAATTTCCTGCGCCTGATCATCGGAGAGCTTGTAAAGTCCGTCGGACTGCAGTCCGTAATGGCGTGGCAGGTTTTCAGGGCGGAAGGCAGCGATACCGCCGGCATTTTCATCGCCGGTACGAGCCAGCATCTCGCGCACCAATGACGAATCCCAGGAACGCGCCATCAATTCGGCTTTCGCAACCGGCGGCGTCGGTGCCGCTTTGATAATGGCGATGAATTCATCGATATTGGCCAGCGCCACAGCGAGGCCTTCAAGTACATGACCACGTTCGCGTGCCTTGCGCAATTCGAATACGGTACGGCGCGTGACGACTTCGCGGCGGTGCGACAGGAAACATTCAAGCATCTGCTTGAGGTTGAGCAGTTTGGGCTGACCATCGACCAGCGCCACCATGTTCATGCCAAAGGTGTCCTGCAGCTGGGTCTGCTTGTAGAGATTGTTCAGCACAACTTCCGGCAGCTCACCGCGCTTGAGTTCGATCACGACGCGCATGCCGGACTTGTCGGATTCATCACGGATGTCGGAAATACCATCAAGCTTCTTGTCGCGCACGATCTCGGCGATGCGCTCGAGCAGGGATTTTTTATTGACCTGGTAGGGCAGCTCATCAACGATGATCGCATGTCGGCCGTCACGAATCTCTTCGAAGTGCGTGCGTGCGCGCATCACCACGCGACCACGACCCGTGCGGTATCCATCACGCACACCGGAGACACCGTAAATGATGCCCGCAGTCGGGAAGTCCGGCGCGGGGATGATTTCGATCAGTTCATCAACCGTGCAGGAGGGCGATTTCAGCACATGCAGAGCACCGTTGATGACTTCGGTGATGTTATGCGGAGGAATATTGGTCGCCATCCCCACGGCGATACCGGAAGAGCCGTTGATCAGCAGGTTGGGGATACGCGTCGGCAGAACTGAGGGTTCTTTCTCCTTGCCGTCGTAGTTGGGTACGAAATCGACAGTTTCCTTGTCGATATCGGCCAGCAATTCGCTGGCGATCTTGTCGAGCCGGCACTCGGTGTAACGCATGGCCGCTGCATTGTCACCGTCAATGGAGCCGAAGTTACCCTGACCATCGACCAGCGTGTAGCGCAACGAAAAATCCTGTGCCATACGCACCAGCGTGTCGTAGATCGCCTGGTCGCCGTGAGGGTGATATTTACCCATGACTTCACCGACCACACGCGCACATTTCACATACGGCCGATTCCACACATTGCTGGTTTCATGCATCGCGAACAAGACACGTCGGTGCACCGGCTTCAGACCATCACGCACATCAGGCAGCGCACGACCTACGATCACGCTCATCGCGTAATCAAGATAGCTTTTGCGCATCTCTTCTTCGAGAGAAATCGGGATGGTTTCTTTTGCGAATTGGTCCATTGGCAGACTAAAAAATGACTCGGTTTCTTGCGGTGGAACCGGGCGCAATCAGCAGCGCCTTGTCCAGACTTGTAAACCCGAAATTTTACCATGCCGCTCCTGCCTGAGAGGCTTACTTCAGCCCCCTTATTGCCGACCAGACTGATCCGGCTTTTGCGCTAATGCGGTTGACTTTTTGATTTTTTTAAAAACGGCTTTTCGATCCGATGCGAGACTGAAATCGCGCTCCGGACAAGTATTCGGACGAGCACCGCAGGACAAACCACAACCCGCGCTGAAAAGGCGACGACGCAAGGAGCACAGGCATGCGCATACGATCAAATTTGATAATGGCGGTTATCGCGAGTTCGAGCTTGCCAGCCTTGAGCGCCGAACCTCCGGTCGCTGGTCCTGGCTATGTGCAAGACGCCAACGGCAAGGTTGTGATGAGTGGCAGCGGCGCGTGCTGGCACACCAGCGACTGGACGCCGGCAAAGGCTGTGGTCGTTGGCTGCGATGGTGTGCTTGCCAAAGCGATTCCCATATCGCCGCCCTCGCCCGCTGCCCAGACGCAGCCACCCGCACCCCCGGTTACAGAAGAGCCACCGCTGGTCTTGGTACCGCCCGAGCCCGTCAGCGCAAGCCGTCCCGCAATGGAAAAAATCACGCTCGACACCGACACCTATTTTGATTTTGACAAGGCAGAACTGAAGCCGGATGGAGAGCGCAAGCTGGATGTGATCGCATCTCGTCTGAAGGAGATGAAATTGGAGGTCATGGTCGCGGTGGGGCACGCAGATGCAATCGGCACAGCGGAATACAATGAAAATCTCTCCCGGCGCAGAGCAGAAGCCGTCAAGACGTTCTTTGAAAGCAGGGGCTTCCCGGCAGACCGCATTCACATCGATGGCAAAGGCGAGAGCCAACCGATCGCCAATAATGCCACTCGCGATGGTCGCGCGAAAAACCGCCGTGTCGAGGTGGAAGTGGTCGGTACACGGCCCAGGGACTGAGTCACACCGCACTTTGTTGAGCAAAGTCGGCCCGCGCGCGCGGGAAAGGATTGAATCCTGCCGAGCGCCGGGACCGGGATACCGATTCCAGCGCTGCATACCAGGCTGTCCCGGCGAGGGACGCAGCGGGGGTTTCGGACTGCATGCGGCCTGCCCGCGGAACGGTCATGGCGGAACGGTCATGGCGTAATCGCCATGGCGCGCCCTGCAAGGGAGGGATCCGGCGTCTCCGCCGAAGATGAATTATCGACCTCAAGATATTTCAATCTGCTTATGGCTGGCATGCGCGACGCAGCATTTTGACCAGCTGAAACACTGCAATGTTGGGATTCATGGCGCAGGTGCAATAGCGCACTGCCCAGCTGGGTCTTTTTCCAAGGAATCTTTCGAACCGGTTAAAATTCGCGAGTTGCCGGCTTGTTCCTGCGCGAGGAAAGCAGCGCCCACCTCGCTTACAACAGCCCGAGCACCATTGCCATTTTCCGGGAAAACATGATGAAACATACCAATCGAAACATTCTAATAGGCTGCACACTCGTCCTTACCAGCAGCCTCGCCTTTGCCGGCAAGGTCGCACCCAAAGGTTATCTGGTTGATTCCGCCAACAACCCAGTGAAGAGTGGCTTTGGCCTCTGCTGGCATACCGGCACATGGACACCCGCAGATGCGACCGTAGAAGGTTGCGATGACATGCTCAAGCCAGCGCCAGCTCCAGCTCCAGTGCGGGCACCGGAGCCAGCGCCAGCACCGGAGCCTGCGCCAGCACCCGAGCCTGCGCCAGCCCCCAAAGTTGAGGCACCTGCAGCTCCCGCACCAGTCGAGGCCTCTGCCACCGCCGAAGCCCCTGCTCCCGTGGCTGCGCCTGAACCAGCGGCAGCATCAGCGCCAGAGCCTGAACCAGTAGCCGCCGTAGCACCCGCGGCTGCGCCTGCTCCCGTCCCGGCAGCGGCACCCGCCCCGGTGCCCGCCGCCGCCGAGGCACCTTCAGCTGAAAAAGTGACCTTCGAAGCAGACACTTTCTTCGACTTTGACAAATTCACGCTCAAGCCCGCTGGCAAAGCCAAGCTGGAAGATTTGGTCTCCAAGCTCTCGGGTACTGATATCGAAGTCGTTCTAGCGACGGGTCACACCGATTCAGTCGGTTCAGCGTCTTATAACCAGAAGCTGTCCGTGCGTCGCGCCAATGCCGTCAAAGCTTTCCTGGTATCGAAAGGCATTCCAGCTGATCGCATATTCACCGAAGGCAAGGGTGAGTCCAAGCCGGTCGCCAGCAACAAGAGCTCGGAAGGTCGTGCAAAGAATCGCCGCGTTGAAGTAGAAGTCGTAGGCAACCGCAAAAAATAATCAACGTCAGATCAGAATTGCCCCCGCCTGTGCGGGGGCTTTTTTTTGCGCATACCGTCCGAAACTTCCAGATTCCCAGTTTCCGCTATGATGCTGGAATGAACGCCGATCCTCTCGAATTAAAAAAATTCAGCGAACTCGCACACCGATGGTGGGACCCCAACTCCGAGTTCCGTCCGCTGCATGAAATCAATCCGCTGCGACTGGAATGGATCAACGCACTTGCGCCCGTAGCAGGCAAACGCGTCGTTGATGTCGGATGTGGTGGCGGCATACTCGCCGAAGCTATCGCCAAAAAAGGCGCGACGGTCACCGGCATCGATCTCTCTGAAAAAGCACTCAAAGTCGCCGATCTTCACAGCCTCGAGTCGGGCGTAGCGGTACGCTATGAACTGATCTCCGCAGAAGATCTCGCTGCGCGCGAAGCGGGACAATACGACGTCGTCACTTGCATGGAAATGCTGGAGCACGTACCTGATCCTTCGGCAGTCGTAAAAGCCTGCGCCACCCTGGTCAAGCCCGGCGGTCAGGTGTTTTTTTCGACACTCAATCGCAATCCAAAATCCTATTTGTTTGCCATCATCGGTGCCGAATATGTGTTGCGCCTGCTGCCACGCGGCACGCACGATTATGCAAAGTTCATCACGCCTGCCGAATTGTCACAGTACAGTCGCAATGCAGGATTGCAAGTAGAAGGCGTGAAGGGCATGACCTACAATCCATTCACCAAGATTTATTCGCTCAATCAGGACACCGATGTGAATTACCTGATTGCCTGCAGCAAGCCCGCCTGAGTCAAATTTCAATGCACGTAAACCTGCCCGCGCCCAAAGCGCTGCTGTTTGATCTGGATGGCACGCTCGCCGATACCGCCCCCGATCTCGCAGCCGCCGTCAATAAAATGCGTCTTGATCGTGGGCTGGAACCAAGCCCTTTCGAATTGCTGCGCCCGCTCGCATCAGCAGGTGCTCGTGGCCTGATCGGTGCAGCCTTTGGCATCGCCCCAGGCGATGAGACTTACGATGCTATGCGCGTGGAGTTCCTGGCAAATTATGCAGCCAGCATCGCCATCCACACCCGCCTGTTTGATGGCGTACATGATCTGCTCGGTGGCCTAGAGATCAGAGGACTGCAATGGGGCATCGTCACCAACAAGCCTGCGCTCTACACCGATGCACTGATACCCCTGATCCGGTTGGGACATGCAGGATGCATCATCTCGGGCGACACCACGCCCCATGCCAAACCGCATCCTGAACCCTTGCTGGAAGCCGCGCGCCGATTGCAACTGGCACCGGAAGATTGCTGGTACGTCGGTGACGACTTGCGCGACATACAAGCCGGCAAAGCCGCCGGCATGCCCACCATCGCCGCCGCCTGGGGCTATTGCGGACATACCGAGCCACACAGCTGGCAAGCCGATGTAACGGCAGCGCAAGCTATTGACCTGCTCACGCTACTGCGCACTTGAATTTACTCGCAGTGACCCAAGCTATGGGATTACAATGGCAGCACTGCATTGGGGGCGACCTGGTTTCGACAGGGGTTGCAAAGCAGCGCAGGGCATACCGAGGACTGGTCACCTCGTAAATCCAACCGGAAATGCTTAAATGCAAACGATGAATCTTACGCTCTCGCAGCGTAAACCCCTAGGAACTTAATAACTTCTTAGCTCTACACCGTCTTGTCGCTGGGGCGGGCTGGCAACAGCAGTAGAGTCATACACAGCGAATCGCATTGCGTCGGGTTACTTGGCGCAGTGTTAAATCAAGGTGACTCGTCTTGCTGCAGCGTGTGTGTCCGCGTCAGCAAGGTTAAATCCAAAAGACAACACTAAGTATGTAGAACTGTCTGTAGAGTACTTCTGGACGCGGGTTCGATTCCCGCCGCCTCCACCAAAATTAAAATGCCACCCGTTTTAGGGTGGCTTTTTAATTTTGATCGACGTTTGCGAGAATTGAAGCAGCGGGACGCGGGGCGAACAGGGAATTCACGCCGCATGCGGCGTGCCTGTGAGCGGATTCGCGCCTGCAAGCGCGAAGACCGGGAGATTCCCGCCGCCTCCACCACCTTAAAAAAATGCCGCCTGCAAAGGCGGTATTTTTTTGAGGTGATCGCACGCTGAAGGAAGCCAACCTGCGGGACGCGGGGACTAGTTTAATCATGAACTTATCACGATTAGATTACCTGAAAACCTCTCCAGTTTTATTCAATCAGCACTTCCTCAAATAAGTTAAAGGCCGTATTGATATTGCTATAAATCTAAATTCTTACGAGTGTAGTTTTTACATAAATATCTATTAACAGTCTGGACTGGCGATGCATCGGCACCCATCACATTTACCTAGTGGGATGCGCCCACCGGACATTAATAAGGCACGGTCGACATCGGATATCCAACCGAAAACTGTTAGCCTTGGCAACATCAATAACAAAGGGACTTGTCATGACCGGCCACGGAACTATCGAATTGCGAGACCTAAAGCTGGATACGCAGATTGGAACGTATGGTCTAAAAGATGTGGTACCGGATGCACATTACCTCGATCTGACCTTGTCGATCTGTCCACAACTTATTCTGATCGCTGAAGACCGCATGAGTGCGGTTTTTGATTATGACCCGTTGATTGCAGAAATCGTCAGGCTCGCGCGTGACGGTCATTACGAAACTCAGGAAAGATTGATTACCCGGATCATCGCAGCCTGTGCGACCTATCCGCAGATTGAGTCCGCCGAAATTGCGCTAAGAAAATGGCCTGTCCGATCAGGGTCAGGAACGCTTGGCGTGCGGCTGTTTGCAGGCTCGGAAACGCTCGCTGGCATGCGATAAGGACTTCAACAGGCGTTTATTTGTAGCACTGCCGCTGATCGCCGAAGCGCCTCACTCGCCTGCGCCATGCCCGATAACTGCCAGGAGAGAGATGCTGGCGCATCAGCGCTTTGACTTGATCTGGGCTGAGCCCGTGGGTTGCACGGATCTGAGCGAAGCTGACATGATCGCTCAGCGCCATTTGAATGACTTCACTTATCGACGCAGCATCGAGATCTTTGTGATTGCTCATCTCAAACGCGGCTATGTCGACCAAGGTCCGTGGCTCGTTCCCGCCAGGGCGGCTGAAGCGACGACAATCAATAACAGCGCCCAATAGATTTTCACTGCAATTCTCCCTGAAACAAACCCGCAAAAATTTTCACCGCACCTATCGTAGCTTGAATGTCCGACTGTCATCGTTATCGCTTCTGTCGGCCGTGTTTAAGTGATTTCTTGAATCTACATCAGTTGGACCAACGCTGATGCGACCGCCCCTCATTAAGTGCGTCTGAGCTTGAGGCCGTTCTTTCACGCGCTGGCGAGAGAGAACGCCGCCAAAGTTTGCATCAAATCCGACACACCTCGCGGCATCCCACGCATACACGCTATGGAAGCGCTGATTAAACAAAACCAGACAGTTTTTCAGCTGGGTTAATCGTGACAAGTCCTTGATTTTGACTAGCCCTGCATCGCACAGCTTCGCTGGCTCGCCATAGAACGTGGACTTATTCAGCCTCTCCCTATCAAAATCGTCGCTTTAGATATTATTTTGTAAACTTCTCAGGGTTTTCAAGAAGTTCTGTCTTAATTTAACTGCTTTTTTGGAAGGAACAGTTGTCGCATCATGGCGCCCATACAAACTCGTGCTCGACGTACCAACACCCAACGCACTTGATTCAGCGTCAGCACGGTTTGTTGAAGCATCGAGAGATTCAGGGGGTCGTTACCAATGTCGGTGACGACGTTTTTTGCAAAGGCCGAAAGGATGGAAAGCCATGAAGATGTATGCGTCTGATACTTATACACCTGAACTATTCATCGACCGACTGATACGTCGATTAGGACTGCGCAGCAGTTCCGCGCTGGCCCGCAAGGTTGGACTCTCTCCATCGGTTATCAGTAAAGTTCGTCACCGACGACTCGCCGTCAGTGGCGAAATTCTGCTGAAAATTCATGAGGAGACGGAGATACCCATCAGAGAGCTGCGGCATATGATGGGTGATACGCGGCCTTATTTCAGCCCGGTCAAATTGCCCTTCTCGCCTTTATTAGGCACTTGAACGGGCACGATACCAAAGCGTCACGTAACATCAACCAGCGCGGCTTCCCAATCCACAGTAGCAGGCAAGGAGCCGCGCAGCGAACTGCAGACCATGATGCGCTCGGCATTACGCAAATCATCCAGCGTCAACACAGCTTCTCGCGCGTTCATGGTTGGATCATCCAACAGCAATCCACGCATAATGCCAGGCAATACGCCCTCTGATAGAGGTGGTGTCAGCCACTGACCATCGCGACAAACAAACAGATTGCTGCGTCCACCCTCGGTCACTTGCGATTTTTCATTGATGAACAAAGCATCGAAAGCGCCATTCTTTTCTGCGGCCTGCCAGGCGAGATCGTAGCGCCGCCGTAATGTCGTTTTATGACGCAAAAAAACATCCTGCGATTGCATTGGCTGTTTAGCCAGCAGTAAACGCACGGGTGATGGCAAGGAGACGCTCATTGGCGCTGTGCGAATGTCCACGCTGCCATCAGCGTAGAGCAACAGGCGCATTCGATACAACTGCTCATTCGTCAGATCAGCACATACCGCACGGACTTGTGCGGCAATCTGGGCCGTATCGCAGCGAAAACCAAAATGACGCGCCGAGACGCTCAGACGCTGCAGATGCAAATTCAAATGTCGTGCACCCGAGGCACGATACGCTTGCAAGGTCTCGATCAACGAAAAATCCGATGACACGCCAGTGAGGAATCGTGCTTTCAAGAGACATTCGGCATACTCGCTGTCCGCATCACTGTCATACACAATACCCGCACCGACGCGCATCACGCCTTGACGCGCATCGTTACCGGCAGGCGCATCAAGCATGAGCGTTCGTATGGGCACCGACAACATGAAATCACCCAAAGCGCGGCCTGCCTTTGGCGGATCAAACCAGCCAATCGCACCGGTGTACAGGCCGCGCGCCTCAGTCTCGAGTTCACGCAAAATCTGCATGGTGCGGCGCTTGGGTGCACCAGTGATCGATCCGCATGGGTAGATTGCACTAAAAATATCGGCCAGCGTCACATCAGGACGGCACTCGGCTGCTATCGTTGAGGTCATCTGCCATACATGACCGAAGCGCTCGACTTCGAATAATGCGGGCACTTTCACCGTACCCGTCTGCGCGATCTGACCCAAGTCGTTGCGAAGCAAATCGACGATCATCAGATTCTCCGCACGATTCTTGATACTTGCTGAAAGTGCGGTGGCACGATCAGCATTATGATCATCTGCATCCGCCTCGAGTGTGCCTTTCATGGGCTTGGCAAGTAATCGTCCCTCCGCATGACTAATGAAGAGCTCCGGTGATAGCGACAATACTGACTCCCCATCCGGCAAAAGCATCAATGCGCCGTAAGGCACCGGTTGCTGTCTGCGCAGCGCCGCATACAAGGCGACAGGATTGCCGTGCATGGTCAAATACAAGGGGAAGGTCAGATTGACCTGATATGTATCACCGGCTTCGATGTAGTGGTGAATCGCATCGATTGCGGACTGAAATTCAGAAGCATCCTTGCCTGCGACGATCTGCTCAACATAAAAATCTGCATCATGCGCCGCTGCCAGCTGCTCTGTCATCCATATATCCACCTCATCACGCGATAAGTGCTGGCAATGTTCAAATACGAGCGCTGAGGCCAGTACAGGCAAGGCTTCAGACCGATCACTGATGTTGTGTATCGCAGCACCCAACTCATAACTGAACAAGCCCACGACGGCCTGAGCCGCCATCAGCTTTTGCTGAATATCATCGAAGAAGGAAGTCAGCTGCGCTGCATCAGTGCAATCCATACGCTCGATAAATCCGGTATACAGGCGCGACTGCCTCCGCTCTGACGATGGCACTGACGCAGCATCGTCGAGCAACACAAAACAGGATCTTGCA
This sequence comes from Oxalobacteraceae bacterium, assembly GCA_027490465.1. Classification (GTDB taxonomy): domain Bacteria; phylum Pseudomonadota; class Gammaproteobacteria; order Burkholderiales; family Burkholderiaceae_D; genus Pernthalerella. The sequence goes on from JAIXXZ010000115.1 coordinate 16,879, forward strand.
GATAAGGAATGCGCTGTCACGTTTGTTTCGGACCGAGGCGATCCGCCAGAAAATCCATCAGGACTCGCACACGATGCGGCACTTGCCGATTTCCCGGCAAGAGCGCATAAATACCGAGCTCTGGTGTTTGAAAATCAGTGAGAATCGCAGTGACACGCTGCGTTTGAATAAAAGGCGCCACAATAAAATCCGGCTGCAAGGCAATACCCAATCCCTGCGCAGCAGCCTCAGTGAGTGCTTGTCCGTTATTGGCCTGAATCCTCGAACGTACCGAAAAACTCTGCACTACACCATCCACCTGATAGCGCCAGGTCTGCGGCGATTCACCCGTCGTGTATACAAGGCACGCATGATGCATGAGTTCGGAAGGGTGTTGGGGACAACCAGATCGCTTCAGATAATCGGCCGAGGCTACTGTGCGTAACTGCAAGCTGCCCAGTTTGCGCACGACCGCGCTATCACTGAGATGACCGGTAATGCGTACCGCGAGATCAATACCTTCTTCAAACAGATTCACGCGTCGGTCGCTGTAGTCCATCTCCAGACTAACTTCGGGATACATGCGGGCGAATTCAAGTAGCAGCGGCACCATGCGCATCAGCCCAAAACTCAGGGGCAAGCTGATGCGGACATGGCCGCGCAGCAGATGACTTTGTTCGGCAATCCCGGTTTCGGCGGCTTCGACCAGATTCAGAATGACTCGGCATTTTTCGAGATAGGCGGCGCCGGCCGAGGTGAGCGTCAGACGCCGGGTGCTGCGCGCCATGAGCTTGAGACCCAGATGCCGCTCAAGCGCGGCAATCTGGCGGGTCACGACGGAGCGAGCTACCCCCATTTGCTGGGCAACCGCCGAAAAACTATTCAATTCAGCCACCCGAACAAAGAGTTGCATGCCTTGCAAGCGATCCATTGTTGCGTCCCGCGCAATAAATATTTGCCTATTGTCTCCTATTTCAATGTAATCAGACAGGCTACAGTTGGCGCCTATTCAGGAGGACTGTCATGCATCGTCTGCCAACACTGTTCGTTCCCCACGGTGCGCCCACATTCGCACTGGACCCCGGTGCGGCTGGCGCGGTCATGATCGATGCCGCGGCCGCGCTGCCCAGACCGCGCGCCATTGTGATCATCAGTCCTCACTGGGATACCGACGTTGTCTCGGTCGGCAGCGCCGAAACACTGGCGACGATTCATGATTTCTATGGCTTCCCGCAAGCGCTCTACGAACTTGCCTATCCCGCAAGCGGCAGCCTGGAAGCCTCACATGCAGTCATTGCAGCCATCGCAAAGGCTGGCCTGCCGGTGGTTGAAGTGCCTTCGCAGGGGCTGGACCATGGTGCATGGATTCCGCTGCGACTAATGTTCCCGAATGCGGATGTGCCCGTGATTCCGTTGTCCGTGCAAAGTCATCTCGGCGTACAGGGTGCTTACACGCTGGGCCGCGCACTGGTGCCGCTGGTCGATCAGGGTTTTCTGGTGATTGGATCAGGCAACCTCACACACAACCTCGGTGACTATCGCATCGCTCGTCAAAACGGGGGAAAGGTGCCGGCCTACGTGCATGATTTCCCCGACTGGCTTGCAGAGAAAATCATGCAGCACAATATCAGCGCGCTGCTGGACTACCGCCAACAGGCGCCTGATGCCGTGCGGGCCCACCCCAGCGACGAGCACTTGCAGCCTCTGTATGCGGCACTGGGCGCGGCAGGCAACATGCCGCATATTGAGCGTTTACATACTGGCATCAGTGATTATGTGCTGGCAATGGATGCCTACGCTTTTCATCCGGTACACTAAAAATCGCTCAGCACAACACATCGCACCGGACGATCACGATGAAAATCTTGTTCAACCCAAAGCGAAAAACCATGAATGGCAACGATTTCCATATAGATGCACAATACAAGGCTGGACGGCTGACAGACCTCAAATCAATCTCATGATGAACAACGACGTCCTGGAAACACCATCGCGCTACGGCCTCACGGCCATTCTGCTCCATTGGCTGGTCGCACTGCTGATCGGTGCCGCATTCGCGCTGGGGGTGGTGATGGTGGATATTCCAGGTTTGACACCAACCAAGCTGCGTTATTTTTCATGGCATAAATGGCTGGGTGTAAGCGTACTGGCGCTGGCTGCACTACGCTTGTTGTGGCGTTGGTGGCGCGGAGTGCCGCCTGCAGTGGACATGCCGCGCTGGCAACAACAGGCCTCGGCCATCGGGCACGCGCTGCTTTATGTGTTGATGTTTGCCGTACCACTGTCGGGCTACTTTTACAGTCTGGCGGCGGGGGTGCCGGTGGTCTACTTTGGTGTATGGCCTCTGCCCGTACTGATGGAGGCCGACCCAGTATTGAAACCGGTGCTCAAGCAATTGCACATTACTCTGGTATATACAATGCTGGTGATAATCGCAGTGCACCTACTGGCGGCGTTGAAGCATCACTTCATCGACCGTGATGGCGTACTCAAGCGCATGCTGCCCTGACAAAGGAAAACCGTGAAAATTTCAAATTTTTTTCAAATCCTGATGCTCTTGACCTTGATGTCGAGTGAAGCCGTGTGGGCCACCCCGCTGAAAATCGATACTGGCAAAAGTACGGTATCGGCGGTATTCAAGCAGATCGGCGTTGCGGTGGAGTCCCGCTTCATGAAATTCGGCGCACAGATTGATTTTGATGCCGCCAGCCCAGATGCATCGAAAGCCAGCGTGGATATTGATATCGCCAGTTTTGATCTAGGTGATCCGGATTACAACCGGGAAGTACTTAAAAAAGAATGGTTCAACGCAGCGCAGTTTCCGAAAGCCAGTTTCGTATCCACCAAAATCCGTGGCAATGGTCCAGGCAAGCTCGAAGTCAGCGGGAAACTCACCATCAAAGGCAAGACAAGCGACGTCAGTTTTCCAATGTCAGTCAAAAAAGAAGGTGCGGTACAAGTGTTTGAAGGCAGTCTGCCCATCCGGCGGCTGACATTCAACATCGGAGAGGGCGAGTGGAAGGACACCAGCGTGGTTGCGGACGAAGTCGTGATCAAGTTTCGCGTCCTCGCAAAACCTTAAAACCCATCTCGTCGGG
>JAIXXZ010000002.1 GCA_027490465.1 Oxalobacteraceae bacterium
GAATCCTTCTTGCGGGCGTTCGGCAGTGCCAGTTCACTGGCGATACGACGGATATCGGTTTTTTGCAGCTCGCCCAGCGGAAACAACGTGCGCGACAACTGGGATTGATTGAGTCTATGTAGGAAATAACTTTGGTCTTTGCTGGCGTCGACGGCCTTGAGTAATTCAAAGCGACCATCGCGCTCGCGCACTCGGGCGTAATGCCCCGTCGCGATCAGGTCGGCACCCAGACGCATGGCGTGATCAAGGAAGGCTTTGAACTTGATTTCAGCATTGCAGAGCACATCGGGATTGGGGGTGCGGCCTGCCTCATATTCGCGCAGGAATTCTGCGAACACTCTGTCTTTATATTCACTGGCGAAGTTGACCGCCTCGATATCGACGCCCACTAGGTCGGCCACACTGACGGCGTCAATCCAGTCTTCCCGGGTTGAGCAGTATTCATCATCGTCATCGTCTTCCCAGTTTTTCATGAAAAGACCGATGACTTCGTAGCCCTGCTGTTTCAGCAGCCATGCGGCCACCGACGAATCCACGCCGCCGGACATGCCCAGCACGACGCGCTGTTTAGGCATAACTGAATCCCGTCACGCTCGGATGCGTGTACAGCATCGACAAGGGACTGCGTTTGCCGCTTAAATAATCATCCACGCACTGAAGCACCAGAGGACTGCGGTGCATCTCCTGAGTCGCGATGAGTTCGTCGTAGGTCATCCAGACTGCACGCAGAATGCCGACATCGAGCGGCCGGTCATGGACAGCCCCGACCTGGCCGGAAAAAGCGAAGCGCAGATAGGTCACATCTTCGCCGGTTCGCGTTGACTGGTAGCGCGACATATAGATACCGACCAGCGCCTCAGCTGTGAACTCATGGGCGGTTTCTTCCAGTGCTTCGCGGCTGACGGCCGAGATCAGCGACTCGGCCGGGTCGAGATGACCCGCAGGTTGATTGAAGCGTATGCCATCACTGGTTTCTTCTTCGACCAGCAAAAACTGCCCGCCGCGCTCAATGATGGCGGCAACGGTGACAGAGGGTTTCCAGAGGTCGGACATGATTACTTTCAAAGCCCCAACGTGCGGCGACCCGGCATTTTACTCCTGCCGATTACCGGCTTGCTGTGGTGCTTGTACCCTTGGGTTGGGGTGAATCAATCGAACTTTGCGCGGTGAGCCGGAAAGTCAGTGCAAAATGCACGGCCCCTGACCCTAATTATTTGCCAAATCGAAATGCTTTCTCGTCAATGAATGCCCTGTCTTTAGGGAAAATAGAACGACAGTTCGCTTTTTTGATTTACGTGTAAGATTCGGGCGCAATTTTTATTTTTTGGAGAATTCCATGAAAATCGGCATTCCAGCCGAGACGCGGGCGGGTGAAACGCGGGTCGCCGCAACGCCCGAGACAGTCAAAAAACTGATCTCCGCCAACCATCAAGTGATCGTGCAATCGGGCGCGGGTGTGGCCGCCAGCATTACTGATGAGGCATTTGCCGCTGCCGGTGCAACCCTCGGTTCAGCGGCTGATGCGCTGTCTGCCGATCTCGTACTGAAAGTCCGTGCGCCGTCCGAGAGCGAGCGCGCGCAAATGAAATCCGGCAGCGTGCTGGTCGGCATGCTCAATCCCTTCGATGCCGACAATATCGGCGCAATGGCTTCGTCAGGGCTGACCTCCTTTGCACTCGAGGCTGCGCCCCGCATCACGCGTGCACAGTCGCTTGATGTGCTGTCATCCCAAGCCAACATCGCTGGTTACAAAGCGGTGCTGATGGCCGCCAACGCGTATCAGCGCTTTATGCCTATGCTGATGACCGCGGCGGGTACCGTGAAAGCGGCGCGCGTGCTGATCATGGGTGTGGGTGTCGCCGGCTTGCAAGCGATCGCGACCGCCAAGCGTATGGGTGCGGTGATTGAAGCCTCTGACGTGCGTCCTCCGGTAAAAGAACAGGTGGAATCACTCGGCGCTAAATTCATTGATGTTCCTTATGAGACTGATGAAGAGCGCGAGATCGCCAAAGGCGTCGGCGGCTATGCGCGCCCCATGCCCGAGGCATGGATGCAGCGGCAGGCGGCACTGGTGCACGAACGTGCCAAGCTGTCGGACATCATTATTACGACGGCCTTGATCCCCGGTCGCAAGGCGCCTGTGCTGATTTCCGAAGACACCGTCAAGGCGATGAAACCGGGTTCAGTGATCGTCGATATGGCGGTGGAGCAGGGTGGCAATTGTCCTTTGTCCGAATTGGGCAAGACCGTCATCAAACATGGCGTCACCATTATCGGGGAGCCCAATATTCCGGCACTGTGCGCTGCAGATGCATCGGCACTTTATGCGCGCAATGTTCTCGACTTCCTCAAGCTCATTATTGACAAGGAAGGTGCATTGGCAATCGACCGCAGCGATGAAATTGTGGCGGCCACGTTGATGTGCACAGGTGGCGAAATCATTCGCAAGTAGAGGGCTGAATGCAACGTATCATGCTGCGCGCGAAAATCCATCGCGCGGCGGTCACGCAATGCGACCTCAATTACGAGGGTTCTTGCGGGATTGATGAAGATCTGCTGGACGCGGCCGATATCCGCGAGTTTGAAAAAATCGAGCTTTACAACGTCAATAATGGCGAGCGCTTTTCTACTTATGCAATTCGTGGAAAGCGCGGCAGCGGTGAGATATCGCTCAATGGTGCGGCAGCCCGATTGGCGCATCTGGGTGATTTGATGATCATTTGTACTTATGCGCCAATGAGCGAAGAAGAGATCGCTGCTTATCAGCCGAAAATTGTGTTTGTCGATGAAAGAAACCGCATTACGCGTCTGAAGCATCCGACGTGACTGGAATAGACCTTTACTGAACAGACACTTACTGTCTCCGAACCAGAGGACATCATGGAAGTCAGCCATACCATTATTAACCTGATTATTTTTGTGCTGGCGATTTATGTCGGCTACCACGTCGTGTGGACCGTCACGCCGGCATTGCACACGCCGCTGATGGCTGTGACGAATGCCGTGTCAGCCATCATCATCGTGGGCGCCATGCTCGCCGCAGCACTGACCGAAGGACCGGTTGGTCAATTCATGGGCACACTGGCTGTTGCGCTGGCTGCCGTGAACGTGTTCGGTGGCTTCCTCGTTACCCAGCGCATGCTGGAAATGTTCAAGAAAAAAGAGCCCAAGGCTCAGGCCAAAAAAGAAGAGGCTTAATGATGAGCATGAATCTTGTCACTCTGTTGTATTTGCTGGCGTCGATCTGTTTTATTCAGGCGCTCAAGGGCTTGTCCCATCCTGCCACTGCGCGTCGTGGTAATGCGTTTGGCATGGCCGGCATGGCGATTGCTGCGCTGACCACCATCGCACTGATCTACAAAATAAAATCCGATGCTGCCGTTGATGCTGCTGGCCTTGGTTACGGTCTGCTTGCACTGGGCGTGATTGTCGGCGGCAGCATTGGTGCCATTCTGGCCAAGCGCGTTGAAATGACGAAGATGCCTGAGCTGGTCGCCGCGATGCACTCGCTGATTGGTTTGGCTGCCGTGTGTATTGCCGTGGCCGCAGTGTCCGAGCCCTGGGCGTTCGGTATTGCGCCGCGCGGTGAGCCTATTCCGTTTGGTAATCGCCTCGAACTCTTTATCGGTACCTTTGTCGGCGCGATCACATTCTCGGGTTCTGTGATTGCCTTTGGCAAGCTGGCGGGTACCTATAAATTCCGTTTGTTCCAGGGTGCGCCTGTCGTGTTCCCCGGTCAGCATCTGGTCAACCTGGTCTTTGCGGTCGTGATGATTGGTGCAGGTCTGGTGTTTGTTGCCGCGCCGGGTGCTGAAGCTGCCTGGACGCCGTTCATCATTATGACGGTCATCGCCTTCATCCTCGGTGTACTGATCATCATCCCGATTGGTGGCGCGGACATGCCGGTGGTGGTGTCGATGCTGAACAGCTACTCCGGCTGGGCGGCGGCTGGTATTGGCTTCTCGCTCAATAACTCCATGCTGATCATTGCGGGTTCACTGGTGGGTTCGTCCGGCGCGATTTTGTCTTACATCATGTGCAAGGCGATGAATCGCTCGTTCTTCAGCGTGATTCTCGGCGGTTTTGGTGGCGATGCCACGGCCGGTGCCACTGGCGATCAGCAGCAGCGTTCGGTGAAATCTGGTTCAGCTGACGATGCTGCCTTCCTGATGGGTAATGCAGAAACCGTGATCATTGTGCCCGGCTATGGTCTGGCCGTGGCGCGTGCGCAGCATGCGCTGATGGAACTCTCGGAAAAGTTGTCGCACAAGGGCGTTACCGTCAAATATGCGATTCACCCGGTAGCGGGTCGTATGCCGGGTCACATGAACGTTTTGTTGGCCGAGGCCGAAGTGCCGTATGACCAGGTCTTCGAGATGGAAGACATCAACAGCGAATTCGGTCAGGCCGACGTCGTACTGGTGCTCGGCGCCAATGACGTCGTGAACCCCGCAGCCAAGGATCCGAAATCCGCCATTGCCGGCATGCCGATTCTCGAAGCCTACAAAGCCAAGACTATCATTGTGAACAAGCGATCCATGGCCGCCGGTTACGCGGGTCTGGATAATGAATTGTTCTACATGGACAAGACCATGATGGTCTTCGGTGATGCGAAGAAGGTGATTGAAGATATGGTGAAGGCAGTCGAATAATCGACGCGCTTGCCTATCGTCGTCAAAAAAGGCAGATGCGAATCTGCCTTTTTTATTTGTGCAAGTTTATTCAGTCGGGCGAATTGATTCCAACAAGCTGACTTAGTTGCGCCACCCAAACATCATCTGCTCCGACAGTGCGCGTCTGGCAGGCGGCAGCAGATCAATCATGCCCAGCGAAAGACCGAGTAAACTTTGTGACAGCGAATGATCCTCGCTGCTGGCAAAGACGCGCGCCATCACATCGGTGAGTCTGACGGTCAGACCTCGATCACTGCGACGTTCCTTCGTAAACTGATGAATGCTTTTAGGTGTCGGTGATTGCGCCAGAACTGCGGCCAACACAGCGGCATCGCGCAACCCCAGATTGAGTCCCTGGCCTGCCACGGGATGTAGTGTTTGTGCAGCGTTACCGATGGCCACCATTCTTGGTGAGTTCGTTTGCTGCGCATTCAGTCCCAGCGGATAACTGTGGCGTACACTAATTTGCGTGAAAGTACCGACGCGGTTTCCAAACGCTTGTTGCAGTGCCCGCAAAAACTCAGTCTCGGACATTGCAAGCAAGGCCTCGCCATGCTCGGGTCGTACACACCACACCAGCGAATAGCCATCACGGTCAGGCAGCAGCGCGAGTGGTCCTTCCTCGGTAAAGCGCTCGAATGCGCGTCCGGGGACAGCACCATCACTTGAGACGCTCGCCACGATAGCTATTTGCAGGTAATCGCGATGCATGGCTTTGTTTGTCTGCGTACCGAAGACACCGCCTTCAGCTTGCACGAGCAAACTCGCGCGTATCTGCTGACCATCGGAGAGTGTGATGTTTACGTGAGTATCGCTTTCTTCTGCATGGGTCACGAAGAGAGGACGATACTGGATCGCGCCTGTTGTACCTAATTCAGCAGACAGTACCTGCACCAGGTCGCCGTAGCGGCAGACGTACCCCAGGGCGGGTAAGCGGTGCTCACTGCAATCAATCAGCGTGCGGCCAAATCGGCTGCGCCGCGAGACATGAATTTGCGTGATGGCGGTCGCCTTGACGGGCCATGCGTGAATTTTTTTCAGAAGCTCATGACTGCCCCAAGAGAGCGCGACAGAGCGGGGATCCTGCGATGCGGTGGCCGCTGTTTTGCCATCGATAAGCGCAATGCGATCTGCTGCAACACCACGCTTGACCAGCAGGCAAGCGAGCGCGAGACCTACCGGACCGCCACCCGCAATGGCAATATCAACCGCACTTGTATCGACAGACTTCATCGCCTGATCAGCCTCGCATCACCGCTTCGATCTCGGTGATAGTTTTGGGTGTCTTGTGCGTGAGAATCTCACAGCCCTCTGCAGTCACCAGTGCATCATCTTCGATACGTATGCCGATATTCCAGTATTGCTCAGGCACGCCCGGTGCAGGTCGCACATAGATACCAGGTTCTATGGTCAGTACCATGCCGGGCGCGAGCGTACGCCAGGGCTTGTCCTGTCCGGCTGGCGACGGATCACGATAGTCGCCAACGTCATGCACATCCATACCCAGCCAATGTCCGGTACGGTGCATGTAAAACTGCCGATACTGACCGCCAGCGATCACATCATCCACCGAACCGACTTTGTTTTTGTCGAGGAGTCCGGTATCGAGCATGCCCTGTGTCAGTACACGCAACGCAGCATCATGACCATCCGTAAATCGCGCACCGGCACGTGTCGCCGCAATCGCAGCGTACTGCGATTCGAGCACGATCTCGTAAAGTATTTTTTGGGCTGGACTGAATTTTCCGTTCACCGGGAAGGTGCGGGTGATGTCCGATGCGTAGCTATCAAGCTCGCAGCCGGCATCAATCAAGACCAGATCACCGTCGCGTAATTCCGCATCGCCGGCTCGGTAATGCAATACGCAGGCATTTGCACCGGTTGCCACGATGGAGCCATAGGCGGGCGACTGTGAGCCGTTGCTACGGAATTCATGCAGCAGCTCGGCTTCCAGATGATATTCACGCAAGCCCGCGCGGGATACGCGCATTGCGCGCGCATGGGCTGCTGCGCTGATGTCGGCAGCGCGCTGCATGATCGCAATTTCTTCATCGTCTTTGACGAGCCGCATTTCATTGAGAATTGTACGTATGTCGATCGCAGAAGCGGGAGCACTCACACCCGCTCTGGCTTGCGAACGCACGGCGTTAAGCCAGGTTTGAATCCGGGCGTCGAGTAGAGCGCTGCTGCCCAGCGCGTAAAACAAGGCTGGCGCATTCGCCATCAGCCGTGGCAGTTCACTGTCAATGCTGTTGATCGGAAAGGCAGCATCGAATTCAAAATGCGCTTTGGCGGCTTCTGGCCCGAAGCGATAGCCATCCCAGATTTCGCGTTCTTCATTTTTTTCGCGGCAGAACAGAATGGATTGATTCTGCTTGCCAGTTACCAGAATCAGCGTGGCTTCCGGCTCGGTGAATCCGGTCAGATAATAAAAATAGCTGTCATGCCGATATGGGTAGTCAGCATCGGCATTGCGCATCACTTCGGGTGCTGTTTGAATGATGGCGACGCCACCCCCTTGTTCGCGCATATGGTTGAGGACGGCAGCGCGGCGTTTTGCGTAAACATTCATAGTCATCTTTGAGTAGACAGAGGTGCGTTCAGTTGTTCCAATCGTTCGACCGTGCCGACATCGGTCCAGTCGCCACGGAAGATCTCACCACCGATTCTCCGCTGTTCTGCGAATTCGCGCAGGATGGGCGCCAGTTTCGCCGAGCTGCCAGGTGTCACCGCATCAAACATCTCGGGACGGTACACCCCGATACCTGAAAAGGTGAACCGGGGCTCGCCATGATTAGCGATTGCGAAGCTCTCCAGCGCGAAGTCACCCTCGGGATGATGCGGCGGATTTTTCACCAGATACAGCCAGGCCAGATCCCTGCGATCGGCTGGCAGTGGATTGCCCCAGACATCATTGTCCTCGAGTACATCACTGACTTTGGTGAAATCAAAATGTGGACAAAAAATATCACCGGCAACCGCGACAAACGGCGCCTCCCCCAGCAGGTGGCGTGCTTTGGCAATGCCGCCTGCGGTTTCCAGTGCGGTACCCTCGGAAGAGTAAGCGATGCTTGCGCCGAACTGACTGCCATCGCCTATAGTGTCCTCGATCATCTGCCCCAAATGCGCGTGATTGATCACGATCTCGGTGATGCCGGCACGTACAAGGTTGTTGATATGCCAGACAATCAAGGGCCGTCCCCGCACTTGCAGTAGCGGTTTGGGACAGGTATCGGTCAGCGGGCGCATGCGCTCTCCGCGACCGGCGGCGAAAATCATGGCTTTCATATTAAAAGGTAAAACCGACGCCGGTCGTGTTTTCCTGCAGCGTATCGAGCAGTCGTATCAGTGGTGCGAATTCCTTGTAGCGATACGCAGTCTTGCGTGTGTAATCCATCACCAATGGTATGTCATTCAGATAGCCATCCTTGCCGTCACGGTGATACAGCCTTGCAAAGATACCCAGCACCTTCAGGTGACGCTGCAGTCCCATGAATTCGAAGTCGCGATAAAACGCATCGACGTCATGAGTGACCGGCAGTCCCGCTTTTCGGGCACGTTCCCAGTAACGAATCGTCCAGTCCAGAACCAGCTCTTCATCCCATTGAATGTACGCATCCCTGAGCAGTGAGACCAAGTCGTAAGTGATCGGTCCGTAGACCGCATCCTGAAAATCCAGTATGCCCGGATTGCCCTTGTCCATCACCATCAGGTTGCGCGAGTGGTAATCGCGATGCACATACACCTGCGCTTGTGCCAGATTATTCGCCAGCAGCAGGTCGAAGACACGGTTCAGATCCGCATTCTGCGTATCACTGAGCGTGGCTTTCAGATGGCGCGTGACATACCAGTCGGGGAAGAGCATCAATTCACGGTGCAGGAGCTCACGGTCGTAGGCAGGCAGTACGCCGGCACGGCTTTGCACCTGCAGCAGGATCAGTGCATCAATGGCATCGAGATAAAGCTTGTGTGCAGTGTCGGGGTTGAGCTGCTGAAGATAGGTGGTCGAGCCCAGATCCGACAGCAGGAGGAAACCCCGCTCAGTATCCTGGGCCAAAATCGTTGGCACGGACACGCCAGTCGCGCTGAATAATTCGGCAACTTTTACAAAAGGTCGCACATCTTCCTGTGGTGGCGGAGCATCCATCACGATCAAACTCTGACCGCTCTGGGTATCGACGCGAAAATAACGGCGGAAGCTGGCATCCGCCGAGGCGGGTCGCAGACTCTCCACGAGGGTTGCAGGTGTCTTGAGACCAGAAAGCCATTCGGCCAGCTGGACAAGCCGGGCATCGTTCAGGGAATTGTCGGGCATGTGGGAAAACTGTATCGGAAGTAAGTAGCAGGAGTGCGGAACAGGCGATGAGTTCCCATATAATAAGGGATTCATCTCATACCGCGGTGCTCAAGCCTGCGAATTCAGCTTTCATGACCCGGCGATTGCCACTTCCCTTCGGTTTAGCCTCAAGGCCCGCCAGACTGCTCCCCCTCATGATCATGATGATGCTTGGGTCAGCAGCTGCGCAGGAGCCACGCCGGCTGACAGACACGCTCGTCGCCGACGAGTCGGCGACGACCTTGAAGGCCGAAAGTCTAACCGGTCGTCCTGATCGCGAGGTCCAGCTTGAGGGTAAGGTCGAGATCATGCGCGGTAAAACGTCTATCGATGCCGATAATGTCAAATACAACATCATTGATGACCGGGTCGAGGCGGTAGGCAATGTGCTCGTCCAAAAGGCCGGCAGCCGGTTCGAGGGAAAAGAACTCAGACTCAAGCTGGATACCGGCGTGGGTCATATGGATAGTCTGGTGTACAAGCTTTTGCAGCGTAATGCGCAGGGCAGGGCCGATCGCATTGATTTCGAATCGGAAGACCAAGCAACTATATCGTCGGGCTATTACACCACCTGTAACGGTCCTGAACCGGACTGGTATCTGCGTACCGGCAAGCTGACGCTGGATGAAGGTGCAGGTATTGGGTATGCACGAAACGCGGTATTGGTTTTCAAGGGCGTGCCGGTGGCGGGCGCACCTCGCATTTCCTTTCCACTGACCGACGAGCGCGTTTCGGGTTTTCTGGCACCCACAATTGCTTCATCGACCTCCAGTGGCTTGCAAGTCGCGACGCCCTACTTCTGGAATATTGCGCCAAATCGTGATGTAACGTTTTTTCCGCGTTACATCGCACAGCGCGGTTTGATGCTGGGTGCTGATGTTCGGTATCTTGAACGCGAATTTGCCGGTGAGACGCGCTTTGAGTTTATCAATGACACCAAATTGCCTGGCGAGACGCGTTACGGTTTTTCATCCCGGCATAACCAGGTACTGGCGCCGGGGTTAACACTGGCCACCGACCTCAATGCTGCATCAGACGATTATTACGCCAGAGATTTTCCCTTGAGTCATGTCTGGGCGCGCCCCGGTTTCAATCGCAGGCTGCTTACACAAAGTGTCGCATTCAACTACGGTGAATCAGACTGGAATGGCGCAGTTCGTCTGATCGATTATCAGGTGCTGCAGGACCCTAGAGCGATCATTCGTAGCACGCCGTATGCACGGCTTCCGCAGGTAAGTCTGAGTAATTTTTATTACAGTGATGCCGGTTTAGATCTGACGATGGATTCGGAATACACAAGGTTTGTCGCACCTGGCGCAAGTCAGGTTCAAGGAGATCGTTTGGTCTTCAACCCTCGCCTCACCTATAATCGATGGCAGCGCCCCGGCTACTTCGTGCGCCCTAGCTTTTCATTACATGGCACGATGTACAATCTCGACAGGCCAGATGCTGGCATGACGGCGCCGGCACGCATCCTTCCAACATTCTCGCTGGATTCAGGATTAATTTTCGAGCGCGAGGCGACGTTTTTTAACCGCGAAGCTATTCAAACCCTAGAGCCTCGTGTCTTCTACACCTATACGCCTTACAAGGAACAGACGTCGGTACTCTATCCTCGATTTGACACATCGGAGGCTGATCTGAACTATTCGCAGATTTTCCGGGAAAATCGATTTGTCGGTCATGACCGCATCGGTGATTCCAATCAAATCACGTTTGCGCTTGTTTCACGTTTCCTTGAGACCACGGGGGCAGAGCGTCTGCGTCTGGCGGTGGCGCAGCGCTTCAATCTCAAGGACCCTACGGTGAGTTTGGGCGTTACCAATCAGGCAGCCGCCGAAGATATCCTGTTGCTGATGTCGGGCCGCGTCACAGAGGAACTACGCATGGACGCCAACCTGCAATATGATCAGATCAGCGGGGATGTCAATCGCATGAATGCTGGCGTGTTCTGGCAGGCTGGGCCGATGAAGGTTGTCAACGCCCAGTACCGGCGCGACTCGCGCAATATTCCGGACTACCCATACACCAACTACGAACTTGTCGACCTGTCGGGACAGTGGCCCATCAGCCGGCGTTGGTATGGCGTGGGGCGTATCAATTACCTTCTGGATGACCGAAAGCTGGGTCAGTCACTGCTTGGTGTCGAGTATCTTGCGGATTGCTGGATTTTCCGCTTTGTCGGTCAGCGCATACCAACCGCAGCGGGGCTTACGACAACGCATTTCTTCATGCAGCTGGAATTCAGTGGCCTCGCGATGCTGGGCTCGAGCCCGATGAAGGCACTACGTGGCAGCGTGCCGGGGTATCAACCCCTGCAGCAACCGCAGTAACATCAGCAACGGCAATAACCGATTCACATCTTTCAATTCATTCAAATCACGATGACGCTTATTCAGATTTATCGTTCGCTGGCGGGTAAATGTCTCGGCACCGGCACCTTGTTGAGTCTTGTGTTGTTGATCCTGACCAGCCCATCGTCTGCGGAAACCAAAACGCCCAGTCCTCGTCAACCCGTGCTGATCGACGCAATCGCTGTCGTCGTCAACACGGATGTCATTACCCTTAAAGAGATTGAAGAACGTTTGCGTCTGGTTGAGCAGAGGCTGAAACGTCAGAACATACAGCTGCCTCCGCGCGAGGTATTGCAAAAGCAACTGCTCGAGCGAATGATCGTCAACCGTGCGCAGATGCAGCTGGCGCGAGAAACAGGGATTCGTATCGATGATCTTTTGCTCGATCGTGCGATCGCACGCATTGCCGAGCAGAACAAGTTGAACGTGCAGGCATTTCGGGATCAGCTTGAGGGCGATGGCCTTTCGTTTGCACGTTTTCGCGAAGAGGTACGTGAGGAAATCACCTTGCAGCGCTTGCGCGAACGCGAAGTCGATAACAAAATTCAGATCACCGATGCTGAGATTGACAACTTCCTCGCAGCGGCAGCTGGCAACGCCGAGGGTGGGCAAAGTGAAATCAATATCGCGCAGATTCTGGTGCGCGTACCTGAGAAAGCCACGCCCGAGCAGATCGCAGAACGCCGCAAACGTGCCGACGAGGCTCTTGCGCAGCTGAATTCAGGAGCCGAATTCGCGAAGGTCGCGGCCAGTTTCTCGGATGCTGGTGATGCGCTCAGTGGCGGCGAACTCGGCTGGCGCAGCGCCTCGCGTTTGCCCCAGCTTTTTCTGGACGCCACTGAGAAAATCAAAGAGGGCGAAATCGCGCCTCTCGTACGCAGTGCGAACGGCTTTCATATCCTCAAAATTATTGGGAGACGCAGCGCCAATATGGTCAAGGCCGGGGCGGGTACTGTGGTCCAGCAAACGCTTGCACGTCACATCCTGATCAAGGTAAATCAGATTGTGCCTGCCTCTGAAGCGCGTCGTAAACTTATTGAACTCAAAGAGCGACTGGATAACAAGGCAGCCAAGTTCGAGGAATTGGCACGACTGTATTCCAACGATGGCTCGGCCAGCAAAGGTGGCGATCTTGGCTGGATTTATCCCGGTGATACCGTACCCGAGTTCGAGCGTGCGATGAATGCGCTCAAGCCCGGTGAAGTCAGTGGACCTGTCGAGTCGCCGTTTGGTTACCACCTGATCGAAGTCATCGAGCGCAAATCCGAGGAAATCTCGCGCGAACGTCAGCGTTTGATCGCGCGACAGGCATTGCGTGAACAGAAACTCGAAGAATCCTACGAAGACTGGTTGCGACAGCTGCGCGATCGTGCCTACGTCGAGTATCGTCTGGATGATATCAATCGCCCCTGATCATCAATACTCATGTCCCGTCCGCGGATAGCGATCAGCTGTGGTGAGCCCGCCGGCGTGGGGCCGGAGATCGCCGTGCGGGCAGCCGTGCAGTCAAGCTCGGTAGCTTGCCTGCTGATCGGCGATGCCGCACAGTTGCAGTCGCTGGCGAGCGCTTTGGTGCCCCAGTGTTCCGTGCAGCGAGTGACGTCGGCAGCCAGTTGGAAAGATCAGCCGGGCCAGTTCGCTATCATGGATTGCCCGCTCGTAGTAAGGCCGGTGCCCGGACAGCTTGATGCGCGTAATGGTAAACCCGTACTCGACATGCTTGACGCAGCACTCGCAGCGGCCATGGCGGGTGATGTGGATGCCATCGTAACTGCACCCGTACAAAAAAGCACGATCAATGATGCCGGTATCGCCTTTACCGGGCACACGGAATATCTCGCTGAAAAAACGCACACACCGCAGGTGGTGATGATGCTGGCCGGTCTTAATGGCAAACAGATGCTCAGAGTCGCTCTGGCTACTACCCATCTGGCACTATCCGATGTGCCGCGTGCGATTACGCATGACAGCCTTTCATCAACGCTGGCGATTGTGCATCATGATCTGATCACGCGCTTCGGTATCACCCATCCGCGCATTCTGGTTACTGGACTCAATCCCCATGCGGGCGAAGAAGGCTATCTGGGGCGTGAGGAAATTGATGTCATACGACCCGTGATTGACGAAGCAATCGCGCGTGGCTGGCAAGTATCTGGCCCTTATCCTGCCGATACGCTGTTTCAGCCGCGTTATCTTGATCAGGCGGATTGCGTACTCGCGATGTATCACGATCAGGGTTTGCCGGTATTGAAGTTCGCGACCTTTGGTCAGGGCGTCAACATTACGCTCGGCTTGCCTGTGATTCGTACTTCGGTAGATCATGGCACGGCACTGGACAAGGCAGCAGCAGGATATGGCCATGCCGATGCAAGCAGCATGGTCGAAGCCATCGCGATTGCAGCGCAGATGGCCATGACCCAATAATGAAACACATACCCCGCAAGCGCTTCGGGCAGAATTTTCTGACCGATCAGAATGTACTTTCTGAAATCATTCGTGTAATCGCGCCCACCGCAGATGACGCCATGGTGGAAATTGGTCCCGGACAGGGTGCGATGACAGCCTTGCTACTCGCGCATTTGTCTCGCTTGCATGTGGTCGAACTCGATCGTGATCTGGTCGCGATGCTGCAAAAAAAATTCAGTACCGACAAACTCATTATTCATTCCGGCGATGCCTTGCAATTTGATTTTGGTGCGCTCCAGCCAACAGAAGGCAAGCTGCGTATCGTCGGCAATCTGCCGTACAACATCTCAAGTCCTTTGCTGTTTCATCTGACACAGTATGCGCAGCAAGTCGAAGACCAGCATTTCATGCTGCAGAAAGAAGTCGTGCAGCGCATGGTCGCGCCCCCCGGAGGCAAGGATTACGGACGTTTGTCGGTCATGCTGCAATGGCGCTATCAGATGGAGATGCTGTTCATCGTGCCGCCCTCGGCATTCGATCCGCCGCCCAAGGTTGATTCAGC
>JAIXXZ010000098.1 GCA_027490465.1 Oxalobacteraceae bacterium
CCTCCGTCAGGATTGCCAAAATCTGACTCTCCGTAAATCGTGATTTCTTCACTGCTTGACCTCCCTAATAGCCGGAAGTCTCTATTTATACCTTGTCTCAAGTTTGGGGAAGTCTACGCGCACTAGTTTTTCAGAAAATTACTATGCAAAATTTTTTCAATAATCTCCGAATTGAGAGCTCAAAAAAACGCGCGGCCCTCTTTCCCGCTGAAGCTGGTTTAAAATTTTCAAGTAGCGTGTAACCGTTTGCGCGAACTCTACTTGCCCTCAGGCTTGTCCTATTAGGTAATATTCCGTGCTCATGCAAGCTGAACCTCAGGAATCTCTCTGCAGGAAGGGGGCCACCAGTTCGCTGGACATATAGCGGTATAAGGGAAACCCTATCTAAATAAGCTTGTATGGCACGTAAGCCACCCACCGCAAAACGGTCATTATAACCACCATACCACTGCCAATCAGGGATCGTCAGAGAATCCGTTGAAAGAGAAAGGTGGCCCGCAATGATTTCTTTGCAGTTATCTTGGTACTGTAGGTCGGGGCGCGCGAGAATAACAACGTTAGGTGACCACTTTCCTACCATTCGACCGAGCACTTGTAGTGAATGCAGCTGATGTATCAGATTCGCTAGCGATTTTCCGCCATCATGAAACGCATCACCATGAGATAGTATCCAGTCGTATCGTGCTTCTTCTAGGCACCCTCCGGGCGCTTCAAGCGTGACCTCATCGCACTCCAGCAATCGGTACTCTTCTGGATCAAGCAGTTCGTTCTCCCCTGAGCGGGGGTTTGCGATATGGGTCTGTTGATACAGGTGTGCGAATAGCCGCACCTCGCCCAGCTCTCGCGCTGGCTGGATAATATTTTCCTGAATTGAGGGTAAAGTCCATTTCAGTGAACGGGTTATCCCGAAAAATCCGATTGCTATCCTGGGCTTTCGCTCCGTCTTAGTTGTGTCCATGGTCTGCTCTGCCATAGCCATCTTCCAGCCGCACAATGTCATCTTCCCCGAGGTAGCTTCCCGATTGCACTTCGATTAGCTCCAGCCACGTTTTACCTGGATTCTCCAGCATGTGTTTCTCACCCTGGGGTATGAATACGGATTCATTCTCACGTACGAGCAGTGATTTTTCACCGATCAGCACTTTCGCAGTGCCCGAGACCACCACCCAGTGCTCAGCACGATGATGATGGTATTGCAGCGACAGTTTAGCACCGGGCTTCACCCGTATACTCTTGACCTGATAGCGCGGCCCAGTGCCAAGGGAATCATACGATCCCCAAGGCCGAAATACTTCCCGGTGTAGTTCAGTCTCGGCGCGTTTGGCCTCACTCAGGCGATTGACGATATGCTTCACATCTTGTGCAGCGTTCTTGTCAGCGACGAGGATGGCGTCAGCGGTCTCTATGACCACCAGATCTTTCACGCCCAGCAGCGTTACCAGCCTGTGGTCGGCGTGCACATAGCAATCCTTCGCTGCTTCAGCAATCACGTCGCCGCGAAACGCATTGCCTTGTTCATCTTTAGGCAGCACCTGCCAGACCGACGACCATGATCCGACATCACTCCAGCCTGCGTCCAGTGACACCATGGCGGCTTTGTCGGTCTTTTCCATTACAGCGTAGTCGACGGAGTCGGAGGGGCAGTCCGTCATCGCAGCTTCATCGAGGCGGATAAAATCAAGATCGGATCGTGCGTTGTCATAAGCTAGTTCGCACTGGCGCAGCATGTCGGGGTGGTGTTTTTTTAGTTCATCCCGATAGACCGAGGCTCGGAACATAAACATACCGCTGTTCCAGAAATAATCTCCTGAGGCGATATAGCGCTCGGCGGTCTCAAGGTTAGGCTTCTCGACGAATTGTGCGACTGTGGTGACCCCGTTAGTATGGGTTTTTTCACCCGCGCGTATATAGCCAAAGCCTGTTTCGGGTTGCGTTGGCACGATGCCAAAAGTGACCAGCTTGCCTTCCTCCGCGGCCTGTGCAGCCAGCAGCACACTTTCGCGGAAAGCTTCAGGCTTTGCGAAAATATGGTCCGACGGTAGCACCAGCAACACAGGGTCAGCGCCAGACTTGCGGGCGTGCAGCGCGGCGACTGCGATCGCTGGCGCAGTGTTGCGTCCAAAAGGTTCGAGCAGGATGGCATCCGTAGCCATGCCGGTTTCGCGACACTGCTCAGCCACCAGGAAGCGATGCTCCTGATTGGAGACGATGAGAGGTGCTTGCAGCCCGGGCAATCCACGCAACCTCTGCAGCGTGAGCTGGAACAGTGTCTGTTCATCGGTGACGCCAAGGAACTGCTTAGGTCGCATCGAACGCGACAATGGCCACAGACGCGAGCCACTGCCGCCGGAGAGGATCACGGGAACGATATTCATCTTGTCTTATACGCTGTTATACCGCATCGAGAACGGCGCGATAGACCTGCGCTATTCCCTCCGCTTCCTTTTCAATCGAAAACTCTGCGGTTACACGTTGGCGCCCTGCACGTCCCATGGCTTCCGTTTTATCTGGATCTTGAGCGAGCATTGTAACGGCAGCAGCCAATGCTTTTGCATCGTTGGTCGGTACCAGTGCGCCAGTTTCTCCCGGCTTGACGATGTACTCAAAAGCGCCCGTACGGCTGGCTATTACGGCGCAGCCACTGGCCTTGGCCTCCAGGGGCGTAATGCCAAAAGGTTCATAGCGCGGGCAGGCGACCATGATGGTCACATTGCGGTACCAGCCCGGAATGTCATCCGGAGGGAGGTTACCCAAAAAGACAATGCGATCCGACAAGCCTGCCGACTGTATCTTGTCGACCATCGTTTTTTTGTAGTCGTGATGCTCTGCCAGCGCTTCGCCGGTGATGATGGCCGTGAAATCGGGGAAGTGGGGTAGCACATCAATCATGGCATCAACAAACACATCCGTGCCTTTGGAAGGCCGGATACGGCCAAAGACACCAATACCGTATTTGCCAGGGAGACCCGTGCGCTGCCATTCGTCTGATTTGCTTATTTTGGGTGGCGTAAATCGTTGCAGACTCGCGCCGTGGAAAACGACCCGGGTAGTATTCGGCACAAAGCTTGCAGCCTCGGGAGTCGTTGCAATCACGCCATCCATCTTGCTGATCAGCCAGCGCGGAAACCAGGAATGTCGGTGCTTGGCTGCCGAGGTAAAAACGATCTTGATCGGAAAGCGCAGGACATCACGCATGAAAACAGTCAGCATCATTTCCGGATCACGGCGTACATGCCAGATTCGAGGCTGACCGTTAGGTAAGCGTGTGCGACTGAGCCAGATTGCCCGCCAGACGCTAAGCGGGGAAAAATTTCCACCATGACTGGCTTGTGCCAATTGCGCGCCGGGCAAATCGGTACCTACAAAGCCTATGCACAGCGACTTCGCCTGCACAGGTAGCAGCGCGTTGATCGTGCCTGAAACGCCGGTATAGCGCTTCTTCATGTTGGTGATAATGACTTCTGGGTTCATGGGGTATTGCTTGCTCAGATTTAATCGAGGTATCCAGACGGGCAAGTCAGTCTGGAAATAAGGCAATAGTAAAAAACATCATCACATCAAAATAATATCGTACTGTTCCTGATGGAAGCCATTTTCAACCTGAAGTGAAATCGGCTTGCCGATGAAATCCCCCAGCATCGTCAGATGCTGCGACTCTTCTTCCAGAAAGAGATCAATCACTAATTGCGAAGCGAGAATTCTGAATTCACGTGGATTGAATTGTTTGGCCTCGCGCAGCAGCTCGCGCAAGATTTCATAAGCGATGGTGCGCGGAGTTTTGACTTGTCCCTTGCCCTGACAAGCCGGGCAGGTTTCGCAAAGAATATGCGCGAGTGATTCACGCGTACGCTTGCGAGTCATCTCGACCAGACCCAGTGCAGAAAACTCCGATACGGTAACCTTGGTGCGATCGCGCGCCAGTGCCTTATGCAACTCGGCAAGTACTGCAGCACGATGCTCGATATTCTCCATATCAATAAAATCGAGAATGATGATGCCGCCGAGATTGCGAAGACGCAGTTGCCGCGCGATCGCGTGCGCTGCTTCAAGGTTGGTTTTGAAAATCGTATCGTCAAAATTTCGGCCGGTGACATAGCTGCCGGTATTGACGTCAATCGTCGTCATTGCCTCGGTCTGCTCGATAATCAGGTAACCACCTGATTTCAGGTCAACGCGTTTGCCGAGCGCTTTTTCTATTTCCGCCTCAATGCCATGCAAATCAAACAACGGACGCTCGCCCGTGTAGTGCATCAGCTTGGGCATGACGGAGGGTGTGTAGCTTTCTGCAAATTCACTGAGCTTGAGAAAATTTTCGCGCGAATCAATTTGTATCGACGTAGTCTCCTCACCGACAAAATCTCTGAGTACGCGCTGTGACAAGCTGAGATCCTGATACAGCAGTGAAGGGGGAGGGACCTTGCGGGATTGCTCCAGTAGATGTTCCCAGGTCTTGCGAAGGTAGGCGATATCACTGGTCAGGTCTGTGTCGCTGGCGCCCTCGGCCATGGTCCGAATGATGAAGCCACCTTTTTCTTCGGCAGGTAAGAGGCCTTGTACCTTCTCACGCAAAGCTTCGCGCTCTGTCTCATCGCCGATGCGCTGTGAGACGCCAATATGGGGATCTTGCGGCAGATACACCAGCATGCGCCCTGCAATCGAAATCTGCGTGGACAGACGCGCACCTTTGGTGCTGATCGGATCTTTGATCACTTGCACCAGAAGTGATTGACCATCGAACAGTAATTTTTCTATGGGTGTCGGCGGGGCTCCCGTAGTGCCAGAGCTGCCCTGTACGCGGGCTTCCCAAATATCGGCTACATGCAAGAATGCGGCGCGTTCAAGGCCAATATCGATAAACGCCGATTGCATACCCGGCAGCACACGGGCTACCTTGCCCAGATAAATATTCCCCGTACGGCCGCGCGACGCTGTGCGCTCAATGTGTAATTCCTGCACGGCGCCGTGCTGCATGAGTGCCACGCGCGTCTCTTGGGGCGTGATATTGACCAGCAGATCTTCCGTCATAGTATTTTGATACCTGCTTGCTGTAACAATCGTGTGGTTTCAAACAAAGGCAGACCCATGATGCCCGAGTGGCTGCCACTGATATGTTCGATGAATTTTGCTGCATGCCCTTGTATGCCATAGCTGCCTGCTTTGTCATACGGCTCCGATGAGTCGCAATAGGCTTGCATCGTCGCTTCGCTCAGTTCCGCGAATCTGACCTCCGAGCGATGCACAACTTCATTGATCCTATCTTCAAAGCGAACCGCCACCGCAGTCAAGACCTCATGCGTACGCCCTGAAAGCATTCGCAGCATGGCCATGGCCTCCGCCTGATCAGTGGGTTTGCCCAGTATTTTTCCATCAATCGTGACCGTGGTGTCGGCGGCCAGTACCGCACGCTTTGGCAAGTGACGCCACAAGACAGCGGCCCAGCCACTGTCTGCTTTTTCGCGTGTGACTCTCGCGACATAAATCTCCGGCACTTCGCCTTCAAGCGGTATCTCCGATACCGCGCCGTGACGACCCGGTTCTTCCTTAAGTTCGAGCACTTCGAAAGCAATACCCACCTGCTGGAGCAATTCACGCCGGCGAGGACTTTTGGAAGCCAGGTAAATAATTTGATCTGCCAATGTCATGCTTCCCTTGAGGCTGACAGGCGCCGGGCATCAGCGTCGTCAGAGTGATACGCGGTGATACGGATGATTGCGCGTGATCGTCCAGGCGCGGTAGAGCTGTTCTGCCAGCAGCACCCTGACCATCCCATGCGGCAGGGTCAGACTGGACACGCGCACCAGCATGTCGGCATTTTTCTTGAAATCAGCATCCAGACCATCCGCACCGCCGATGACGAATGTAACATCCCCGCCTTGCTGTTGCCACAGTGTCAGATGTTGCGATAACTGCAGCGTAGTCAGATCTTTGCCGTGCTCGTCCAAGGCGATCACATGGCCCCCTTTGGGTAGCACCGCCTCGATGCGCTGCCGCTCCTGCGCCATCACCGTTTCCGCACTGCGGCTCGATGAGCGGTCGATGGGCTTGATTTCTTTCAGCACTAAGCGGCATTCGGCCGGCATGCGTTTCGCGTACTCCTGAAAGCCGGCCTCAATCCATGCAGGCATTTTGTGGCCAACGGCTGCAACGATGAGTTGCATGGGCTGGCTTTAACCGCCGGACTTGGTCGTTGTGCGCCGGGTGGTGCCTGATCGACTGGTTGAAGCTTTTCCAGCGGTCGAACCCGTTTTTCTGGCGGGTGCTTTTTTGGCAGCTGATTTTTTAGGGGTGGTTTTCTTTGCGACGACTTTTTTAATGATCGCCTTCTTGGCCACGACTTTCTTGGTGGCTGCTTTTTTGGCCGGGGTTTGGGCCGAGGTTTTAGTCCCAGCAGTTTTAGTCACCGCTGTTTTTGCGGCCACCGTTTTTTTCGCCGGAGCTTTCGTGCCGCTGGCCTCGGTATCGGTGATTTTGGTGCGGGCCGTTTTTTTCACGGCGGTCTTGGTGATATGCGACGAGGCTTTGACCAGTGTTGTTTTCGCACCGGTTGCCGAGCGCGTTGCAGCGCCGAGCTTGATTTCCTTCTCGCCCCACAATTCTTCAAGACGATAGTAAGCGCGAATAGCGGGCTGCATGATATGGACGATCATGTCGCCCAGATCGACCAGCACCCACTCTCCCGTGCCTTCACCTTCCATGCTGATGATGTTGCCGCCAGCGGCCTTGACCGAGTCGCGCACGGAAGAGGCCAGTGCTTTGGTTTGACGGTTCGAGGTACCGGAGGCGATCGCGATGCGGTCAAACATGCTCGTCAGATGGCTGGTATCGAAGATGCGGATGTCCTGCGCCTTCACGTCCTCGAGTGCGTTGACAACGATGCCCTGCAATTTTTTAATATCCATTAATGAGTCTGGTAAAGGTGATGTTGTTGAATATAGTCTAGCACTGGCCCCGGAAGCAGGTCAGCGGCGCCACCCGACCCCGCAATAGCCTCGCGTATCTGGGTTGATGACACATCCAGCGCCAGCTGCGTTGCGATGCAGACCAGACCCGAGGGCGTCTGCCGCAATTGATTTGCGCTGGCTAGCCGGCGAGTGATCTGTGCTGCGACCGCTTTATCCAGAGATGCGTTATCAATGGCGAAACCCGGGCGAGCTGCAATGCACAAGTGGGCTTCATCGAACAGAGCAGCCCAGTCCCGCCAGGTATGCAAATTGATCAGCTGGTCTGCGCCCATGATGAGTGCAAGCGACACATCTCGCCCCAGCTCGCTGCGTAACGAACGCAGGGTATCGATCATGTAGCTTGGACCCTCGCGTTGGATTTCCTGCTCATCGATACAAATCGGCGTAGGCCACCCATCAAAAGCGGCGTGCAGCATCGCAACGCGATGCACAGCCGGTGTGACCATGTCCGGCTTTTGCCAGGGACGACCACTGGGTATCAGTCGCAGTTCATCAGGATGCAGCAGTGTGCAGAAGTAGCGTGCCAGTCCCACATGACCCGAATGCACCGGATCGAAGCTACCGCCCAGCAGCAGCACGCTGCGCACACTCATGCAGCCAGCCAGTCACGATGTGGCAGGAAATCGGTATAGAGTTTCGCTTCAGGGGAGCCTGCTTCAGGTTGCCAGTCATAGCGCCACTTGACGATAGGTGGCATCGACATCAGGATGGATTCAGTACGTCCGCCCGACTGCAGGCCAAACAAGGTGCCGCGGTCGAAGACCAGATTGAATTCCACATAACGGCCGCGACGATAAGCCTGGAAATCACGCTCGCGTTCACCGTAAGCACTATCTTTGCGGCGCTTCAGAATAGGCAGATAGGCATCGATAAAATGATCGCCGACACTCTGCGTCATGGCAAAGCTCTGCTCAAAGCCTGCGGAATTGAAATCATCAAAGAACACACCGCCGACACCCCGCGCTTCTTTGCGATGCTTCAGATAGAAGTACTCGTCGCACCATTGCTTGAAGCGCGGATGCAGCTCTGAACCGAATGGCGCCAGCGCGTTACGACAGGTTTGATGAAAATGCTGCGCATCTTCCTCGAAGCCATAGTAAGGCGTCAAATCCATGCCGCCACCGAACCACCACACACGCTGATCGCCTTCACCCGTCGTGGTAAAGAAGCGCACATTCATGTGCACGGTCGGCGCATACGGATTGCGCGGATGAAAAACCAGTGACACGCCCATCGCTTCCCAGGGATGGCCTGCCACTTCAGGACGATTGGCGGCCGCCGAAGGCGGCAGGCTGCTGCCTTTGACATGCGAAAAACCCACGCCGCCGCGTTCGAGCACATTGCCTTCTTCAATGAGACGCGAAATGCCGCCACCACCTTCGGGCCGTTCCCAGCTGTCGCGTATGAATTGCCGACCATCGACAGCTTCAGCAGCAGACACGATGCGCTCTTGCAGCGACAACAGCCAGGTCCTGACGGCATTCGTATCGGGCGTGTTCATGGATTATCCTTTTGTTTGCTATTGATATTCAGCCAGGTCGTTTGAGCGCGCGCCAGCCTATATCGCGGCGAAACTGCATGCCGTCAAAGTGAATTTTGTCCACGGCTTCATACGCATGTTTCTGGGCCACGCGAACGCTGTCGCCCAAACCCACCACACACAACACACGTCCCCCCTGTGTGGTCAGCGTTTTGTTGTCCAGTGCCGTGCCCGCATGGAAGCTCATGCTGTCTTCAGTTTCTTCGGGAATGCCGGTGATCACATCGTTTTTGCGCGGCGCATCCGGGTAACCACTCGCGGCCATAACCACGCCGAGTGCTGTGCGCCTGTCCCAGTCGAGCTCAATTTCATTGAGCGTACCTGCTACGGCATGCTCCATGACTGATACCAGATCGGTTTTCAGGCGCGCCATGATGGGCTGCGTCTCCGGGTCACCCATGCGGCAATTGAATTCCAGTGTTTTGGGATTGCCTTCGGCATCAATCATCAGGCCCGCATACAGAAAGCCCGTATAGGGAATGCCATCCTTTGCCATGCCTTGCACAGTCGGTTGAATGATCTCGCGCATCACGCGTGCATGCAGTTGCGGTGTAACGATGGGCGCAGGTGAATAGGCACCCATGCCACCCGTGTTAGGACCCTGATCCTGGTCCAGCAAACGCTTGTGGTCCTGACTGGTCGCCAGTGGCAGTATGTTTTTGCCGTCCACCATGACGATGAAGCTGGCTTCTTCACCCTCAAGAAATTCTTCGACCACCACGCGCGCGCCGGCATCACCAAAGCGATTATCCGACAACATCATGTCGATGGCGCCGTGGGCTTCTTC
>JAIXXZ010000021.1 GCA_027490465.1 Oxalobacteraceae bacterium
ACTCCACGGGTAGGCAAGCATCCTGGCCACACACTGGCATGACAAGAAAGATGTCGTTAACTGGGGGGCGGTGCATTGTTTTGACACATTCTTAATGAGGCTATGATGAAAAAAAATCTGATTACAACCCTGCTCGCTACTATGACTCTGCTCGCTGCCACAGCAGTTTGGGCAAAAAATGTAAAAACTGCCGACAAGGACAATGACGGCACACTCGACAAAACCGAAGCCAAGTCCATACCTATGGTCGCCAAGAACTTCGATGCTATTGACACGGACAAGGACGGCACCGTAAGTCAAATCGAAATCGATACCTTCACGGTCATGATGAATGACAAGGACAGCGACGGTACGCTCGACAAAAAAGAAATCAAGAATAAAGCTATTGCCAAAGCCTTTGACCAGCTCGATACGGACAAAGATGGCACCCTGGACGCAAAAGAAATCAGCGCTTTCTTCGGACAAAAATAAGGCTAAGGCGTCGCTGACGAATCCGCGTTTTGTGGCAAACCACTGCAACTGTGCAACGCGGGGACCAGAAAAATCAAGGGCTTGGTAGCATGGACCCTGCCACAACAATTTCTGGTTTTATTTGATCAGCGCTCCCCTAAGCTGAGCTGGAATAAAAACGTCATCTGCGGATGGCGTTTTTTTATGCGGCCTGCAAGGGAATGGAGCTCGAACCAGGGCCCCTGTCTGCAATCGAGTCGCGTGGTGGCTTGGTCAATGCGGTCGAGTATCACATCGACATGGGCAGCTGATGATTCAGCCGCGTTTTTTAAAAAGCTGATTTTGATAACTGACGAATCTTTGAACCGCGTTGTACTTCTTGGTTGAACCTGAGCTTGATTTCATTGACCGCGCAAAAAAAAGCTTCGGATCCGAAGATCCGAAGCCAGCTCAAAAGGCAGAAAAGAGGATTTTTTAGGCGGCCTTCTGCAATACCAGCTGCTCCTGCGCATACCGATCCAGTCCTGCCGGAGCGCGATGCTTGCGCCAGTACTCGCCGGCCGCGCCCACGCCACTACCCGGCTGCACTTTGATGCCGCAATCCAGCATCGCCATTTCAGCACCGGCGATACCGGACATGAGATGCACTTCGTTCATATCGCCGAGGTGACCAATACGGAAGAGCTTGCCTGCAACTTTGGAGAGGCCAGCCCCCAGTGACACGTTGTAGCGCTTGTAGGCGCGCGCAATCACGTCAGCACCATTGATACCCTCGGGGACCATGACGGCTGAGACGGTGTCGGAATACCACTTGGGGTCAGCCGCACACAGCTTCATGCCCCAACCCTGGGTGATCGCAGCGCGTGCACCTTCAGCCAGATAGTGATGACGAGCGATGATGTTATCGAGACCTTCTTCTTCGATCATCTTCAGTGACTCGACCAGGCCATACATCAGCGACAGCGCAGGCGTATAGGGGAAATAGCCCGTCTGATTCGAAGCCATCATGTCCTGCAAATCAAAATAGGCACGGGGCAGTTTGGCTTGCGCGTGCATATCGAGTGCTTTCTGGCTGGCGCACATAATGCCTAGACCAGCTGGCAACATCAGACCTTTCTGCGAGCCGGACACGGCCATGTCAACGCCCCAGTCATCGAAGCGGAAATCAATCGAGCCCAGCGATGAGACAGCATCCACGAACAGCAGTGCCGGATGTTTTGCATCATTGAGCACTTTGCGCACGGCACCGATATCCGACGTGACGCCGGTGGCAGTTTCATTGTGGCAGGCAAGCACGGCCTTGATTTGATGCTGGGTATCCTTGCTCAGAATCTCTGCGTACTGCTCGAGCGGCACACCAGTGCCCCAGTCGGCATCAACGATTTGTACGTCGAGCCCGAATTTCTCGCACATCGCGATCCACAGATGGCTGAACTGACCGAAACGCGCGGCGAGCACTTTGTCACCGGGCGAGAGCGTATTGGCTATCGCAGCTTCCCAGCAACCGGTACCCGACGACGGAAATACGAAAGGCGTGCCGCGCTCGGTGCGAAAGACTTTTTTCAGACCGGGGAGAATGGTGCGGGTGAGTTCCGGAAATGCGGGTGAGCGATGGTCTTCCATCGACACCATCATTGCGCGCAACACACGATCGGGCACGTTAGTGGGTCCGGGTACAAACAAAAAATTACGACCAGCCATTTTGACCTCCTGGTATTTATTGGATTTGGAGTTTCACGGGCGATCTATGTCGCCCTTTCCATACTTGTAAAAAATTAGCTACGTGCGCCATAAACCGGGAATGGACGCACCAGTGCGGAGACTTTTTCACGCACCTGTGCGATACGCTCGGCATCGTTAGGCGCTTCGAGCACGTCAGCGATCAGATGGGCTGTCGCACGCACTTCGTCTTCGCGGAAACCACGCGTCGTCATTGCAGGCGATCCCAGACGGATGCCGCTGGTGATCATCGCTTTTTCAGGGTCATTGGGAATGCCATTCTTGTTGCAGGTGATATGCGCCAGGCCCAATGCCGCTTCGGCAGCTTTACCCGTGATGCCTTTGGCACGCAAATCGACCAGCATCACATGCGACTCGGTACGACCGCTGACGATACGCAGACCGCGCTCCACCAGTGTCTCTGCCAGTGCGGCGGCATTTTTGATCACTTGCTGCTGGTAGGTTTTGAATGCCGGCTGCAGTGCTTCATGAAATGCGGTCGCCTTGCCAGCGATCACATGCATCAGCGGACCACCCTGCAAGCCCGGGAAAATCGCACTGTTGATTTTCTTTGCGATGTCTTCGTTGTTCATCAAAATGATGCCGCCGCGTGGACCGCGCAGGCTCTTGTGGGTCGTCGAAGTCACCACATCTGCGTGCGGCACCGGGTTCGGATACACGCCACCGGCAATCAGGCCCGAGTAGTGCGCCATATCCACCAGAAAGTACGCGCCCACGTCTTTGGCGACCTTGGCAAAACGTGCCCAGTCAATTTTCAGTGCATACGCCGATGCACCCGCAATGATCAGCTTGGGCTTGTGCTCATGGGCGGTGCGCTCCATGGCCTCGTAATCGATCTCTTCCTTGTCATTCAAGCCATA
>JAIXXZ010000011.1 GCA_027490465.1 Oxalobacteraceae bacterium
CCCTCGTCAACCAATCCGACCCGACCCTACACGGTCAATACGCTCGATGAGCATCTGGACATGCTGATGGTCTGCCATCACCTGGATCCGGCCATCACCGAAGATATCGCCTTCGCCGAGTCACGCATACGACGCGAGACCATCGCAGCAGAGGACATCTTGCATGATCTGGGTGCGATATCGATGATGTCCTCCGATTCTCAGGCCATGGGACGTGTGGGTGAGGTGATACTGCGCACCTGGCAGACCGCGCACAAGATGAAAGAGCAGCGCGGCGCTTTGCAACCAGACAGCGCACGCAACGACAACTTCCGGGTGAAGCGCTACGTGGCCAAGTACACGATCAATCCAGCCATCACCCATGGCGTATCGCATATGGTGGGCTCACTGGAAGCAGGCAAGCTGGCCGATATCGTTCTTTGGAAACCAGCTTTCTTTGGTGTGAAACCCTCCATGATTCTGAAAAGCGGCATGATCGCTGCAGCCCAGATGGGCGACCCGAACGCATCGATACCCACACCGCAGCCTGTGCATTACCGCATGATGTTTGGTGCCTATGGCGGTGGTCTGCGGACATCGTTCACTTTTGTGTCGCAGGCAGCTTACGACGCTGGCATCGGGGAGACACTTAAATTAAACAAGCCCATCGCAGCCGTAAAAAATATGCGCAAGCTCAGAAAATCCGACATGATCCACAACGACTATGTGCCGCACATGGAGGTGGATTCGGAAACCTATGAAGTACGCGCTGATGGGCAGCTACTTGTGTGTGAACCGGCGAGTATTTTGCCCATGGCACAGCGCTATTTCCTTTTTTGATAATCGGCGACGCTATCCACGAATCACTTTCTGAAAAAATAAATGCTCACTCTGCACACCAAAGTTACCCACGCTGACAAGATTGATGGCGAACTCGTACTGCCTTACGAGTTGCGTGAAAAAAGTCGTCTGCGCGCCGCACTCGTCTCTGGCGAAGAAGTCGCCGTCTTCACCGTGCGCGGCACCGTACTCAGACACGGCGATTTACTCAAGGGCGATGACGGCCGCATCGTCAAAATCACGGCGGCTATCGAAGCGACCTGCCGTGTCACTTGCGATGGTAGTCAGGCACTGCTGCGCTGTGCCTTCCATCTGGGTAATCGGCACACGCAAGCTGAAGTGGGCGACGGCTTTTTGCGCATACGCCGTGATCCAGTCCTCAAGGACATGCTGATCGGTCTGGGGGCCAACGTGGCCGATGAGCAAGCGCCTTTCGAACCTGAATCGGGTGCTTACGGCGGCCATCATCATCACGACGGTCATGCACAGCATCCCCTCGCGCCGATTCCCTTGCGACAGAAAATTCATCGCCCCAGCGACAAGAGCTAAGCATGCAATCCGCTTCCCTGCTCCATCTGCTGCAATTGGCCAGCCCTTCACTACCGGTGGGTGCCTACAGTTATTCGCAAGGACTTGAAACCGCGATGGCACGCGGCTTTGTGCACGACGAGCACAGCGCACGTGCGTGGATCGTGGATATGCTGAATGAAATCGTTGCACGCTTCGAAGCGCCGCTCACCTGGCGTCTGATACAGGCGTTTGAAGCACGCGAGGCCGATGCCGTCGCTGACTGGACCGCGATGTTCCTTGCCTCGCGCGATAGCGCCGAGTTCCGCGCAGAGACAGTGCAAATGGGTTATTCGCTGGCCAAACTGATCAGCGAGCTAGCCCCCGACGACAAGGTGCTGCTAACGCTACTGCAACAGCAAGCCGAAATTCCCTTTCCGACCGCACTGGCCGCCGCGACTGTCGCGCTGCGAGTACCTGCCGAGTCTGCGCTACTCGGCATGCTGTTCTCCTGGGCAGAAAATCAGGTGCTTGCTTGCGTAAAATCCGTACCATTGGGTCAGGTATCGGGTCAGCGGCTGCTGCTCTCGCTCACCGAGGCGATCGAAGCGGCAGCGGTGACAGCGCGCACGCTGGCCGATGATGAACTGTCGAACTGGTCGCCCGGACTCTCTCTTTTATCGATGCAGCATGAAGTGCAGTACAGCCGCTTGTACCGCTCCTGATGCGTAACCCACATTTACACGGAAAACATCATGACAAACCCTAATCCTCTGCGCGTCGGTATCGGCGGCCCGGTCGGCTCCGGAAAAACTGCCTTGTGCGAAATGCTCTGCAAGAAAATGCGCGATGCGTATGAGATGGCCGTGATTACCAACGACATCTATACCAAGGAAGACATGGAAATCCTGCTGCGCGCCGATGCGCTGCCTTCCGAGCGTCTGATGGGTGTGGAAACCGGCGGTTGTCCTCATACCGCGATACGTGAAGATGCGTCCATCAATCTTGAGGCGATAGCGCGCATGAGTGCTGACTTTCCTGAGCTGGATCTGATTCTGGTTGAATCCGGCGGCGACAATCTGGCGGCGACCTTCAGTCCTGAATTATCGGATCTGACGATTTATGTGATTGATGTGGCTGGCGGAGAAAAAATTCCCCGCAAGGGCGGGCCTGGCATCACACGTTCGGATCTACTGATCATTAACAAAACCGATCTGGCACCGCATGTGGGTGCCAATCTGGAGGTGATGGCCAGCGACGCAAAAAAAATGCGTGGCGATCGTCCGTTTGTGTTCACCAATCTTCGCAAAGGCGATGGGGTTGATGAGGTGATTGCTTTCATCCGCACTCAGGGATTGCTCGACCAGGGGAAAGCCGCAACGCCCTGAAACGGATAAGTCAGCGTCAATGACTGACATATTCCTGCTTCAATAAATCCAGGCCAGCCAGCATGCGCGCATAAGCCAATTCGACGAGTTCAGGATCACCCTTGACACCCAGTTCGATGTGCCGACGCCGCGTGCCATCGCCAACGCTGGGCAGACTGAAAACACGAATACCCAAAAATTCAGCTTCGAGCGCTTCCATCAAGGGGGTGAGTGTGGACTCGATACCGTCATGCACGATCACGGATTTTTCGATGTAGGCGAATTGATGAAACAAATCGGCATGATGGGTATCCAGCGCCCAGTTCATCATCGGCTCAGCCATGACCGGAAAACCCGGCAGAAAATAATGGACGCCACCCAGAGCATTACGCACAGCGAAGCCCGGAATTTTATTGAAGGCATTCGGAATGATCTCCGCGCCCTGCGGAAATTCGCCCATCTTCAGACGATGCAGATTGTCAGGTTTGTCGAAGTCAGGCTCGGTACCGGATTCCAGTGACATGTCGCGGATGCGTTCGCGAATTTTGTCCCTGGCCGCGGGATGCAGTACCAGCGGCACACCGAGCGCGGCCGCAGCGCATTGCCGGGTGTGATCATCCGGAGTCGCGCCTATGCCACCGCAGGAAAAAACAATATCCGTCGTGGCCATGGTACGCCTGAGCGTTTCGGTAATACGTGCCGGATCATCCCCGAGATATTCGGCCCATGACAGATTCAGGCCACGCGCTGACAACAGCTCGATCAGCTTTGCCAGATGCTTGTCGGTGCGCTTGCCCGACAGGATTTCATCGCCAATGATGATGATGCCAAAACTCATAAATTGCCCATTCAGAGGTGTTAATTGATATCGATGATGCGACCGGGATCATCTGCATTCAGGGGTATGCTGCGCAAGCGGGCCAGCGCATCGAGACAGTAATGCTGGAACCACAAACCGCTGAATACGAAAACCAGTAGATAAAGCCAAATCGCCAGCGCTGCCAGCAGCGGAAACAAAATCACCGACACCACGCCACCCAGCCACAGCAAACCGGGCACAGCGCCCAGACTGCCAGTCACCACGCCGATGGCCAGCAAAGGCCAGCGCTGCTGATTCAATATCGCGCGGCGCTCGTCAGCATCGGCAAAATCGGCCAGCGCATCATAGGCCATCACCCGACTGGTCAGCCAGCCCCAGAGCAATGGCTGAATGCACAGCGCGAACAAAGGTACGAGGTTCAGCGGCAGCGTGACCAGCCAGATGATCAGAAACGCGATGAATGATGACAAGGATACCCACAAGCTGCCTGCAAACGAACCACCGTGGCGCATCACGAGTTGAGGATGAAAGTTTGCTGCGACATGGCGCGCAATAGCGGGCATGGACAACAAGACGACGAGTAACAGTGCGCTCAGAATCATCAGTGGCAGCAAGAGCCACATCGCCAGCAATGGCACCATCAGCGTTCTGATGGCTGAAAGACCCCAGGCATCCAGCCGCTCACCCACACCGCTGAACAGCGAATAATCGGAAAACCACTGATGCAACTGGTCTATCAATGGCTGCAGCCCCTGCCACAACAGCAGACCCCACAGCCCCAGCCCTATCAGCAAGGGCAAGAGCGTCAGCAACAGCATACGGAAGTGCAGCTGCGAGACAATGGCACGCAAGAGGGAGGTAAAGAGAGGCATCATGATCGTCCCGCATTATAAGAGGGTCGTGGCTGCTAGAATGCCGAACTCTTGTTGACCCACCATGAAGGAAAGATCATGTCCCTGATCATGACGGCCTCTGGCCTGCAATACGAAGACCTGACCATCGGCGATGGTGCCGAAGCGGCGGCAGGTCAGTTTGTCTCGGTTCACTACACCGGTTGGCTGCAGAACGAGGATGGCAGTCCCGGCGAGAAATTTGATTCCAGCGTGGATCGTGATGAACCTTTTGAATTCTCACTTGGCGCTGGCCAGGTCATTCAGGGCTGGGATCAGGGCGTGCAAGGCATGAAGGTCGGCGGCAAGCGCCGACTGGTGATTCCCTCAGCACTTGGCTACGGTGCACGCGGCGCCGGCGGCGTAATACCTCCGCACGCGACACTGATTTTTGATGTGGAATTGCTGGAAGTCTGATCAGTACAAGAGCGGGCCGGCAGGCCCGCTTGCGCACCTTTAGGCGGCGTCCTGATCGGAGTCGCCGCAGAACACCTTGTGCATGTTTTTGCTCACCTGCTCTTCGATCTTCTTCGCAAATCCCCGCAGCATGAAGCCGAGCACAACCTCGAGCTGAGCACTGCCCTCCGAAAGCGCGAGCGTGCCGGAAAAACCGCTGCGCTTGAACTCGAGTACATCACCCACCCACTGGTGTGTCATTTCATAATCAACCGCCATCTGGTCGGCCACTTTTTGCGCAGCAGCGCGAGCTCCCTCCATGGACAAGCTGTGCTGTTGAACAATCGTGAAATCGGCCATCTGTATCTCCTGCCCTCTCGAGCGTGGTTGTTATTGTTTAAATGATTCGGGGTTCAGCAAATTCGGTGGACGATGACCCGAGAGCGCAGCAATCAGGTTGTCCGCAGCGCAATCAGCCATGGCACGACGCGTCGGACCAGAGGCGCTGCCAATGTGCGGCGTGAGCACCACATTACTCAGCTTCAGAAAACCAGGATTGAATGCAGGCTCGTTTTCAAACACATCCAGACCCGCAGCAGCGATTTTCCCGGCGCTCAATGCCTCAATCAGCGCCGCGTCATCCACAATACCACCTCGAGCGATATTGATCAGCGTTGCCGTCGGCTTCATCAGCGCCAGCTCGGCGGCACCGATCAGATGATGCGATTCTTTCGAGTAGGGCAACACCAGCACCACGTGGTCGGCAGTACGCAAGAGCTCTTCACGGCTCACGTGTTGTGCATTGTTTGCCTTGGCTTCCAATTCCGGTGCCAAACGCGAACGGTTGTTGTAGATGACTTTCATATTGAAACCCATCGAACGCCGTGCAACCGCCTGACCGATGCGGCCCATGCCAATGATGCCCAGTGTGCTGCCATGCACATCCACACCCATAAAACCGTCATAGGTCCATTTTTTCCACAGACCAGCACGCACATAATGCTCGGATTCCGTTACACGCCGCGCTGCCGCCATCAGCAGCGTCCAGCCAAAATCGGCCGTCGTCTCATTCAGCACATCCGGTGTATTGGTCACCATGATGCCAGCCGCTGTGGCGGCGGCGACATCAATATTGTTATAGCCCACCGCCACATTGCAGATCGCGCGCAGCTCTGGCGCGCTTCGAATGATGTCAGCAGACAGGATGGTAGTGGGATTGGCATAGACGCCCACCTTGCCCTGCAGTCGCCTGATCAGCTCAGCTTCGGAAAAGGCCTCGTCCGATTGATTTGAATCGACATCGAAATGCTGCGACAGGTGGTCAATCACTTGCGGAAACACAGCGCGCGTGACGAGAATTTTTGGCTTCATTCAGGCTACCGTTGACTCAGATATCTCGCACCAGAATCACGTGCACCCGGTAGGGCCCGTGCGCACCCAGCACAATCGTCTGCTCGATATCCCCGGTGCGCGAGGGCCCGGAAATGAAGTTGGTCGCGCGTGGCAGTTCGCCACGCTCTTTTTTAGCAAGTGCAAATGCATCTTCAATGGATCCCACCACACGTGACACAGGCACGATGGCGATATGTGTTTCGGGAAGCAGCGCAGCCGATGCGAAAGTGTCCGCACCGGACAGCAGCATCAGGGTACCCGTTTCGGCCACGGCGCAAAAACAGCCCGTGATGCCGACCAGATCCTTGTCGACTGGCGGCCGAAAATCCACACGGATACCGGACGCCTGCCAGGGCAGCGCGGTGAGCGACTGCCAGGCGATTGCCGACTTGGGCACACCAATGCTATCTATATAACGCGCCGCAGCCGCAGGCACATCGTCCAGACCAGCCACCTCGTCCAGGGTCTGCGAGGTGCGCAAGGCCTGAGCACGAAATCGTCCGACAAGGTCACTACCGAGATCGGGTTGGGGACCGGCCCCGTGGTGCCCAAGATAGTCACTGACCTGAGCAAGTTCCGCCGGGGTCGGCTCGGCTGGCCTGTTCTGGGCTTTACGTATGCGGCTGAAAATCGCCTGGCGTGCGGCGGATGTGTCCATGGTCTCCCCTCTTTGGCCGCCCGATTTTATCCCGGTAAAGAAAACCACGCCGGACAAGGCGCTTGATTTTATTTCAGAGCACGATGCCAAAATATTCACGGTTCTCGGGCAGGGTGCGCATTTGCATATTCAAAAATCATCTAAACCAGCCGTGTGAGGGCACACAATTTGTCTTAAAATACAACGCTTTGCCGAAAAGACGCGTTCGGGCCTCCGACCGCGAGGGAAAATCCCCCAATACGAGGCAGACATGATGAGCAAGGCCTTGGGTTTTGCTGGTGTTTCCGGGTGTTTTTTCAGTTTTGTTTCAAAAATATTCACAGATAGGACTGTTGTATGACCCACGTTGTGACCGAATCATGCATCCGCTGCCGTTACACGGACTGCGTCGATGTCTGCCCTGTGGATTGCTTCCGCGAGGGACCTAATTTCCTCACGATCGATCCCGATGAGTGCATCGACTGCGCGGTGTGCGTCGCCGAGTGCCCGGTCAATGCGATCTATGCCGAGGAAGACGTGCCGGCTGACCAGCAGCAGTTCATCAAACTCAACGTTGAACTGGCCCGCAAATGGCCGTCGATCACCAAATCCAAAGCGCCACTTTCCGATGCCGAAGAGTGGAAAGACACCAAGGAAAAATTACAGTACCTCGAACGCTGATCTGATAGGGTGCCCAAGCAGGGCATCGCGTAATCCTTCTTCAGCCCCGGCCCCGGCCGGGGTTGGTACGTTATCAGGCTCGATAGCCTCCAACTTCTCTGAATCGAATGAACACCTCAGTAAAAACTCCCATTGAAACCGATGCAGTGATTGTCGGTGCCGGACCCGTTGGCCTGTTCCAGGTCTTCGAACTTGGCCTTCTGGAAATCAAAGCCCATGTGATCGACTCGCTCGCCGCCGTCGGTGGTCAATGCGTTGAGCTTTATCCGGACAAGCCAATTTATGACATACCGGCGGTGCCTGTCTGCACTGGGCAAGAGCTGACCGACAATCTGCTCAAGCAGATCGAACCTTTCGAACCCACCTTTCATTTGGGTCAGGAAGTCACACTGGTACAAAAACGCGATGATGGCCGCTTCGATCTGGAAACCTCGATCGGTACCCGCTTCATCACCAAAACCATTTTCATTGCCGCCGGAGTAGGCTCGTTCCAGCCACGCACGATCAAGGTCGATGGCATCGAGGCTTTCGAAGGCAAGCAGTTGTTCTATCGCGTGAAAGACCCTGCGCGCTTTGCTGGTCGCAATATCGTGATTTGTGGTGGCGGTGATTCGGCGCTTGACTGGGCACTCAACCTGCAAGGCAAGGCAGAATCGGTGATTTTGCTGCATCGTCGCGATGAATTCCGCGCTGCGCCCGCCTCGGTCGCAAAAATGAAAGAACTCTGCGAACAATTCGAAATGCAACTGGTCATCGGTCAGGTGACCGGCTTCGAATCCAGCGATGACAAGCTCACCGAGATCAAGGTCACAGGATCAGATGGCGTCACGCGACGCCTGCCATTGGATGATTTGCTGGTTTTCTTTGGTCTTTCGCCAAAGCTGGGCCCGATTGCCGAGTGGGGACTGGACATTGAGCGCAAACAGCTCAAAGTCGACACGGAAAAATTCGAAACGAATGTACCCGGTATTTTTGCGGTGGGCGATATCAATGTCTACCCTGGCAAGAAGAAATTGATCCTCTCGGGCTTTCATGAAGCTGCACTGGCGGCCTTTGGTGCTGCACCGTACATCTTCCCCGAGAAAAAAATTCACATGCAGTACACAACGACGTCACCGAAGCTGCACAAGATTTTGGGTGTGGAGTCGCCTGTCTTCGATTAACTCTGTCGTGATGAATCGCTAAAACGGATACCTGCGGGTATCCGTTTTTTGTTCAGGTTTATTTTTTGCCTTTGAGCCAGCTTGCCAGCGTTCGATCATCCGGCTCACCCAGCACAAAGCGCACCGCACTCTTGCCATCGACATAGGCGATATAGGGCGTCATCCCGCGCCAATCGGGATTCACCGCATACTGCAGTGACTGCGCTCGACCGTGAAAGGCAAACAAGCGATCCGCAAGGCGATGATGCGGACTGCTTAGTGCCGCCATGTCATCTTCACTATCCATCAGCACCACATACAAACGCGTTGCCGACTGGCTTGCGGCACGACGCGCAGCGAGTCGCTCGATCGCACCGGGACAATGCGTACAGCTGACCGACGAAAACACAATCATCGCTGGCTGTCGCTTATCGCTGATCAGCGCGGGCCAGGTAGCTTTGTCGAAGATTTCAACTTCTGTTGGCGCAGCGAAGACTTGCGCACACAGTAGCATCAACAATCCAATCGCATAGTTAAAATTGGGTGACATGAATTTCTCTTTCAGTGCGCCATACCAGCGCTATTTTGCCGTTACGCTCGATCAGTCTGGGATAGTCATTGTCCAATGCTGACGACTGCAGACGTCGCAGCGTGAAATGACGTCCATCATCCTCGGATATCCAGACACTGACTTGTGTGTTGACGCCATCAAAGCTGCGCCATGCAATCACCACCCGCTGACCACTGCTGACTATATCAGGATGCTCTGCGCGCTCATCAGGCAACTCCAGCACCTTGCCGATAGGGTGCCCCTCGGCATTCAGTCTGCCGTAACGCACCCGTTGCTGAGCTTTGCGATCACCAAACCAGACCGCGTGATAGCCACCTTCGGCGGCGCGCGCGAGGCCGGGTCCGTGATGGGGGCAGGCGCGTATCACCCAATCATCATGACTGGCGCGAACCAATGGCGAAGCTTGCGTGCGGGAGACACGCGCAAATGCATGATCGCGGATACTGCCTGCAAACACATGGCGCCAGAGCGCCGCCACACCCTCTACAGGCTCGGCAAGCAGCGAGATACGACAACACTCGCAGCTGTAATCTGCCAGCTTGCGATCCTCACTGACAATACGTCCTCCATCGGAAGCAATGTTGTAATAAATTGCCGCGCCATCATAGGCAGATGGTTTGTCTTTGGCAGCCCGCCGCGCCTGCTCTGCATCGCGTTTATCGATCCAGAAGGTATACAAATCGCCTCGCGCATCAAACTGTATTGCATCGAAGCGATGAGTAATAATCTGCCTGTCCTGATGCACTGTAAAGGGCAGCGAAAAATTCTGAGCACCATCCGCCGAGCGCAGCATGCGTATCTCACCGGTGTAGGGTTTTTCCAGGGGACGTGTATAGCTGATCACGACTTCAGATGCGGGACCAAAAGCGATCTTGGGTCGATTGTCACCAGTCGTTGCGACAGTATCGTCACCAGTCTCCAGCAGTCTGCGCTCGGCCCATTCACCATTTGCCGGTCTGCGCTGTATGAACAGTTTTCCTGTATCGACACCCACCACAACAATACTGCCATCTGGCGCGAAAGCCGCGCCCGTGGCCAGCGTTGCCTGATGCTTGTGCTGCTGGGCTGTAACTGCCAGCGGCAGCCACAGGAGGAGCAAGCATGAATTTTTGATCAGCTTCTTCACCACGTTCTTTGCACTCCCAGATAAACAGCACGCGGCAAACCGGGGGAATACATGGCAGCCGTGGTTGATGAATACGATGCGCTATCTGCATAACGCTTGTCGGTCAGATTCGTCAACCGCGCAAAACACGACCAGTGCTGATCCAGCTGCGCGCTGATACGCGCATTGAACAAACGATGGCCGTCGTATTTACCCTGAAGATTGGTCGCCTCCAGATAATACGAACCGAGCTCCACCCATTCCAGCTGAGCCTGTGTACCTTTGACGGGTTGCCATGTCAGGCGCAGGTTGGCTAGCAGTCGAGGTGAATTCTCGATCTCATTACCCGAGTAATTAAATGATGCGGTACTGGAGGAACCACTCCACTGGCGATAGCGATGCTTCGCATACGATGCGGCCAGATCAAGGCGGAGCTTGGGAGCGATCTCTGTTCCCAACCCCAACTCCACACCCTGATGCTCGGTACTGCCATTATTCGTTTGTACTGCGACACCACTGCTGTCACGCTGAGAGAGCAGATCATCCTGCTTCTTCAAGTGATATGCGACCAGCTCATATGACCAGCGTTGTACTTCGCCCCGCACGCCGACCTCGAATTGCTCGGCCAGTATAGGACGGAGTGCTGCTGCCGCTGTTGCTGCCGCACTTCTCGCCAGTGAGGTGACGCCCGATCGGAACAGTTGATTCTCCGAAGGCGTCCGAAAGCCATGGTTGTACGAAGCAAACATATGCGAAGACTCGCTCAATGCCCAAGTTAATCCTAGCTTAGGAGATAAACGCGAAAAATTCACGGAGCTATCTGCCAATTGATAGAAACCATTCACCATCGCGCTCTGACCGAGATTATTTTGCATCGACATGTTCGCGTAGTCATAGCGCAGCCCTGCAGTCAGACGCAAAACATCCGTCGGTGACAACTCAAGATGCAAATAAGGTGCTGCACTCTTGTAAGTCACTTCATAGTCGTAGATGCGCGCTCCTAAAGTGTAGCCATAGTAGCGAGTCTGCCCAGCGACCGTATCCATTAATAGTGTTATTTTATCTTCCTGCCTCTGGCTGGGA
Source organism: Oxalobacteraceae bacterium (assembly GCA_027490465.1). GTDB lineage: Bacteria > Pseudomonadota > Gammaproteobacteria > Burkholderiales > Burkholderiaceae_D > Pernthalerella. Next base: position 11,411 of record JAIXXZ010000011.1, read on the forward strand.
CTGTAATCGAGATCGAGACCGGCAATCAGACGAGTCCGCATTTTGTCGCTGAAATTCTGGCGGAATTTAGTCATCAAACCATAGGACTGCACCCGCGTATTTTCTATGCGTGCATTAGACGAATCCGTCGAAAAATTATAAGACCCATTCAAATCCATGCGGTTATCGCGAAAATACGGCGTGAAGCTCAGCTGAATGCCCTGTCCCAAATCTTTCTCTATGGCCGACGACAAACGTAGTGCATCCACCTTGCGATACGCAGCCGATCGCAGATTCACTGTCGGGTTATCCAGATACAAACTCAGCGGCAGTGCCGAGTTCGCACCGGTCTGCTGATCAATGTGCGTACCCCCAAAAATCGTTTTCACCAAGGTCCGCGCATCATACTCATGATCCCAACGCAAGTTCACGCTTTGCCGGTCATAGGCCGTGTTGTCACGCCAGCCATCGGTATGCGTCAGATTCAGATCGGCACGCAAGGCATTGGACCCGCGCCGACCACTATCGATACCACCCAACACACGCCCCCAACCAAAACTTCCTCCTTCCACGGAGATATCCGCACCGGCGGTCTCGCGCGGCGTGCGCGACAACACATTCACCAAACCACCGATCGCATCCGACCCGTACAAGGCCGAGCCAATGCCGCGCACGACCTCGACGCCACCCGCTGAAGGCAGATTGAGTTCATACAATGCGTTGTGATTGAAATTACCGGTTGCGCGCACTGGAATGCCGTCCTCCAGAAACAGATACATCGGCCCGGTGGTAAAGCCCTGACGAATCGCCGTCGTATGTCCTTCGCCATTGGTGACCGCGATGGCCACGCCGGGAATCTGTCCCAGCAATTGCTGGGGATGGGAGGGTCGGGTGAAATCGATCGCGCTGCGATCAATCACGCCCACCGATGAAGGGGTTTCGGACAACAGCGTTTGCTCGCGTGTAGCGGTCACGGTCACGGCAGGCAAGAGCGTGTCGGCAAACCCGGTTTGCGCGACACAAAGAGCGCTCGCGATGAATGCTCTGGTAACAGCGGCAGACATAAAAACTCCTGAAATATAGAGAAAAGAAGCTCGGCGGAACACGTTCGTGAACCGCCATCGACATCAGACTGTGATCAGGAGCAGCTGGGTGGGGCGCGGGAATGTCGCTGAAACGCGGAGAAGGTCAGAACCGGCGTGCGATCGCGCCGAAAAGAAAAACGGTCAGTCGCCGAGTCCGACAGGTAAACACGTACGTCGAACTCGGGCGCGGCGCCGGTGGCGGCACAGAGTACGCAATGATCCGCTGCGGCATGCGAGAACTGGGGCTCGCCGGCATCGGACATCGGTACCCACTTGACGCCCGAACTGACGCAGACCTCGGTCCACCGCGTGCCGTCGCCTGAACGCACGCCGGCCATCGCCGGCATGAGCGATTGCAACAGCAGCGCTGCCACTAACCAGCATGACAGCGCTTTGCGAGAGATCAGACGAGAGAACATGGGGCGAAATTTTATCATGCAGACCATGACGCATTCCCATGATGCAAGGTCTTCCCCAGCCAGCCGGCGGGGCACATCCTGTTTGACCCACGGCCTGTCCGGGCGCGATCCGGACAATTTGCTGTCCAATGGGTGCGGTGGTTTGAGGGATTTTTTCTGGCAACCCATGCACGGACCTGCTCGATAAAGTGCTTTAATGAAAACTTAATGAATAACAAACCGGCAAAAATGCCTTGAAAAAGATGTGTTACATTCAGGAAATTAGTTGGCGACACGCCACTAAGATGAGTGTTTTCAAGGCTTTTCAGCCATTTTTGACAGGTGGGCGATCAACGCTCTTCGAGCGCCTCAAATTTCTGCTTATTGTGTTTGCTGCATTGCAGAAATATGGAATTGGGGACACAATTTGAGCGTCTTGAATGAGGGGTCATCATGCTCTATCAACTTCACGAAATGAATCGCACCTTGCTTAGCCCGCTGATCCAGTGGGCCGAGGCATCGTCCAAGCTGTTTACGAACCCAGTCTCGCCCTTCGCGCACACGCCGTTTGCCCAGCGTATCGCCGCAGGCTATGAACTGATGTTCCGCTTGGGTAAAGATTACGAGAAGCCCGCCTTTGGCATCACCCACATCGAGGTGGCCGGTACCCGTACTGCCATTATTGAAGACACAGTCGTCGAGAAGCCCTTCTGCAAGTTACTGCATTTCCGCAAGGACGCTCATTTCCTCACACCCGAGCAGCTGATTCAACCCAAGATATTGCTGGTGGCGCCGCTTTCCGGCCATCACTCGACCCTATTGCGGGATACCGTCCGAACCCTGCTGCCCGAACATGATGTATACATCACCGACTGGGTCGATGCGCGCATGGTTCCCATGGAAAAAGGTGCGTTCCATCTGCACGATTACATCTACTACGTGCAGGAATTCATACGTTTCCTCGGGCCGAACCTGAACGTCGTCTCGGTCTGTCAGCCCACCGTGCCCGTGCTGGCGGCCATCTCGCTCATGGCCAGTGCTGGCGACACCGCACTTCCCAAGACCATGGTGATGATGGGCGGCCCGATCGATTCACGAAAGTCGCCGACCGAAGTCAATGATCTGGCGATGAACAAGCCCTACGCCTGGTTTGAAAACAATGTGATCTACAGCGTGCCACCGAATTACCCTGGCTACGGTCGCCGTGTTTATCCGGGATTTCTGCAGCATGCCGGCTTCGTCGCGATGAATCCACGCCGGCATGCCCAAAGCCACTGGGAGTTCTATCTGCATCTGCGCGAAGGCGACAATGAATCGGCAGAAGAACATCGCAAGTTCTACGATGAATATAACGCCGTGCTCGACATGCCAGCCGAGTATTACCTTGAAACGATCAAGACCGTGTTCCAGGATCACGCGCTGCCTCTGGGCACCTGGGAAGTTGAAGGCAAGCTGGTCAGGCCGCAGGACATCAAGTCCGTCGCCTTGTTCACCATCGAAGGTGAACTTGATGACATTTCCGGTTCGGGCCAGACACAAGCGGCGCAAGACCTGTGCTCTGGCATTCCTGCGAACATGAAGCAGCATTTCGAGGCACCGAAGTGCGGTCACTACGGCATTTTCTCGGGTCGTCGCTGGCGCGAAATGATTGCACCCCGCATCGGTGAATTCATCCGCGCACATGCCTGATACGGCAGCGTCTCAGATCAGCCGCCCTCGGGCGGCTTTTTTCATGGCCGTGACCTGGGGCGCAAATACCGGATAATGATGGTCTATGTCAGATCGCTCACCCACCCTCGCTGATCGTCTTGAGGACTTGCTGCCGCAGACGCAATGCACGAAATGCGGCTATCCCGCCTGCCGTCCCTATGCCGAAGCCATGGCCAGCGGCGGGGCAAGTTACAACCAGTGCCCGCCCGGGGGCACACAAGGCATCGCGCGTCTGGCCGCAGCATTGGGCAAACCGGTCATACCCCTCAATCCCGTCCACGGCGCAGAGCGCGAGCGACCCGTTGCCGTGATCGATGAACGCGCCTGCATAGGATGCACCTTGTGCATACAGGCTTGTCCGGTCGATGCGATCGTCGGCGCAGCCAAACAGATGCACACGGTGATACCTGAGCTTTGCACCGGCTGCGATCTCTGTGTTGCCCCCTGTCCGGTCGATTGCATTGCGATGGTCTCGGTCACGCCGGGCAAAACCGGATGGGATGCGTGGCCCTCGTCCGCCGCAGAAGCAGCGCGTGAACGCTTTCACCTTCGCAATGAACGACTGATCCGCGAAAAAGCCGAAAACGATGCACGACTGGCGGCGAAAGCTGCTGCCAAATTGCGCGAAGTAGAAAATGAATCTGCGCAAAATCCTGAGGCACTCGCTGAAAAAGAGCGCAAGCGCGCCATCATTCAAGCGGCACTGGACAGAGCACGCCAGCAAAAGGATGCATCTTCCGGGGAGAAATCATGAACCCCGAAAAACGCCGCGAGATTTTTGCGCGACTCAAAGCGGCGAATCCGCATCCCACGACCGAACTGGAATACACCACGCCTTTCGAATTATTGATCGCTGTGATCCTGTCGGCACAAGCCACGGACGTTTCGGTAAATAAGGCCACGCGACAGCTTTATCCGGTGGCGAGCACACCAGCGGCCATTTATGCACTGGGTGTGGAAGGTCTGATCCCCTATGTGCAAACCATAGGCTTGTATCGCAACAAAGCTAAAAATGTCATTGAAACCTGCCGCATTCTGCTCGAGCAGCATGGCGGTGAAGTACCGCGTGATCGCGAGGCCCTGCAAGCCCTGCCCGGCGTGGGGCGCAAGACGGCGAATGTTGTACTCAACACGGCATTCGGCGTACCAGCGATGGCAGTCGATACGCATATCTTCCGCGTTTCCAATCGTACCGGCATTGCACCCGGCAAGAACGTTGACATTGTCGAGCAAAAACTCATGAAGTTCGTGCCCTCCGAGTACCTGATGGACGCGCACCACTGGCTGATACTGCATGGTCGCTACACTTGTACTGCGCGCAGCCCGCAGTGCTGGAATTGTCTGATTGCTGATTTGTGCGAGTTCAGACAGAAAACACCCCAACCGGAGAAAGCGGTCTGATTAGCGCCGTATTTCCCGATATAAAAGTCAGCTGTTGAACCACGAACGACACTGGATCCAATACACAAAGCATGTTTAACCCCAGCAAAGACGAAGTCCGTCAGTTCTTCTGCAGCGCCTGGAAAAAATCCATGCAGGGTAAAGTACTCACGCCACTCGAAGCGATTGCCAGCGACTGGATACGTCAGCATCCAGAATACGAACACGATCTCGCTGATACCGAGCGTGCTCTGGAGACGGATTACAGCGTTGATCAGGGACGCAGCAATCCTTTTCTGCATTTGTCCATGCATCTGTCCATACACGAACAGATCTCGGTGGATCAACCGCCGGGTATACGTGATGCATGCGAAGCGCTGATCAAGCGGCTGGGTTCAGTACATGATGCGCATCACCTGATCATGGAATGTCTGGGTGAAATGCTGTGGTCCGCGCAGCGCAACGGCACACCGCCCGATGGCGAAACGTATATTCAGTGCATACGTCAACGCGCCGGCCAATAAAAAAAGCCGCGCAGTGCGCGGCTTTCTTGTACGACAGACCGACAGCTTACTTACGAACCACCAGCGAGCCCGGCAGGCTGGCGAGATAGGCTGCAATGTCGCTGATCTCTTTTTTCGACAGCGGCTTGGCCATACCGCCCATGATCGCGTTGCCGCGACCATTGGCGCCACTGCCGCCACGCTGATAGGCAACCAGTGCATGCTCAATATAGTCAGCGTGCTGACCTGCGAGCTTGGGATAGCTGGGATCGATAGGACTGTTGTAATCCGCACCGTGGCAGGAAGCACAGTTGTATTTCTGGGCGGCGGCCTTGCCCGCTTCGACATTGCCCGCGAATGCGTTCATCGACAGCGCCAGGGCCAGGAATGCAAATAGCTTTTTCATGAATGGCTCCGTTTATTTCTGCTGGGCATAATAGGCAGCGACATCGGCGATGTCCTGATCCGACAGACCGGCGGCAATACCCACCATGGTCGGGTGTTTGCGCTCGCCTTTTTTGTAGGCATTCAGCGCAGCCGCGATGTACTTCTCCGACTGACCGCCCAACATCGGTACGCGATACACTTCAGGGAAAGATGCTTTGTAGCCAGGGATACCGTGGCATCCGACGCACATGGCAACCTTGTTTTTGGCGGCATTCACATCACCTTTGACATCGGCAGCGACCGACACCTGAGCGAGCGAAGCCAGCGCGATAAGAACAAAAAGTTTTTTCATGATAGCTGGGTGGGTTATTCAAAAACGGAACTGGTGCGGGCGGGAACAGGCTGCCCTATTGCTTGAAACATTGCCTGTCCGGCACAAAAAACGAACGCAATTCTAACCGATTCACGGCAGGCGAGTCTAATATTGACCTACATTAATCGACTAGGATGAACGACCATCGCACTTTCGGTCGTTTATACTCGACCTTATTTTCTATGACTGATCAGTACAATGAACAAACCCCTGCGCTTTGAAGGTTCGGAGCAATATGTCGCCACCAGCGACCTCAAACTTGCAGTCAATGCCGCTCTGACCCTGCAACGTCCCCTGCTCATCAAGGGCGAACCTGGCACTGGCAAGACCATGCTGGCCGAGGAAGTGGCGGCAGCGCTAAAGATGCCACTTTTACAATGGCACATCAAATCCACCACCAAGGCCCAGCAAGGCCTGTATGAATATGACGCCGTCTCGCGTTTGCGCGATTCCCAGCTCGGCGACGAGCGGGTGCGCGATATTCAGAACTACATCGTACGCGGCGTGCTCTGGCAAGCCTTCACCTCCGATCAGCCCGTGGTACTGCTCATTGACGAGATCGACAAGGCCGACATCGAATTTCCGAATGATCTGCTGCGCGAGATTGATCGGATGGAGTTTTATGTTTACGAAACCCGCGAAATGGTGCGCGCCAAGCACCGTCCGCTGGTCATTATTACCTCCAACAATGAAAAAGAGCTGCCGGATGCTTTCCTGCGTCGCTGCTTCTTTCACTACATCAAATTCCCCGACGCGGAAACGATGCAGCAGATCGTCGATGTACATTTCCCCACATTGAAAAAAGATCTGCTGGCGCAGGCACTGGAAACCTTCTATCAGCTGCGCGAAGTACCGGGCCTGAAGAAAAAGCCATCCACGTCCGAGCTGCTGGATTGGCTCAAGCTGCTGCTGGCCGAAGATATCCCGCCCGAGGCCTTGCGCAGCCAGGACCAGAAAGCCATCGTGCCGCCGCTGCATGGCGCCTTGCTGAAAAATGAGCAGGATGTACACCTCTTTGAGCGACTGGTTTTCATGTCGCGCAATAACCGCTAAATCACCCCATGCTGATCGACTTTTTTTTCACGCTCAAGAGCGCGAAAATCCCGGTCTCGATCAAGGAATTTCTGGTGCTGCTCGAAGCACTGGAAAAGCAGGTTATCGCGCCCTCGCTGGATGATTTCTACTATCTCTCGCGCATAACCCTGGTCAAGGATGAAGCCAATTTCGATAAATTCGACAAAGCTTTTGGCGCCTATTTTCACGGTGTCGAGACCCTGTTCGAGAAAAACCCGGAGATTCCGCTCGACTGGCTGATGAAACGCCTCGAGCGCGAACTGACACCGGAACAAAAAGCAGCCCTAGAAAAATTCGGCTACGACAAGCTGATGGATAGGCTCAAAGAACTGCTCGAAGAACAAAAAGGTCGTCACGAAGGCGGCAACAAGTGGATAGGCACCGGTGGCACTTCACCGTTCGGCAATGGCGGGAACAATCCCGAAGGCATACGCATCGGCGGTGAAGGCGGCAAGCGCAGCGCAGTCAAGGTGTGGGAAGCGCGCACCTATCGTGACTATGACAGCGAACGCGAACTGGGTACGCGCAACATCAAGGTTGCCCTGCGCCGCCTGCGTAAATTCGCGCGCGAGGGTGCGCAGGATGAGCTGGCGCTCGATGACACCATCCGCGCCACCGCCAACAACGCGGGCTGGCTGGACATCAAGATGCAGGCCGAGCGCAAGAACAAGGTCAAGGTGCTGATGCTCATGGATGTGGGCGGCACCATGGATGACCATATCGCGCGCGTCGAGGAATTGTTCTCCGCAGCGAAAACCGAATTCAAGAATATGGAGTTCTTCTACTTCCACAACTGTCTGTACGAAACGCTGTGGAAGAATAACCGGCGTCGTCACGCCGAGCGCTTCGCCAGCTGGGATGTGCTGCGCAAGTATCCGCCAGATACCAAGGTCATCTTCGTCGGCGACGCCACCATGAGCCCCTACGAAATCGTTCAGCCCGGTGGTTCGGTCGAATATCACAATGAAGAAGCTGGCGCCGTCTGGTTGCAGCGCTTTGCCCAGCAGTTCCCCAAATGCGTGTGGCTCAATCCCGAACCCGAGCAGCTGTGGCAGTACCGGCAATCGATTGCGATCATCCGTCAACTGATGAGCGAGCGCATGTACCCGATCACCATGGATGGCCTCGAACGCGCGATGCAGATGCTGTCGAAATAGACTTTTCTGACGCCGTCATCCCCTTTGCGGGAAATTTCATTAGAATGCACCCACTTTGCCCAGGGGGATGTTGGACGTAATCCCCTCCGGGTCCACCGCTTTCAACCCTAATTACTCGACGCATGGCCAGTAAAAAATCCGATTACAGCGAATCATCCATCCGCGTCCTGAAAGGACTCGAACCGGTCCGGCAACGGCCCGGCATGTACACCCGTACTGAGAACCCACTGCACATCATTCAGGAGGTCATTGACAATGCCTCCGACGAGGCGCTCGGTGGTCATGGCAAAAATATCTTCGTCACCCTGCACAAAGATGGCAGCGTGAGCGTTGAAGACGATGGTCGCGGCATCCCGGTCGGTCTGCATCCGGAAGAAAAAGTGCCGACGGTGGAAATTGTCTTCACCCGTCTTCACGCCGGCGGCAAATTCGACAAGGGTTCGGGTGGCGCCTATGCGTTCTCAGGTGGTCTGCACGGTGTTGGTGTCTCTGTCACGAATGCGCTCTCTTCCAAACTTGAAATCACCGTCTGGCGCAAAGACGACAAGGGCAATGGCGTACACACGATCGCCTTTTCCGGTGGCGATCTCACTTCGAAACTGAAATCACGCGCCGCTGGCAAGGAAGACAAGAAATCCGGCACCCGTGTGACGGTCTGGCCGGATCCTAAATATTTCGACTCGCCGATTATTCCGATTGCCGAATTACAGCGACTGCTGCGCTCCAAGGCCGTGCTGCTGCCCGGTGTCAAAGTCAGCTTCACTCAGGAAAAATCTGGCGACACGCAAACCTGGCTCTATGAGCAAGGCCTGCGCGGCTATTTGACTGAAGCCCTGTCGCAATCCGGCAGTGGCGAAACATTGATTCCTCTGTTCGAAGGCGAACAATATGCAAGCCCCGACGCCGAGGGCTTCGCCGAAGGCGAAGGTGCGGCCTGGGTCGTGGCCTGGACGGAGGATGGGAATGTCGTGCGTGAATCCTATGTGAATCTGATCCCCACGCCTGCCGGCGGCACCCATGAATCCGGCTTGCGCGAAGGTTTGTTCGGTGCAGTCAAAAGCTTCGTTGAAATGCACTCGCTGCTGCCCAAGGGTGTGAAATTATTGCCCGAGGATGTGTTTGCTCGCACATCCTTTGTCTTGTCGGCCAAAGTACTTGATCCGCAATTTCAGGGACAGATCAAGGAGCGACTCAACTCGCGCGATGCAGTGCGACTGGTCGGCGGCTATTCGCGCACATCACTGGAGCTGTGGCTGAATCAGCACGTCGATTACGGCAAGAAGCTCGCCGAACTGGTGATACGTCAGGCCCAAAGCCGTTTGCGCTCGGCGCAAAAAGTGGAAAAGAAAAAATCCTCGGGTGTGGCGGTGTTACCCGGCAAGCTCACTGATTGTGAATCCAGCGATCTGACGCGTAATGAAATATTCCTGGTCGAGGGTGATTCTGCAGGCGGCTCGGCCAAGATGGGTCGCGATAAAGAATTTCAGGCCATCCTGCCACTGCGCGGCAAAGTGCTCAATGCTTGGGAAACCGAGCGCGACCGTCTGTTTGCCAATAACGAGATTCACGATATTGCCGTCGCGATCGGTGTCGACCCGCATGGGAAGAACGACACTCCGGATTTATCCGGCCTGCGCTACGGACGTGTCTGCATACTATCGGACGCCGATGTGGATGGCTCGCATATTCAGGTTCTGCTGCTCACCCTCTTCTTCCGTCACTTCCCCAAGCTGATCGAACGCGGTCATATTCATATCGCACGACCACCTCTGTATCGCGTGGATGCGCCGGCGCGCGGAAAAAAGCCTGCGCAAAAAATATACGCACTCGACAGCGGCGAACTGGAAGCGATCGAAGACAAGCTGCGCAAGGATGGCGTCAGAGACGGCGCATGGAGTATTGCGCGCTTCAAGGGCCTAGGCGAAATGAGTGCCGAGCAGTTATGGGAAACCACCATGAATCCGGATACCCGACGCCTGCTGCCGGTGTCACTCGGCGAGCTGGGCCTGAAGGCATCGGAAGATCGTTTCACCATGTTGATGGGTAAAGGCGAAGCAGCAGCGCGTCGTTCCTGGCTGGAAGAGCATGGGAATGAGGTTGAGGCAGATATTTAAGTTGATTTAACGACGCTGGATCCCGGCTTTCGCCGGGATGACAGAGTTAAGTGCCTGTGACTTTTCAAACACCATCCCTACGCTTGCCGGTAGACAGAGTTAAGCGCATATGACTTTTAAAACGTCATCCCGGCGAAAGGGTGTAGCGGGGGTTTCAGACCGCATGCGGTCTGCCCGAGAAACAGTCATGGCGTACTCGCCATGGCGCGCCCTGCAAGGGTAGCGGGGGATTCATGTAGCATGCTGCATGCCCGCGTAACGGCACTGGCTTGCAAGCCAGTGCGCGCCCTGCAAGGGGGGATCCAGTGTCTTCTGTAAAAAATGAACGAATTTTGAAATAGCCACGAATACATGAGTGATCAAACAAATCTCTTCGAAGCCGCCGCCGATGAAGGTGGCGAATCCCTGACACTGGCGACTTTCGCCGAGCGCGCCTATCTCGACTATGCGATCTCCGTCGTCAAGGGCCGTGCACTGCCTGATGTTTGCGATGGCCAGAAACCAGTGCAACGGCGCATTCTCTACGCGATGGATCAACTCCGACTTGATCCCGCCGCGAAGCCACGCAAATCGGCAGCCGTGGTCGGTGATGTTTTAGGCAAACTGCATCCCCATGGCGATCAGTCGGTGTATGACGCCATGGTTCGTATGGCTCAGGATTTCTCGCTACGCTATCCGCTGGTCGATGGACATGGCAATTTCGGTTCACGTGATGGTGACGGTGCGGCTGCCATGCGCTATACCGAAGCGCGCCTGACACCCATCTCGCGCCTGCTGCTCGATGAAATCGACATGGGCACAGTGGACTTTCAGCCCAACTACGATGGCTCGACCGAAGAACCCAAGCTGCTGCCTGCGCGTCTGCCTTTCGTGCTGCTGAATGGCGCGTCGGGCATCGCGGTGGGACTGGCGACTGAAATACCCTCACACAATCTGCATGAAGTCGCCCAAGCCGCAGTGGCACTCATCAAAAATCCCAAGCTCGCGCACGATGAATTGATGGCGCTGATCCCCGGCCCGGATTTCCCCGGTGGTGGCCAGATCATCACGCCTGATACCACCGTCAGCGAGATTTACCAAAATGGCCGCGGCAGTATTAAAGTGCGCGCGCGCTGGAAAATCGAAGATCTGGCGCGAGGTCAGTGGCAGCTGGTCGTGACTGAACTGCCTCCGGGAACTTCGTCACAAAAAATTCTGGAAGAAATCGAAGAGCTCACCAATCCCAAAATCAAACTGGGTAAGAAAAGCTTGTCACCCGACCAGATGGCCAACAAACAAGCGATTCTTGGCGTGCTCGATACCGTGCGCGACGAATCCGGTCGCGATGCGCCGGTGCGTTTGGTATTCGAGCCGAAATCCAAGAATCAGGATCAGGAAGAGTTCAGCAATCTGCTGCTCGCGCACACCTCGCTGGAGAACAACGTCGGTGTGAATCTGGTCATGATCGGTAACGATGGCAAGCCGCGTCAGAAGGGTCTGGGCGACATTCTGCGTGAATGGATCGCGTTCCGCTTTGGCACTGTCACCCGTCGCACGCAGCACCGACTCGCCAAAGTAGATGATCGCATTCACATTCTGGAAGGTCGTGAGGCCGTACTGCTCAATATCGACAAGGTCATCAAAATCATTCGCGAGTCCGATGAGCCCAAGCCCGCGTTGATGAAGGCCTTCAAACTGTCCGAGCGACAAGCGGAAGACATTCTGGAAATTCGCCTGCGCCAGCTCGCGCGACTGGAGGCGATCAAAGTGCAGCAGGAACTCGCCGAGCTGCGCAAGGAAAAAGCCACACTGCAGGAGCTGCTCGACAATCCGGCCTCGATGAAAAAACTCATCATCAAGGAAATCGATGCGGACGCAAAACAATATGGCGATGCGCGCCGCACCCTGATCAAAGCAGCAGAAAAGGCTGTTGCCGAGATCAAGGTCATTGATGAGCCGGTGACCGTCATCATTTCCCAAAAAGGCTGGGTGCGTGCCCGTCAGGGTCACGGCCATGATGCGCAGCAGTTCAGCTTCAAGGCCGGCGATAGCCTGTATTCGACCTTTGAATGCCGCACCACAGATCATGTGCTCGCGTTTGGCTCCAAAGGCCGCGTGTATTCCGTGTCGGTATCGCAGTTACCCGGAGCACGGGGCGATGGTGTACCCATGACCACGCTGGTTGAAGTGGAAGCCGGCACGCGTCTTGTCCATTACTTTGCCGGCACACCTGAAACAACGCTGCTATTGGCATCGACCGGCGGCTTTGGCTTTGCTGCCAAAGCCGGCGACATGATCAGCCGCCAAAAAGGTGGTAAATCCTTCATGAGCATGGACGAAGGCGATGAACCCGTGATGCCCGCCATCATAGGCAAACAAGCCAGCGCGCTGGTCTGCCTGTCCGAAAAAGGGCGCTTGCTGGTTTTCGGCATGGATGAGATCAAGACACAAGCCAGCGGTGGACGCGGTGTGACGCTGATGGATCTCGATGCGAATGAAAAGCTGCTGGCAGCGCAACCGATCTCGAAAAAAGGTGTGCGCATACTGGGTACCAGTGCACGCAGTGGCAAGCAGCAGGAAAACACGCTTAGCGGCGCTGATCTCGCACATCACTTCGGCAAGCGCGCTCGTAAAGGCAAGCTGCTGGCGTCGCGCATGAAGGCAACGCGACTGGAAGCCATCGAGTGATGAGTCTGTGGTTCATGGCGAATACCTGTTCCAAAAAATATCTGCATGACGCCTGGCCAGCGCTTGTTTGACAGAATTTCAATTTCCATCATTAGTCATGGAAATTATTCTTTGAGTCATTGAGCGCTGGCAATGCGGTCTTTAGAATGAGTCATATTTGCTCATCAAGAAGGCCTCATGAAACGTCGCCCGTACTTCGTCTTTATTCAATCGCTATTCATCCTTACCGTACTCGCCCTGTTCACACGACAAGCAGACGCACAGGTACTTGATGCATCCATCAACGAGCAAGTGCTGATGTTGCCAGTCACCGAAAACGGCAAGCAGCTGCAATTCGAAACCACCCTCTACAAACCGCCGGGCGAAGGTCCCTTCCCTTTGCTGCTGATGAACCATGGCAAGGAACGCGGCAAACCTGCAACACAAAAAAGAGATCGCTTTCTGGCCATGGGACGGGAATTCGTTAGGCGTGGTTATGCTGTCGCCGTCCCGATGCGCAAGGGTTTTTCGAAATCCGAGGGTGTCTATACCGACTTCGGTTGCAACATGCATGACAACGGCATGCTGCAGGCAGAAGACATCGAAGCCGCTCTGCGTTCGCTGACGAAAATGTCCTGGGTAGACCATGACCGAGTAATCGTTGCTGGTCAATCCTACGGCGGACTGGCGACCATGGCCTTTGGCACACGGCAGTTCCCCGGTGTGCGAGGCTTGCTCAATTTTGCAGGTGGCCTGCGTATCGATGGTAATTACTGCGACTGGAAAGCTGCACTGGTGACGGCGTTTACCAGTTATGGCAGCAGAACATCACTGCCCAGCCTCTGGTTTTATGGCGAGAACGACAGCTACTTTGATCCTTCGCTGGCCCAACGCCTGCAAACTGCCTATCAGTCAGCAGGCGGATCATCGCAACTCATTGCCTATGGCAGCTTCAAATCCGATTCTCACGGTTTGATCAGCAGTCGTGACGGCATTCCCGTCTGGTGGCCAGAAACTGAACGTTTTCTGCAGCGCATAGGCCTGCCAACCGACATCAACACGCCGATTGGTGAAGCCGCTCGCATCCCAGCGAGTGGATTTGCAGCACTCGATAATGCAGATGCTATTCCCCATCTGACAGAGACAGGTCGCGCGGCCTATCGGCACTATCTGAGTCAGTCATTACCGCGCGCCTTTGCCCTGTCGGCATCCGGTGCCTGGAGCTGGGCTGAAGATGGTGATGATCCACCGTCACGTGCTCTGGCAGCCTGCCAGAAGAACAGCAAGCTGCCCTGCAGTTTGTATTCAGTCGATCAGGACGTGGTGTGGACAGCACCAAAGAACACGGGCGCTGTCGTCGCAGCGGCGCAATGATTAATTCAAGCCACGAGGTCTGTCAAACCGCGCAGGGATTACGCTGGATGTACGCGTGGCTTGAGCATCTGCAAGTCGTTGCCGTATCGCGCTCAGATCCTTCAGATCATGGCCGAGAATGATGCGTATTTGCGTGCCTGTCTGCTGATTATTCAGACGAAGTTTGGCATCAATCCCCAGAGCGTCTGCCAGCATTCTGGCATCTTGGGCCAGATTGGCTACATATTCGATGCGAGTAAAACGTACACCAAACTGTTCATGATTCCTGGCGCGCACTACACGCCAGCTTTGTCCATTCAACAATCCCCGCAAGGACCTGGCAAGACCTTGCACACCATTCCCATTCGCCACCTCAATAGCTAATGCAGGTAGTGTGTGCTGTGGCTCACCGTCTTTGGAAACATCAGATCGATTATCTGGAGCGGCGATCTGGATCGCGCTCTCGATGACATTCTTGACTTCGCCATTCAACACAACGACTAACGTCGGAATTGCAGACGTGGGTTCACTATCTCCGAAAAAATCAGGCGGAGTGTATGACACAGCGATCCTGGTAGCGGGCTCGGTCAACTGCTTGACTTCGCTGTTAAATCCAATGGCTAACGTCGGGACTGCGCGCGGAGCATCACTGTTTTCCAAAAAATCAGATGGCGTGTGCGCAGCCGTGTTTTCGGCCGCGGACTCGGTGGTGTTCTTGAGTTCGTGATCCAGTACGACATCCGCAGGTTTCCGTACCTTTTGGGGTAGCGGTTCGGGTAAGGTAACGCTATAGCGCAAGACGTATAACCCATCACTCAGGCGCTCTACAGGGTTCACGGATGTGATCGAGACGCTTGGATCTGCCACCGATGTATTTTGAGTTGCCTGAGCAGATGAAGGCTCGTTCAGTGAAAGCAGCAATGCCATTTTCTCTTGGGCAGCCGGATTGGCCGGATCAAGCTCCAGCGCGCGCTCCAGTGCTCTGCGCGCCTCAAGCAGCTGCCCTTTTTTCATCCAGGCATGGCCCAGGTTGATATAGACTTGTGGCAGCTGCGTGTCCGACTGCGCCATGCTGCTCAAGAGCGCAATCGAACGGTCAAGGTCACCGCGCGCACCTATCAGCGCTGCCAAACCGTTGCGCGCTTCTGCATGATTTTTATCCACGGTGAGCGCACTGAGGTAGGCCTGCTCAGCTTCATCGTATCGCGCTTGCAAATGGAGTAGTTTTCCACGAAGGTACTCGCTGTCCGGGTTGATCTGAATTCCCGAATTCATCGAAACCAAAGGCTGAACCGTATCATGAGGCGTACTGACGCAGGCCGGTAGCAGGCTGCTCAGAAGTGCGAGCCACAGCGGTGATGCTCTATTCATTTTGATCTCCTATGATCGGATCATTGGCTCATGGCAGGTAGCAATACCCGTTGTATCTGAATCACAGCAGGTCCGAGCAAGACCAGCATCAGTGTGGGAAAGATCAAAAAAATCAAAGGCATCAGCAGCTTGACCGAGATTTTTGCAGCCGATTCCTCAGCGCGCTGTCGCCGTTGGGTACGCAGATTATCCGAGTGCACACGCAGTGCATCACCGACATTGGTGCCAAATCGATCGGTCTGTATCAGCATCGCGACCAACAGATCGATATCCTCAACCCCCGTTCGCAATGCCAGATGCCTGAGTGCGACCTCCTTGGAAAAACCCGTCCTCAATTCGAGCAAGACCAGCTGCAGCTCTTGTGCAAGCACTTTACTCTTGAGCTCGATTTCTCCGGTCACTCGCAAAAACGCCTGATCCAAGCTAAGGCCGGCTTCGATACAGATGGTGAGCAAGTCCAGAACATCGGGGAAATTTTCGAATATTTCCTGCTGCCGCTGCCGTATGGCGCGATTGAGAAACAGGTTTGGAAAATAAAAACCTATCGCTGCCAACAGGATGAGCAGCAACAGCAAGCGTGCCCCTTCGATTGGCCGCACTGTCTCGTTGGCAAATAAAATTATCAGCGCTGGCATGCTCAGGGCAAGAAGGGTTTTCATGCCAAAGAAAATAGTGGGAACCATAGCGCCACGCCAACCAGCATGCATGAAGCGTAATCGTATCGGTGATTCCTCCCAACCCTCGGCCGGCAATGCGAGCCGGGCCAGTGGCTGCATGAATCGAAGGAATTGCTGACTCCCCGACTCCGAGGTTGGAGAAGCCTTATCCGCGATGGCTTGTACCGATAAAGCTGCAATTCTCTGCTGCAAGCGATCCGGTAGCAGGAACCTAATCGCCAAAGCAGTAATACCAGCCACAATAAAAAAAATGAGAACGAGAAAGTAAAGGGAGAATTCAGGCATAGTAATCAAACCCTGATACGAATAATGCGATACATCCAGAACCCGCCAAGGATTTGCATGACTGCACTTGCAAACAGGAGCTGCATGCCGGTGGGATCTTTGGTCAGCTTGCCAATGTAATCCGGATTGCTAAACGACAGCAGCACAGCCATGACGATTGGCAGACCGAAAAGAATCCACGCTGAGAGTTTTCCTTCTGCCGACAGTGCACGTATCTGCCTCAAGAATTTCAACCTCTGGCGTACGAGTGAAGCGATATTTCCCATAAGTTCAGAGAGATTGCCACCCGTCTCCCGCTGTATCAATATCGAAATCACGAAGAATCGCAAGTCATCCAGCGGAACACGTTCAGCAAGATTCTGCAGTGCCTGCTGCAATCCAGGTCCATAATTTATCTCGCTCGACACGATGCGAAACTCGTCGCTGATTGGTGCTGGCATTTCATCAGCGACCATCTGCAATGTGGATGGCAACGCGTGGCCAGCGCGCAAACTGCGTGCAATCAGATCGGCGGCTTCCGGTAGCTGGCGTTCGATCAGACTTAATCTTTTTTCACGCTGCCGTGCTAGCAACAGCAATGGACAGGACCCGCAAGCCAAACCACAAGCCAGCGCAAGCATTGAAGACTGCAGCAATACCAGGCTTGACAAGCATCCGATGAACATGAGGGTAAACGAGCGCATCAATAGCTGATCAACGCGCAAGGCGCTTCCTGATTGCCGGAGAAATCTGTCCATCCAAGCGGTACCCGGTATCTTTCTTAGCCATTCTTCGACGACCGAAGATGCCGCCAATGGCCGCTGTAACCACAATGATCCGGATACTTCGGCCGCCTGAGCCGAGGGTAACGAAGCTTGTAATCGCTGTTTGGTCCTTCGCGCCGCCTTGCTTTGCGAGGAAAACCACCACTGCCAGCTTGCCTCCACAAAGAATGCTGCGGCGACAAAAATCAGCAGCGCCATCCCGATAAAAATTTTATCCACCATGACGCTGCCTTAATCAAAAATTTGTGTGGGGTCATAGACGGAATCTGGCACACCCACACCAAATTCTTTCAAGCGGTGATCAAATTGCGGGCAAATACCAGTTGCAAAAAACTGCATTTGCACCTTGCCATCACTACTCACACCAAGCCGCCTGAATCCGAAAATTTCCTGCATCGTGATGATGTCACCTTCCATGCCGGTGATTTCCTGCACACTGACCAGACGCCTCGTACCGTCAGTGAGTCGATTCAACTGAAGAACCACCGTGATGGCCGATGCAATCTGCTGCCGCATGGCGCGCACACCTAACTGCGGTCCGGCCATACCGACCATGTTTTCCAGTCGCATCACGGCATCTCTGGGATTATTGGCGTGAATGGTTGCAAATGAGCCCTCATGTCCGGTATTCATAGCCTGCAGCATGTCCAGCGCTTCATCGCCCCGCACCTCTCCCAGAATGATGCGATCCGGCCGCATTCGCAATGCATTCCTGACCAGAGCCCTCTGGTTCACTTCGCCTTTACCCTCAATGTTGGGAGGACGAGTCTCCAGCCTGACGACATGCGGTTGCTGTAACTGCAGCTCTGCCGCATCTTCAATGGTCAGAATGCGCTCTTGAACCGGTATGAAACTCGACATGACATTGAGCAGAGTGGTCTTGCCACTGCCAGTGCCGCCGGAGATCAATACATTGATACGCGCCTTGACCAGCGCCTCCAGTAGCTGCGCCATGGGTGGGGTTAAGGTCTTCAGGCGTAGAAGATCGTCGATGGTCAGCGGCTGCCGGGAGAAACGCCGTATCGACAGTACCGGACCATCCAGCGCGAGTGGCGCAATAATGGCATTGACGCGTGATCCATCAGGCAGGCGTGCATCTACCATGGGGCTGGACTCGTCGATACGGCGACCCACTCGTGACACGATGCGCCCGATGATTTTCATGACATGCTCAGCATCATGAAATCGAATCTGCGTCAGTTCCAGCTTGCCATGTCGCTCAACATAGACCTTGCCAGGCGAGTTCACTAGAATATCTGACACCGTTGCATCGTTTATCAGGGCCTCAAGAGGCCCCAAACCCAGCATTTCATTCTTTATGTCCTGAACCAGATGTAATCGCTCGGCATGATTGACCGCAAGATGATCCTCATCAAGAATACGATTTACCAGCAAGGACATCTCTCGACCTAGTTGATCCGGATTGAGTTTTTGCATCCGCTCCAGATCAATTTTTTCAAAAAAACGCTGGTATACATGTTTTTGCAAAACAGTGAAAGCATCATTGAAGAAATCGCTTTTTTCCTCATTAACTTGCGATGGCGGCTCCGTTACCAATGTAAATCTGTCCAAAGCCATGGGAGCAAGATCTTCTTTTGTTTTTTCTATGTACATGATAGTCAAATGGATTTATTACGTACAAAAATTCGCCGGATGATGCTGGCGTTTTCCGGTTTTTTGACATCCACAAATTCATGGGTGATTTCTATAAGTGCTTTCGTTACATTGCAGCTGCGCGCCAGCTTCAAGACAGGCACACCCTGATTGATGGATTCGTTGACCACATCGAAGTTGTTAGGCACCAGAAAGGCAACCGTCTGCCCGAGTGAACGCTCTATCGCCTCAACGGAAATGGTATTGGCCTCGTGCCGATTCACGATGACGCGTATTTTTTCCTTGCGATAGCCCAGCATGTTGAACAAACCAAGCAGGCGAAGTCCATTACGCAAATAAGGCAGTGATTGCTGAATGATCGGAAAAATATGATCACTCTGATCCAGAGCACGAATCACGATGCCATTGATCTGCCGCCCTAGATCAATGAACACAAAATCATATTCCTGTCGCGCAAGATGCAATATGGCGTCAATCTGCTCAGGGCGGATAGTGTCGTAGGGATCAGGCTCGACCGATGCAGGCAAGATGCCGAATCCCGGAGTGACATGAATCAGACTGGATTCAAGCAAGGCAGCATCAAGACGATGAATCTGGCGACATAAATCGGCGAGCGTCATGGATGGCTGGGCATCAGATAAAAAGAGTGCAGCATCACCAAATTGAAGGTTCAGATCAATCAACAGCACCTTCTTGTTTGATACTGAAGCCAAGGCATAGGCCAGATTGTCCGTAATGAATGTTGTGCCACTCCCGCCCTTGCACGAAATAAAAGAGAGAATCTTTCCCTCTTCCCGGCTGAATTCTCGTTGTTGAGAAAGAATGCGATCCACAGCCTCGTGCAGACTACCTTCGGAAAGCGGCAATTCAACTACCTCACGAACACCGCTCCGCATTGCGGCCAATAACAAGGTTGCTGACTGCAAAGACGTCAGTAAAAGAATCGCGGCCTGCGGATACTTGGTCGCTGTATTTTCAAGCAAGGGTAAAACTTCCTTTTCTTCACCCTGCGCATCAAAGAAAACAAGGCCGGGTTGTACTGTAGCGATTGCGCCTATTTTTGAATTCATTCCTGGAAACTCACTGACGATATGAATTGCAGGATGATGACTGGCACAGTACTGCGTGATGGTTTTACGGAGATTGGCATCCCGGCTCACAATAATTGCGTTCACTGAAGATTGCCTCCGTCGCAATTACGGCTATCCATGGCTTCCCTGGTCATCGTCGTGGTAAACGGTGGAATGCTCACGGCAAGGGGTACAAAAGGAATCACGGTCGTTAGTTGTGCACTTGAGTTCAGAGATACCGTGACTGAGCTACACGCCGCACGTGCAGCAGTCGCTGAAGAAGCACAGCCGGCAGGCTGGTAGCTGATATCGATATGCTCCGCTCGAAGTGACGGCAGCAGTGCAATCATGGCTGACCTGACGCGCTCGTCCCCGGAGTCACACACAATAGCGGTACGAGCACCCAGACGGGTCGCCTCACTTGCGGTATTAAAGGTATACGAGATCCGTCCCAATTCGAATATACCGATCAGCACCAGCAGAAATCCGCCAAATGCGGCCACGAGTGCGAATTCGACCGTGCTGGCCCCTTGCTGTCTTAGACGTGATTTCGCAGCTCTCACAGACCTTGCCTCATGACGGATTGGATGGGTTGAAATACCAAACTGCTACCCGCGCCTGTAAAGGGTAATCCGAGAAATCTGAACTCATAGCCGGTGATGCGAACTATGACCAGGTTCAAGGTACCTGTATCGCTTCCGGTGGAGACATTTTTGACATCATTAATAGACAAGCCATCGCAATCGTTCACGGAGCTTCGGTCACAAATCCTGACATCCGATAGTTGTAGTCCCGGTACAAGAGGTTCTTGATTTTGGGTGCATTGAAGTACGCCATAGACGGCGAGGCAACGCGCTTCGGACAAGGCGGTTGTATAGCTGGATGGTTCGTCCGGATTTCTCTGTGCAATCAACCTTGCCGCAGAACGCGCCGATTTGACAACTGTGTCGTAGTGATACAAAAGACGGCCATATTCAAGCACGCCAAAGGCGACCATGAGCAAAGGCACGATTAAAAGCGCAAATTCAACGGACGCAACACCCCGCTGGCGACGCTGATGGAGAGTTGAAAATTGGCGCATGGACTTATCGGCTCAGTGCCGGCACCAGCGGGCCAGTACCAGTCACATCACCGGGCAAACCCGTGGACGCACAAGGGCTGCCTGGATCACTCGCCTTGCCGCGATATTCAAGATACATATATTCGTCATTGCCTGGCGGCTTGGCATTTTTTGCGTTACCGTTACTGTTACCTGCGCCGGCACCCCGGTTGATCGGATGCAGCATGAACATGCAGGCCCAGTCTTGTATCGGAGCTTTTTGAGTACCTTTTTGAAAATCACTGCAGTTGACGACAGGCGCTGGTGCCAGTCGCCGCAGGCTGCCATAGTTAACCAAGCTTGCCTTCAGACCGGGTCCACTGCCGGTTTTAAGGCCTGCCAGCGAATCGCCTTGATAAGGCGTATTTGAAGATCGCTTGCTGATGAAATCCTGAAAGGCATTCGATCGACTGCCATCCGACGCTGCAGGCCAGGTGATGGTGGTGTACGCATAACCTGAAAGATCCGGAGGATTTTTCTCTGCTGAATAGGCGCCACCCTGATAAATTCCAAAACGCGTATTCCATTCATTGGACAAGCTCAGACGCGCGCCTGTGGCACCAACCTCCATGCCTGTCACTGGCAACTCACAAGCACCATTGCCGGACAGTATATCGGCGATGTCGCGTGTGCTGGAGTTCTTGCTACTCATATCCAGATCTACCCAGCGAAAGTTACTGGTGCTGTCGTCTGAAGGTGAATTCACGCCCTTGACCCATTGACCGATTCGAGGATCAGCTGTTAGTTGCTCAGCACATATCGCAACGGGTATCGCACAGGTTGTTTGCGAATTGAGTAATGAAGCAACAGCACTGGCAGCGACTTGTTGCCTGCCGATTGCAACACCAGGCAATGTATTGAGCACGTGTATAAACCAGGTTTCAATGTCACTCTCGGTGATCGTGCATCGTGCATGGCGCATGCGCAATATGCCGGGATCACCGGGACCCAGCGCATTTTTCAATTGCCAAGGCCCATCTACACGCTC
The DNA here is from genome assembly GCA_027490465.1 of Oxalobacteraceae bacterium. Lineage (GTDB taxonomy): Bacteria > Pseudomonadota > Gammaproteobacteria > Burkholderiales > Burkholderiaceae_D > Pernthalerella. The sequence goes on from JAIXXZ010000011.1 coordinate 33,438, forward strand.
TGCAAACGCGATGCTGGCATTCTGGTGCAGGCTTGCAGTATTAGTCTGAAACTGCACCTTGTGACGCAGGCCTGTAGTCAGGCCTGCTGCTTCGGCTATCTCGAGCTGACGCGTCGTTGCGCCATTGAGCGAGTGCACGGCAGCTAGCGCACAGGCGTCGGCAGCATTCTGCAATTCGGCACGCGCAACATACAACTTTCCAAGATCGAGCGCCAAACCCACCACTCCCACCATGGCGATCAGCGCAATGGCGACTACGATCGCTACGGCACCACCCTGCGTACCTTGTCGCGCAACTTGCAATCGACGAGATGGTCGTGGGACCTTGAAACCGGGTGCACTCATGATCATCAGCGTCCGGTACCCGTCATAAGCGGTGCTGCTGCTGGGGGTGGCTCGCGGAAGCTGCTGCGATAGCGTCCTATGGATTCGCGTGCCACCGCACCATCGACACCATTGACAGGTGCATCACCTCCAGCCTGTGGATACATGATTTGCTGTGTTCGTGTCTGCCTGACAGAATCGCCAAATTGTTTGTCCCACTGCGGTGTCGTCGGAACACAAGCGCACAACATAGCCAAAGAGATAAAAGACAGGATGAATTTGCTGAAATCTTGGGTATGACGAATTACTTTCATTTTGATTTCCTCGCTGATTTGAAAGAAGGTTTTTAAAATTTGACATTGAATCACTTCAGTTCAAATCCGCGGGCACCATCCTGAGATCGCGGTTGACTGCCACCTTCCAATTTGCCATCAATAAAGAGATCTTTGCGCGAGGGATCAAGCACGCCATCCGTAGGCAGTCGATAATCTGCAGGCAGCGGCTTCACCAATCTTGGTGTCACGATAAATACAAGCTCGGTACGGTCACGCTGAAAATCGCTACTGCGAAAGAGCGCACCCAGAATCGGAATTTCTCCGAGGATTGGAAAAGCTTTGATATTGGCGGTAACGTTATTTTTGATCAGCCCGCCAATCGCAAAGCTTTGGCCATCTGCCAGCTGTACCGTTGTCGATGCGCGTCGCGTGGTGATGAGTGGCAGTACGGAGCGGCTGCCATTGACCGAACTGATGCCTATACCCTCGCGCGAGAGTTCGGAGACTTCGGGTGAGACGCGCAGATTGATGCGACCACCGGAAAGTACGGTCGGTGTGAACTTGAGTCCCACACCGAATTCTTTTTCTTCCAGAGTGACGCGGCCAAAGCCGCCGACCACATCCTGCCCAACCGGAATGAGGATACGACCACCCGCCAGAAAGCTGCCCTCCTGTCCACTGATGGCCATGACGTTCGGCTCAGCGAGAATTTTGATCAGACTGTCTTTTTTTTCCGCATCCAGATTCACGCCTGAGCCTGAAGCACGATTGACACCGACCGTACCCGCCGATCCGGTCAGAAAATTCGACAAAATATTGTAGGTGACCGAGCCGCTGGTGGGTGAGCCGGTCACGTTCACACCCAGTTTGTCTAACAGGATTTTTGAAACCTCGGCGACTTTCACTTCGAGCATGACCTGCTGTGCTGCTGTCACCTGCAATAAATTTATGATGCGTAATTGCTGCAAGGCCGGATTCGTTGACAAGGTAGTTTGCATGTTGCCGCCGCTGGCATTAGCCATGCCCTCCTGCTGTGCTGCTGCGCTCATTGAGGCTGGGCGCCGTACAAAAGCCAGTGCCAGATCGTAGACTCGGGAAGCGACCATCGCATCCGTCACCGTGCCACTTAGCACCAGGCTGTCAGCAGCAGCGCTGACGCGTATATTTTTTTCCTCAGGCATGAGCTCTGACAGCGTTGCCTGCAGTGCGGCGGGATCCATGGTGATGGTGACATCGATCGCCGTGCACTTACCGCTTTTCCCCTGCAAGATCATATTGGTGGTGCCTACCTCAACGCCAAGCAAATAGAGAGTCGCGGGCGCTACCAGCATTGCCTGAGCGACGGAAGGATTGGCAAGGGTGCGGTTGGTGACCTCTTCAGGCAAGCGCAATAGCGTTGATTTCCCGATGGGCAGTGTCATCTTTGCAGGCGATACGGCCTCGCCATTGCAGCTCAAGCCCGGCAAGCTGTTCATTGTGGCGGGTGTGAGCTTCCCGGGACTGGGGCGCGATTCACGTTCGTTCGTATTCTGGTCACTGTCCTCTGACCAGCCTGATACGGATGACATCATTAGACTCATAGCCATCAGCATTCTCTGCTTTGCGCGACGTTGCAGCATGATGTTTCTCCTCTTGTTCGTATAGTTGCGGGAGTTCAGTAGCACTCGGTGGAATTTCTCAATCCATTAATGACACCAACACAAAATAGTTGCGGTATTGGAGCAGCGACGTTGGCAGCAGGCGTTGCGACTGGCACTATTTTCTTTTCAGATACCTGGTTATTTTCTGCAGCACTGACCTCGGTGGCTTTTATGGTCGCTGCTTGTTTTGAAATTTCAGATATTGCGGCAGCGTTATTTACCGCAGGTGTTGCTACTGGCAAGGATTTTATTTCAGATGTTTTTTGATCTTCTGTCGTAACGACCGGGGATTTTTTTTCATTTATTACTTGTCTTGATTGCTTCTTGTTTGAAGTCGGTGACGCCGAATGATTGCCGAGTTTATTTTGCGGAATAAGCACTGCTCGTTCATCCAGAAGAGAGGATTTCATCGCACCCTCTGTACTTGCTGCCTGGGGATCCAACTGATTGCGCAATACCAGCGAGAGACTGCCAACGCTGCGCGCAAGATCGAGTTTTTCCGCCTGCTCTGGGGTCACCTCGAGAGTGACCGCGTTGACGACGCGCGGCTTGGTTTCATCGCGTCCGACGTCCTGTGCAACCGCCAGTACAAGAATTCGCTCAAGAACAATCTTGGATATCTGTCTATCACGTGCGGAATTGTTGTCGTTATCGCGCTGGGTGTTGACAAGGATGTCGACATAATTTCCCGGTAACGCAAATCCCGCAACACCAATCACATCATTGACTCTGACCGTCATTGCGCGTCGACCTTCGCCAATGACCGCCGATAAGCCACCCGTAGTACCTAAGGGCGCGAGCTTGGCGTCGACGACTGCCTCTCCCCGCAACAAGCTGGTGCGCAGTACGCGACCATCCAGCGCAGCCATGTCTTTATGCGCACCCGGCGGTGTACTGGAGGCGGGCCAGTCTACGAGCTTCACAAGATCAGGCGTGAGTCGCTGCCCGAGGCTGATATCAGTGGCTGCGACGGCAATACGTTCGATGCCTCGCGTTGATTGCCTCGTTAACCACTTTGCCGCAAGTAGTACTGCGAGCAGACCACAGACAACAGCCACCCCCAACATGATCCAGGTTCTTGTATTTTTCATTGCTTGTTCCACCTTTCATGCAATTGGCGCTTTGTGTCTTGCAATTTTTTTCTCGATCATGACGACCAGATCAGGCATATCTTTATAACCACGCCTAGCGCGATCACGACACCATAGGGAATGACACCTCGCGAAGTCACATAGGTTCGTGGTATTGGGTCGCGTTGCGGTAAATTCAGTAGATGCCAGGGCATTGATCTGATGCGGGCGTATACCAATCCACCGGTAGTGGTGCGGTTGAGCAGCAAGATGACCGACCACAGCCCCCCGATAAAAAAACTGATCAGCGCAATGTCAATGACCGCCGCGGGACCGGCGAACAGCCCCAGTGTCGCCAGCAATTTCACATCGCCGGGTGCCATACCGCCCTTCCAATAGAAAGGCCAGATCAGCGCAAATCCCAGAAAACCACCTGCAAGTGAATACGCGAGCCCGTGGCTACCGGGCGCAAACGCTGCCAGCATCAGGGCCGCGGCACAGCTGGCCGCCAGCAAACGATTGGGTATGCGCCATTGAAACCAGTCATGCCAGGCCGCGAGGATTGCGACGATCAGCAGACCGGCAACGGCATAAGAGGCAAGCGAGACATCGGTAAAGAAAGGCATCATGTAGCGCTCTCTGTAGATTCGATTCATAGCCCGTTGCATCACGGGCAGCGGGCAAGCGACACACCTTGGAAAAAGGCAGGTTGTGACCTGCCTGTTCCACGTAGCGTGATCTCAGCCAACCTTTTTAAGCAGCCGGTGTGATCAGTTTTCCCTGAATGTAGGTAAATATGGCGTTGAGTTGGGTGCCGATGCCACCCACGGCCAAGGCAATAACGGCAGCGATCAGCGCTGCGAGCAGACCGTATTCCAGTGCCGCCGCGCCGGCTTCATCTGCAAAGAAGGCTTTGGTTTTATCAATGAGGAATTGCATGAGAAATCTCCAGAATAAAAAGGTGAACCGTTGAGGTGAGCCGGGAATCCGATCCCCATCGACTGCGGGGTAGATCGGCGCCCAGCCCTCTGACAAATGTTGTAAATTTGTCATTGGTTGCAGTGTACGTAGCATCGGAGACTCAGCGATATAGTGCAAATGTACTAAGTTATGTGTCTTTTTATTAACAAATAAGCTCCTCAGCAACTGAAAAGCGCTGGTACACCCAAGCCTCAAATCACTCAAAATTTGATTTATTGCAATCTTTTGGGACCTTCCCGGCAAAACTACGAGCGACAATCTGATCTTGTTCAACCGGGACTGACCCATGAAATCCACCGAATTACGCCGCCCGCAAACATCCCCGGCCAAACCGCTGATACGTGAAGTGCAGCGTCGTGGTGGCACGTCCGTGCCAGCTGCCGCCCCCGAAGACAAGCCCTACACGGATCCGGTCTGCGGCATGAAAGCCGCTGCCAATCCGGACAAGTCGGCCGTTCATGCGGGCCAGACCTACTACTTCTGCAGCACCGGTTGCGTGAGTAAATTCAAATCCGATCCGATGCGCTATCTCTCGCCGGATCGAAAAAACGAGCCCACAGGTCCCGCCGATGCGATCTATACCTGCCCGATGGATCCGGAAATCAAGCAAGTGGGGCCCGGCTCCTGCCCTATCTGCGGCATGGCACTCGAGCCCATGCAGGCGACGATGGAAGAAGACACGACTGAACTTGACGATATGACGCGACGCTTCTGGTTCAGTCTTGCGCTGTCGCTGCCACTGCTGTTTTTGAGCATGAGTGAATTGATCGGTGTCGACAGTGCCGCACTGCTTGGTCACACCACCCATGCCTGGCTGCAGGGTCTGCTCGCCACACCCGTGGTGTTCTGGTTCGGCTGGCCGTTTCTCGAGCGTGGCGCACGCTCATTCAAGAACGGCCATTTGAATATGTTCAGTCTGATCGCGATGGGTGTGATGGCGGCCTGGCTGTTCAGTGCAATCGGACTGCTTTTTCCACAGGTACTGCCCGACGCATTTCGAATGAACGGCATGGCACCGCTGTATTTCGAAGCGGCGGCTGTCATCGTGTCGCTGGTGTTGTTGGGTCAGATACTGGAATTGCGCGCCCGATCCAAAACCAATGCCGCAGTGAGATCACTCCTCGCGCTGGCGCCCACAACGGCCATCAAAGTGAATGCTGATGGCAGCGAGCGCGAAGTGTCGCTGGATCAGGTACAGATCGGCGATCTGCTGCGCATACGACCCGGTGGCAACCTACCCGTTGACGGTGTCGTCACCGAGGGTGAATCCACCGTGGATGAATCCATGCTGACGGGCGAAGCCATATCGGTTCAAAAAATCGCAGGCAGTAAAGTCATCGCAGGCTCGGTCAATCAGCAGGGTGCTTTCGTGATGCGTGCTGAAAAAATTGGTGCAGATACCTTGCTCTCTCACATTGTGCAATTGGTGAATCAGGCAGGACGCTCGCGTGCACCAATACAAAAGCTGGCGGATCGTGTATCGGGCTGGTTTGTACCTACAGTCATTGCGGCTGCCGCACTGTCCTTCATCGTGTGGGCAGTGGCGGGGCCTGCACCGGGACTGACGAATGGACTGGTGGCAGCGGTGTCGGTGCTCATCATTGCCTGTCCCTGCGCACTCGGACTAGCGACACCGATATCGATCATGGTGGGTATTGGTCGCGGTGCGCGTGAAGGCGTGCTGATCAAGGATGCCGAAGCGCTGGAACTGATGGAAAAAATCGACACGCTCATCGTGGACAAGACAGGCACGCTCACCGAAGGCGCACCGAAGGTACAGCAAATCGTTGCCAGTGAAGGTTTCGCGCGCGCCGATGTGCTGGTACTCGCAGCAGCACTGGAAAACATGAGCGAGCATCCGCTGGCGCACGCCATCCTTGTGCATCTGAAAGCGCAGAACCTGCCCATCTTGCCTGTCACCGGCTTCAGCGCCATCACCGGCAAAGGCGTACGTGGCCATATTGATGGCAATGCGGTATCGCTAGGCAATGCACTGCTGATGAAGGAAGCCGGCGTCGATATCACGTCACTCGCACACAAAGCGGATGAATTGCGTGCGATGGGACATACGGTGATGTTTGTCGCGGTTGAGCAGAAACTGGCCGGTGTGATCAGTGTTGCCGACACCATCAAACCCGAAACTCGCGAAGCCATACGTCAGCTCCACGCAGAAGGTGTGAAGATCGTGATGCTGACTGGCGATAACCTAACGACCGCGCGCGCTGTCGCCGCAGAACTGGGCATCGATACTGTACATGCCGAAGTTTTGCCTGAAGAAAAATACCGTCATGTGCAGACATTGCAGCAACAAGGCAAGATCGTTGCGATGGCCGGTGATGGCATCAATGATGCACCGGCATTGGCTGAAGCCAGTGTGGGCATTGCCATGGGTACCGGTACCGATATCGCGATGAACAGCGCGCGCATTGTGCTGGTCAAAGGCGATTTGAGGGGTATCGTCAAGGCAAGACAATTGTCACGCGCGACCATGCGCAATATTCGGCAGAATCTCTTTTTTGCCTTCGTTTATAACTTTGTGGGCGTGCCGATTGCGGCAGGTGTCTTGTACCCTTGGCTGGGCCTGCTGCTCTCACCGATGATTGCCAGCGCGGCGATGAGTTTTTCTTCAGTATCGGTGATTGCCAATGCGCTGCGACTGAGACGTGCCTCGCTCTGAACAGAGATGAAATCTCCAGGTGACTCGCTGCGATTGTTTTATGCCCTATGGCCCGATGAGGATATTCGCAAACGATTGGTTGCGCTACAGTCTCAGGTGAATGGCCGAAAAGTCATACCTGAAAATTTACATATGACTCTGGCGTTTCTGGGTCAGCAATCGCGCGGTCTTCTGCCAGTACTGCATCAGGTGATGGATGAATTACCGTTCAACGCAATGACCTTGGAAATTAATCGTTTTGGCTATTTCCAAAAACCGCAAGTCGCCTGGGCAGGGCCATCAAGCGCGTCACAAGCGCTGCTTGATTTGCAGGGTAGCTTGATGGAAAAGCTGGTGCAGTTCAATGTGCCACTGAAGGCCGCAGCGGGATTCAAGCCCCATATCACGCTGGCGCGTGATGCAACAGCGCCAGCCGTTGCGGATGCGCAATCCATCGTGTGGCAAGTCAGACGTATTGCATTGATTGCTTCGACGTCCACACCGGGCGGTGTGTCTTATGTGTCGCTGAGAGAACGACTCACAGGATAAATATCAGCCGGCTTTCTCGGCCAGCTTGCGCAATACAAATCCTGCCGCAACAAAACCAAAGCTCGCAGTCACGACCACGGCGGAGCCATAACCTGCGCAATTGAGCCCCGTAATACCGGGAGCATCTTCATCCGTCGCACACAACTCAGGATGACGCAGCGGCTCGGTGGAATACACGGCGTCAACGCCGAATTTATTTTTTGTGCCGCGCGGGAAGCCATGATGTGCGCGCAAGCGCTTGCGCACGCGCGCTAGCAGAGGCTCTTGCTCGGTGCGGGATAAATCCACAATCGCGATACGGGTGGGATCAATCTGGCCACCGGCACTGCCTATCATGAGCAAGGGGATCTGATGCGCACGACAGTGCACCACCAGAGCCGTCTTTGCGCGCGCATTGTCGATCGCATCAATCACATAGTCAAAACGACCCGGCTCGATCAGACTGGCGAGATTATCCTCAGTGACAAAATCTTCAATCTCGTTGACGTGACAAGAGGGATTGATCTGCGCGATACGCTCGGCCAGTGCGCCGACCTTGGCTTTGCCCAGGGTATCGGTGAGCGCATGAATCTGACGATTCACATTCGATTCAGCGAGATGGTCCAGATCGATCAGGGTGATCTGCCCGATGGCACTCCGGGCCAACGCCTCCACCGCCCAGGAGCCCACGCCGCCCACACCAATTACGCAGACATGGGCATTACGGAATGCAGCCAGTGCGGCATCACCGTACAAACGCGCAATGCCGCCGAAGCGCCGCTCGAAATCAATATCGTCGGTATTTGCAGCTGAAATAGGAAGAATACTGGCCATGTCCGCATTTTAACGGACAGCAGACCCGGCACTCACTTAAACTAGAGTCCCTTGCTTCTGACTCTGCGAACCTGTGCACCGCCCCTCTCCCTTGTTGATGCTGATTGGTGTCGCCGTCACTGCCCACGTGGCGCTGGCCGCTGCGCGCGTTACTACAGCGCTGTATGCGCTGTCGCTGCATGCCTCCGAGTTCACGGTCGGGACGCTGATTGCACTGTTTGCCTTCGTGCCGATGTTCCTCGCCGTACCCATGGGGCGCGTGATTGATCGCATCGGCGTGCGTCGGCCGTTGATGGCAGGCTGCGCGCTTGCGTCGGTGGGTGTAACACTGGCAGCGACGGTACCGGGTCTGGGCATTTTGTATGTCGCCGTCGTATTGATAGGCACCGGTTTCATGGCGATCTTCATCGGTACTCAGCATGCGGTGGGTACGCTGTCGACGCCGGACGAACGAGCAGCCAACTTTAGCCGTCTGTCCCTGGGGTTTTCCGTCTCGGCGTTTACAGGTCCGCTGATTGCCGGTTTTGCGATTGATCACGCACACTACTCGGTCGCCTATCTGATCTGCGGCGCATTTACGCTAACGGCTTTTATTCTGGCCGCCAGCGGTGCCCTGCGCGATCTGCCGCTGCACAGTGCGCCAACGAGTACACGCAAAGGCAGTGCTTTTAAAATGCTGCTGGATCCCGAAATGCGGCGCATTTATGTCGTCGGCATTCTGCTGGCCGCCGCTTGGGATCTGTTTACCTTCGTCACGCCGATACGCGGCTCGCAGCTGGGCTTTTCCGCGTCGACCATAGGCATGATTCTGGCGACGTTTTCAGTAGCGACCTTTGTAGTGCGATTGGCGATGCCACGCATCGTTCGGCATTTCAAGGAATGGCAAATTCTCACCGGCGCGCTGACGGCAGCGACGGCCTGTTATTTCATGTTCCCCTTCATGCAGCAGCCGCTCACGATGGCCATTGCCGCCGCAGGTCTGGGCCTTGCGCTGGGAACAGGCCAACCGAATGTACTGGCACTGCTGCATCACAATGCACCAGCGGGCCGGGGCGCCGAAGCGATTGGCATACGCGCCACCATCGGCAATGCCAGCGCCGTCATGCTGCCAATCGCTTTTGGCGCGGCCGGCACAGCATTGGGACAATTTGCCGTATTCTGGGGCCTGGCTGCGATCATTGCGTGCGGCGTGCCGCTGGCAGCGCGCAAGGCATTCAAACGTTTCAGTTCGGCTTCATAAACACTTTTTGTTCATTCACTTCATTAACTCACACGCTTACTACCATGTCCATCGCTGATCTTCGCCGCGACTATAGCCAGGCCACACTTTCCGAACACGATGCCGATCCTGACCCCATCATCCAGTTTGGTCACTGGTTTCAGGAGGCCTTGTCGGCGGAACTCCCCGAGCCGAATGCGATGAGTCTGGCGACTGTGGGCAGCAGCGGCAGACCCTCACTACGTATTGTTCTGCTGAAGGATTTTGATGCGCGCGGCTTTACCTGGTACACCAATTATCAGAGCCGTAAGGGAGAGGATCTGCTGCAGAATCCGCACGCAGCCATCACATTTCACTGGGTCGAGCTGGAGCGGCAGGTACGCATCGAAGGTCGTGTGGAACGGGTTGACCCAACGGAGAGCGATGCCTATTTCCAGATTCGGCCCATCAAGAGCCGGCTGGGCGCGATCGCCTCAATGCAAAGCAAACCAATAGACAGCCGCGAATCACTGGAAAAAAAATTCGATGAAGCCGGCGCAGAATTCGGCGATAACCCACCGCGCCCCGCGCACTGGGGCGGCTATCGATTGACGCCCGACTGGATGGAATTCTGGCAAGGCAGACGCTCCCGTCTGCATGATCGCGTGGTTTATACGCGCGGCGACGATATGCACTGGACCCGGCAGCGACTGCAGCCATAAGTCCAATCCTTATCGCATGCCGTACAGTCAGCCCACGCATCAAACAGCCGGGCTGACGCCCCATGAAACAGTGAAGCACCCATCACCTTCCGAGTCGTGCTTGCTTGATCTGCATGTGAGGGAAGTGCTTAATAAAACCATGTTTCCTGGCGCGCCAGCGCGGCCTTGCGACGCGGGGACCTGCAAAATCAAGGGCTCGGTGTCATTGAACTTGCCACAATAGTTTCGGGGTTTACTTAATCAGTGCTTTCTTAGATAGATTTCATATATGAGAAAACTATCGTGTTTAGAACCTATCTGGTTAGGTCGATGGCAAGGGCTGTCAACACCACAAGCGGACTAACGAGATAGGTTCCAAGGTCAAATGAAATCGAAGATATTATTTTTTAGTTTTATTTTCTCAATTCCATTACACGGTCACACTGAAGAATTTGTAAATTCA